>JAFTIP010000033.1 GCA_017456845.1 Ruminococcus sp.
AACGATTACTAATTGTTACTATCTGAGCACTGTTTGCTCAGGCGGTATCAACGGCTCTGATTTAAAGGGTTCAGCCGAGGCAAAAACTATAGAGCAGTTTAAGTCGGGTGAGGTTGCTTACCTCTTACAGGGCGAGCAGAGTCAGGAAATCTGGGGTCAGAAAATCGGCACAGACGAACTCCCCGTACTTGGCGGTGACAAGGTTTATACAATAATCAACTGTAAAGATGAAGTGGTAGGCTACAGCAACACAGAGGGCGAAATCCTTGACCATAACTTCGAAAACGGCTTCTGTACAGTTTGCGGTGCTATGGACGGTATTGCTCAGGTTAAGGGTTACTCCATTAGCCTTGGCGGAAATATCGCAGTTAACTATTTTATGGTTCTTTCTGATGAGGTTCTTGCTGACGAAAATGCCCAAATGGTATTTACGGTTCCTAACGGTGGCTCAACCTACGAGGTAAGAATCCCCGTAAGCAGTGTAACACCTGACGCAAACGGTTATTACGTATTTATCTGCGAGGTTGCGGCTAAGGAAATGACCTCAAAAATTGCGGCTCAGATTGTTACAGGTGACAAGGAGAGCGATGTGTTCGAGTATTCGGTTAAGCAGTACGCAGAGTATATTCTTGCAAAAGCTGAGGAAGCCAACAGCCTTGTTGGCGGCGGTGTGGCAGGCGGTATTGCAGGCGGCGACGGAGCAAGTAATCTTCTTACTCCTGAGATGTTGTCTTATGTTAAGGCTGCTCCTCTTGTAAAGGCAATGCTCAACTACGGCGCAAATGCTCAGCTTTACTTTGACTACAACACAGATAACCTTGCAAACGATACCGAGCTTATGACCGAAGAAGAAAAGACAGTAGAGCTTTATGGCTTTGCAGGTGCGCCCTTTACACTTGAGGGTGAGGAAACAGGTGTTACATACTACGGCACAGCACTTTCTCTTGAAACAGAGCTTGCGTTCAAGCACTATTTCATTATCGACGAAAGCGTTGACATCCAGAATCTTGAAATCACCTGCGACTACCCTGTAACTCTCAAGAAGAACGGAAGCTTCTATGAGCTTATCATAAGCGATATTCCTGCTCATAAGATGGGCGAGGGTAGCTTAAAAGTAAGCCTTGGCGGTATTACACTGGATTACACAATCTATAGCTACGGTGCCCTTGCTCAGAATTCAGGAAACGAAGAGCTTTGGACTGTAGTGAGTGCTTTAGCACATTTTGCCGGCGAGGCAACTATGTATGCATATAAATAAGGAGACGATCAAAATGCAGAAGAAAGAATATACAGGTATTGAAATAAAATTCAATATGTTTACTTCTGACGAAGTAATCGTTGCAAGCAGTATAACCCCATCAAAGCCTGAATTTGATGGAACTCAAGGTTCTAATGATCTCCCAATTATGTAAAATATATTTGAGAGAAACATAAATCACTAAAGCAAGGCTCCTGACAGACGCACAAATGTCTGTCAGGAGCTTTTGTATAATATAATTATAGAGATTTACTTTTATTTCTCCTGCTAACCCCTTGCGAATGACAATTATGAGAGCTTCTGTAAAAAATTAAAAATGCCAATTTACATTTATATCGGTTTGAGAATATATTCGAACTGTTATAGGTTAAGAATATTGTATCTTTGTTGCTTTTTGGATTTGGATGGCTTGTAAGGGTAGTTAGCACAGTTGTTGAGAATTCAGGAGCAGTGTGATATAATCAATTTATGAAAAGTGAATTTAAAAATTAGGTTAGTTGAATATTAAGTGTGTTTGAGCAAGTTTTGTGTTAAGACAAATGAATTCAAGAATGATAGCCTTAGTTGGTCAATAAATATTTTGACAAAGTTATTGACAAGTTTAAATTTTCGGTGTATCATACAGTAAACCCATGAGGGAGTAGCAAGCGAAATATCGTAGCAAGTCAACATCATGGCAGCTTTTCAACTGTCTGGCTTGTTTTAAATTGCCAGACTCATGTATAGAATAAAGCTATACATTGAGTCTATTTATAAGAGTTAAAACCCAAGTATAGCTTAAGGCTGTGCTTGGGTTATTTTATTTGAGAGGAAAGATTTTTATGTTGTTAGTTTTAGAAGGAATTGTAATGTGCTTTGTATTGCTTTTAGTTTGTGTTGTTGCAATAGCAAACGGACCCGTAGGCGGCGTAGCACTTTACGAAAATGATGTTCAGAAAAGAGTTGTAGAGCTTGGGCTTACAACCAAAAAGAAAATCAAGAAAAGCTTTGTGTTGATGTCAGTTGCTTTGTATCTTCCGTTGTTTACATTAGTGCCGTTTATGGTGTATTATATAAACGGAGCGACAGGCTTTTGGGATGGCTTCTGGCAGATGTCCATTATAATGTGGATTATGGGTCTGTTTGACCGCTTATTTATCGACTTTTATTGGGTAGGTCACACAAAAGCTTGGCATATCGAAGGCACAGAAGATTTGAAGCCATATATCCCTGTGAAAGTAGCGGTAGTTAAGTGGACATTTACAGTAGCAGGTATGCCCCTTATTTCTGCTTTAATAGCAGGAGCTGTTGAGCTTTTAGGTATAGTGTAAAATCAGAATCAATAGACTTAAGATTTACGAGGTTAATATTATGCTATTTAATGAATTTGGTAAAAAAGATAATCCACCTGTTTTGCTTTTACACGGTATGATGCAGGATTGGCACAGCGAGTATGAAATGTTAAAGACTTTAGAAAAATACTATCGCCTTATAATACCTGCTCAGGATGGTTTCTATGACGGAAGTAAAGATTTCACAACTTTTGCAGACCAAGCAAGACAGGTTGAAGAATACATTAACAAGAACTATGGCGGCAAAATCTTCGGGGCATACGGAGCTTCTCAGGGCGGACTAATGCTGGTTGAGCTTCTTACACGAAACAATATTGACCTTGGTACAGTAATTATGGATGGGTGTTATGTTGCACATCAGGGTAAGCTTTCGGGTAAGGTTACAGCTTGGATGTTCAAGAAATATAAGAATACAGGTGAGTTTCCTAAAGTAATAAATGTTATGATGAAGCTTATGGGAACAACTCTTGATGAAATGTCAGAGGGGCTTACCAACGGCTTATATATGAATGCAAGCGATGAAACGGTAAACAGAAATTTTATAGAAAACTATACATATAGAACACGCCCTGAAATTGCAGAAAACAAAAATATGGTTTATCTTTGGTGTGGAAGCAAAGAACCCTATGCTCTCAAGTCCCATAAGGAACTTAAAAAATATTTGAAAAATTATAACGAAGAAATTATGGAAGGATTCGGTCACGGAGAGTTTTTGATGAAGCACTCTGCAAGGTGCTGTGAAAAAATCCGCAATACACTTGAAATAAAATAATAACATTTTAAAGTAAACAATTATCAGCTTTGATAGGTGTTTATTTTTATGTTAAAGTATTTTTTAATCGTATTGGTAATTTTATTATTGGTGGCACTGGTAGGATGTGCGAGTCAGCCTGCTGTTTTGGACAGCACTAAAATCTACGACATAACAAAAGGCATTTGTTCTTTAGATGTTGAGATTAACGCCGTTGATTTTGTTATCGCTTGGGTCGTTACGCTTTTTAGTTGATAACATATTATACAGTTCTATGAAATAATGAGGTTTCAGAGAGGAGAGCTTTCAGTGGAAACTTATAAGGAGTTTTTAGACAGAATCAATTCCTTTGAGAAAAGCGAAATTGATTTAGGCAAGGATTATTTTAAAGGCAATCCTTCAATCGCTTTAAAGGTTAATGAAGATAACAGCTTTCGGCCTTTCTATGGCGATACAGTTGTTTTTAACCTTGATGATGCTACAAAGCAAAAACTTAAAAGAATTGTAGACAGAATAACTGCAGTTGCTCCCGAATGCTTTTGCGAAAGCTTGGTATCAAATACATTTCATATGACCTTGCACGACCTGAGCAATTCACCTGTTCTGGAAGACGTAGCCTCAGAACTTTTTCACAATGAGCTTAAGGCTTTGAAGATTGCAGAAAATATAACTGAGCAAAAAATCAAAATGAAAAGCAAATATATCTTCAATATGGTGAACACAAGCCTCGTTATGGGCTTGTATCCCGCTGACGAAGAGGAGTATACTAAGCTTATGAATTTGTACTATCTCTTTGATGATGTGAAAAAGCTCGGATATCCTCTGACCCCACATATTACCCTTGGTTACTATAATGTTAAGGGTTTTAGTGCAGAGTCAGCAAGAAAGTTAGAAAACATCGTAAAAGAGCTTAATGCAAATGAAAAGGAAATTGAGATAGAATTAGACACTAAAGAGCTTTTCTATCAGAAGTTCATAAGTATGAATGATTACATAAACATTTTCTGTGTGGTAGGTAAGAAATAATGATCAAGAAATTATATCCATTTGGCAAAGCCAAAGCCTTTAGCGTTACATACGACGATGGCGTTTTGCAGGATGTCAGGTTTGTTGAGCTTCTCAATAAATACAACCTCAAAGGCACATTCAACCTTAATTCAGGGCTTATGGAAAATGAGTTTGAGTGGGTACATGAAAGCGGTTTGGTAGTAAAACGCCTTCCGAAAGAAAAGGTTTTAACTCTCTATAACGGTCACGAAATTGCAAGCCATACCCTGACTCATATTTATCTGGAAGGTAAAAGCGAAGCTGAGGTTGTGTATGAGCTTAAAGAGGATAAGAAGAATCTTGAAACCCTTTTCCAAAGAGAAATCAAAGGTTTTGCGGCGCCTTTTGATTATTACAGCGATTTGATTGAAGAGTGTGTCAGAAAGTGCGGCTTTGAATATGCAAGAATCTCAGAGGAATCATTATCATTTAAGCCTCAGACAAATTATTACAGGTGGAAAGCAACTGTCTTTCATCTTGATGATTCTCTTACTAAATTAGCAAGTGATTTCATCAGCACAGAAGAGGAACTTGCTCTGTTTCAGATTGTAGGTCACTCATACGACCTCGATACAGAAAATATGTGGGATAAAATTGAGAATGTATTCAAAGAAATCTCATCGCAGGATGATATCCTGCCTATGACCACTATCGGAATAATCGACTACCTTAAAGCTATGGAGAAAGCCGAAATAACCCACAGCCATATCGTAAATCACAGTAAGCAAACTTTGTGGTTCTCGGTAAACGGTGCTGTGTGTAAAATCAACCCTGAAAGTAAAATTGCAATAGATGAGTAAGTTTTGATTTGAGGAAAACTATGCAGGAGCAGTCAGAGTAGTTGACAGAAAAGACGGTAGTAGAAAAAGAGTATCTCCAATTTTTATTATGAAGGAGTTCAGAGGCAAAGGCCTTGCTAAAAAGGCTTTTGCTGAAATCGAAAAAATTCACGGTAGCCACAACTGGGAGCTTGAGACCATTCTTCAGGAGGAAGGAAACTGTTACCTCTATGAAAAATTAGGATACAAAAGAACAGGTAAAGTTGAGAACATAAACGAAAGAATGGACATCGTCTTTTACAAAAAGGATTAAGGTGAAAATAATGATCAGAGAAGCTAATATAAACGACTTAAATGATTTGCTTTTGCTGTATTTGCATTTGCACGAGGACTCAGTACCTGAAATTACTGAGCATGTTAAGATGACTTGGAAATCAATAATAGAAGATGAAAACCACCACATTATCGTTAAAGAGATTGACGGCAAATTAGTATCTTCCTGTGTCTGTGTCATTATTCCAAATTTAACAAGAAACGTCAGACCTTATGCTTTTGTAGAAAATGTTGTTACTCATTCAGATTATCGAGGAAAAGGCTATGCAACAGAGTGCCTCAATTTCGCCAGAGAAATTGCAGTAGCTAATAACTGCTATAAAATTATGCTTCTGACAGGGTCAAAGAGTGAAGATACCTTGAATTTTTACAAGCGGGCAGGCTATAACAGCACAGACAAAACTGCTTTCATTCAGTGGATTTAAGGAGATGAAGGGATTTGAAAAATCTTGTACGATTGACAGATTATAGTGTAAATGATATTTACGATGTTTTTAATATAACAGATGAAATTCATAATGGAAAATATAAAGACTTTTTAAAAGGAAAAAGTGTTGTTTTGTTTTTTCCTAACTCAAGTATCCGAACAAGGGTAACTTTTGAAAAAGGAATATACCTTCTTGGCGGTCAGTCTATATTGTTTCCGTCTGAAACTCTGGATAAAAAGGAAGATTTAAGGGATGTCTGCGGTTATCTTAACAACTGGGCAGATATGGTGATAGTAAGGCATAAAGATATAAATTTGGTTGAAAAGATGGCAGAGTTTCTGACTGTGCCTTTAATTAACGCAATGACTGATGTAAACCATCCTTGCGAAGTCCTTACGGATATGTATGCACTCTCTAAAATCCGAAGTGATTTTACAAACGACAAGTTCCTTTTTTGCGGAAAGAATGGCAACATCGGCTTAGCGTGGAAAGAAGCGTCAACGGTTATGGGCTTTGATTTAGAGCAGTGCTGTCCTAAAGGCTATGAAATCGGCGGTATAGCGACTTACAATAATATCTACGATGCAACTGTCGGTAAAGATATTGTGTGTACAGATTCTATCCCTTCTGATATTCTTGATGATTTCAAGGAGTGTCAGGTAACATTAAAGGCTATGAAATTGGCAAACAATGGGGCACTTTTAAACCCCTGTCCGCCTTTTTATCGTGGCGAAGAAGTATCGGCAGATGTAATTGATTTTCAGTATTTTGTAGGCTATGAATTTAAAAAGCACCTGCTTGAAGTTCAGCAGGCGGTTATGATATACTGCTTGACCAGAAAATCTTAATTTAATTTATAAATAATATGAGGTAAGAATATAATGAAAAATTTTAAGTATATTACATTAAGAGAAGCACCAATGCTTTTAGATACAGCTGCAAGCTGGTTTAACAGCAAATGGGGTGTGCCTAAGGAAGCATACCTTGAGTGTATGGAAAGTTACCTCAAGGGTGAAACTGAGCTGGGCTGGTATCTCTGCTTAGACGATGACAAAATCGTCGGCGGTATGGGTGTTATCGAAAATGATTTCCACGATAAAAAAGACCTTACTCCCAATGTTTGTGCCGTTTATACCGAGGAAAGCTACCGCAAGCAAGGTATTGCAGGCGTGCTTCTGAATATGGTAGTGGATGACCTTAAATCCAAGGGTATTTCACCTGTATATCTGGTTACTGACCACACAGGCTTTTACGAGAGATACGGCTGGGAATTCTACTGTATGGCACAGGGTGACGGCGAGCCTGAAATGACAAGATTATATATTCACAGATAAGGGGATAATTATGAACATCAAAACAGAAAGACTTGAAATCACAGAATTTACGCTTGATATGGTTGAGGCAGTGCACCTCAATTCTCTTGACGAGGATAACCGCAAGTTTAATCCCAACGAGGTTTTCGAAACCATGGAAATTGCTCAGGAAACAGTTGAGTTTCTTATGAGCGTTTACGAAAACGGCGACGGTCCTTTGGTATATCCCATTTTACTTGCTGACGGCACAAATATCGGCTACGTTCAGGCTGTGCCTATGGATGACGATAAGTGGGAAGTAGGCTATCACATCGCTAAGAGTTTTGCAGGCAAAGGCTATGCTACCGAAGCAGTCAAAGCTTTCCTCCCTGTAATTATGAAAGAGCTTGGCATTACCGAAATCCTCGGTAT
This sequence comes from Ruminococcus sp., assembly GCA_017456845.1. Lineage (GTDB taxonomy): Bacteria > Bacillota > Clostridia > Oscillospirales > Acutalibacteraceae > Ruminococcoides. Next base: position 7,652 of record JAFTIP010000033.1, read on the forward strand.
CTGCGTTGTTGAGAATATCGCTTCCATTAAAGTTTTAGAGAAGGTGGGCTTTGTAAAAGAGTTTGAAGGTATGGGTACATATCAGGACGAGGAAAGACAAATCTGCAAGTATTTATACACACTTACTGACTGAAATATACTTGAAATTTAATAATAAAATTTTGAAGTAAACACTTATCAGTTTTGATAGGTGTTTATTTTTTGCCTTAAAAAATTTTTAACAGCACAAATTTATTTAAGGATTATTTAATAATTTAAGATTTATAATGTAGCCACTGAAGAAAAAACAAAGAAAATTTTTAAAGGAGCGTATTTTTATGTTAAAGTATTTTTTAATCGTATTGGTAATTTTATTAGTAGTGGCACTGGTAGGATGTGCAAGTCAGCCTGCTGTTTTGGACAGCACAAAAACCTATAGCATAACAAAAGACATTCATTCTTTAGATGTTGAGATTAACGCCTCTGATTTTGTTATTTTGCATGGAGATAAATTCTCTGTTGAGAGCAATCTGAAGAACCTTTCAGTTTCTGACGAAGAGGGAGTATTAAAGATTGTGGAGAAAACAAGATTCGCCCGTAACTATAACGGTGCTTCTCTTAAGCTGTGCATTCCTGAGGGTATGACTTTTGAAAATGCAAACATTAAGACAGGAGCAAGCAAGTTAACTTCCGAGTCTTTTTCAGCAAATACTTTAGAGCTTAAAACAGGTGCAGGCAGAGTAGAGTTTTATCGTCTTGAAGCCTCTGAAAATGCTAACATCAAGGGCGGTGCCGGAGAAATCAGCATTAAAGATGGCAACCTTAACAACCTGACACTTGATTTAGGTGTAGGCGAGCTTAATATGAAGGCTCAGCTTTTTGGCGAAAGCAACCTTAAATTCGGTGTTGGCGAATCTGACATTACACTTCTCGGCAACAGAGCAGACTATAGCTTTGATATCAAGAACGGTGTGGGCAATATCACCGTTGATGGTGAAAATTCTGCATTTTATGCTAACAGCACAAAGGGCGAAAGCCTTGTAAAAATCAAAGGTGGCGTTGGTTCGACCAATATAACATTTCAGGAAAACTAAATTCAGTTTATTTACTGGAAAAATCTCATTTGGTACCTTATAATATTTAATGATTATTTAATAATTTCTGTTTTATAATGTGACCATCGTAAGAAAACACACTAAACAGAAAAGGAGTCACACAAATGTATTTAAACATTCTTAAACGAGATTTAAAACGCAAAAAGACAATGAATGTAATTCTGCTTATATTTGTTATGCTCTCTGCTATGTTTATGGCAAGTAGCGTTAATAACATTATAGCGGTTACAACAGGCCTTGATACCTTCTTCGAAAAAGCAGGTATGCCTGATTACGTTGTACTGGAATCAAGTATAGAGGACAGCGGCCTTGAAAAAACGGTTAAAGCCCTTGACAGCGTAACCGACTGCAGAAAAGAGCCACAGCTCTTGGGCTTAAGTCCCGATATTAAAATTACAGGCTCAGACAAAGAGGTTAAAGTTAATTCACCCTTGTATATATCCATAGATAACGCTCAGCTCAATTACTTCAATCAGGATAACGAGGTTATTACCGAGGTTGAGAAGGGTAAGGTGTATATCGGAAGCTCCTTTGCTTCTCAGATGGGTATCAAAATCGGCGACAAGCTGATAGTTTCTATTGGTGAAACCTCAGTAGAGCTTGAATATATTGGCAAGGTTAAGGACGCTGCATTAGGCTCAAACAGCTTTGGAAATCCACGATTTTTTATGAATGATGAGGACTATCAGCTTCTTTGCAGTGACGACGAAGCCGCAGAGAGATCCAAAAATGGCTACTATATAGACACAACAGATACTAAAGAGGTTAAAGAGGCACTCAGCGGCTTTGAGGGAATTACCCTCAGCGAGCCTCAGTCTACCATCAAAAATACATATATAATGGAAATGATGGTTGCAGGAATACTTCTTGTGGTAAGTATCTTCCTTATTATAGTTTCCTTTGTGGTTTTAAAGCACACCATCGGTTTTACAATTGCCGAAGAGTTCCGAGAAATCGGCGTTATGAAGGCAATCGGTATGAAGAATAGCTCTATCCGCGGCCTTTATCTTGTAAAGTATTTGGCGATTACGGTTGTTGGTTCTGCTTTAGGATTTATCTTCAGTATTCCTTTCTCGGATATGCTTTTAAAATCTGTAAGTACATCAATGTATCTCAGCAGTGATAACAACATTCTTGTAGGCTTGCTTGCTACACTTTTGGTAGTTGGTATAACCTTGTTCTTCTGCTACAACAGCACAAGCAAGATTAAAAAGCTTACACCCATTGACGCAGTAAGAAACGGCACAACAGGCGAGAGATTCAGAAAAAAGAGCCTTATGCACCTTTCTAAAAGCAAGTTAGGTTCAAACACCTTCCTTGCTGCCAACGATATTGTAAGTGCACCCAAGAAATACTCTGTAATTACTTCGGTTTTTGCAGTTCTTGTTATGCTCGTTATGGTTCTTGCTAACACTGCAAATACACTTAAAAGCGAAGCAACACTTTCTCTTCTCGGCTGTGTAGAAAGTGATGTGTTCATCAATTGTCAGAAGCTTGCAGATAAAAGCCACGAGGATATTGAAAAAATCCTTGAAGAAAATAATATGCCGGGCAAGGTACATCAAGAAATAAACTATGGTATCGGTGTTATAGCAGGGGACACAAAAACAAACCTCAGATTCCAGCACAATTCAGGCACAAAGGCAAGTGATTATGTTTACGGCGAGGGTGTAGCACCCGAATGTAAAAACGAGGTTGCTCTGGGTTATGTAACAGCAGAAGAGCTTGGTTTAGGCGTTGGCGACACAATTACTTTGATTGTTGACGGTGAAGAGGTTGAATGTACCGTAACTGCTCTTTTCCAGACAATGAACAATCTTGGAAAAGCCAACAGATTGCACGAAGATTTTGATGTATCTTCATTAGAGTCATCTGCTTTTTTTGACATACAGGTTGATTTTGATGATGAGCTTACCGAGGCAGAGCTTCAGAGCAGAATCGAAAAACTTAAAGATATTTTTGACACAGAAGATGTAATGGATGCTGCCGAGTTTGCCAGAAGAGCAACAGGCGTATACGATACAATGGTTCTGGTAAAAAATATGGTGCTTATTATTGTTCTTGCCATTGTTGTTTTGATTGCAGTTTTAATGGAGCGTTCCTTTATTTCAAGTGAAAAAGCAGAAATTGCCCTTATGAAGGCAATGGGCATTTCAAACAAAGCTATTGTTTGGTATCACACTTTAAGATTTGCACTTGTAGCTCTTGCCGCTTCCTTCATTGCCGCGGCTCTGTGCTTACCTGCAACTCAGCTTATAATGAACCCCATTTTCAGCATTATGGGTGCGGTTTCGGGTGTAAGCTATAAGATTGTACCTTTTGAAATCTTCGTTGTATATCCCGTAATTTTAGTAGCAGTTGCAATTATCGCAGCATTCTTAACATCACTTTACACTAACACAATCAAATCAAGCGATGCTTCCAATATAGAGTAATCAAGTAAGGAGAATTATTATGAACACAGTACTTAATGTTAAAGACCTTTGCAAAACATATATCACAAATAAAAGACAGAACAATGTTTTAAAGAACGTGAACTTTAAAGTCAACGAGGGCGAAATGGTTGCAATTATGGGCCCATCAGGCTCGGGTAAGTCCACACTTCTCTACACAGTTTCAGGTATGGACAGAATGACCGCAGGCGAGGTTGAGTTTGTGGGCAAAAATATCGAAAAGCTTAACGACAACGACCTTGCAAAGCTTCGCCTTGACGATATGGGCTTTATCTTCCAGCAGATGTATATGCTCAAAAACCTTACTGTTCTCGATAACATCATTCTTCCTGCCGTAAAGTCCACAAAGACCAAGGAAAGCAGAACTGAGATTACTGAGCGAGCTTTAAAGCTTATGAAAAAGCTTGGTATTGAAGATATCGCAAACAACGACATCAACGAGGTTTCAGGCGGTCAGCTCCAGCGTGCTTGTATCTGCCGCAGTATGATAAATAACCCCAGCGTTATTTTTGCCGACGAGCCTACAGGTGCATTAAACCGCACATCTTCCGATGAGGTTATGGAAGAGCTTTCAAAATTAAACCAAGAAGGCACAACAATTATGCTTGTAACCCACGACGCAAAGGTTGCCGCAAAATGCTCAAGAGTCCTCTTTATCGTTGACGGTAACATCAAGGGCGAGTATAATGTGGATGTAACTGCTGCTCTCAGAGATAGAGAGCGAGCACTCAATAATTGGCTTATGGAAATGGGTTTTTAATATGGATATACTTATCGTTGAAGATAACAAAGAACTTTTAACACTTCTCACAGATTTTTTAAGAGCTGAGGGTTACACCGTCAGCACCGCAGAAAACGGAGAAAAAGCCTTGTCCCTGTACGAAAAGTACGGGGCAAGGCTTGTGTTGCTTGATATAAATTTGCCGGGTATGGACGGCTTTGCAGTTTGCGAAAAAATCCGCCAAAACGGCAATACTCCTATTCTAATGCTTACAGCCCGTGTCGGCAAAGAGGATAAGCTCAACGGTCTTATCTTAGGTGCGGATGATTATATAGAAAAGCCCTACGACATTGACATTTTACTTGCAAAAATCAAGGGTATTTTCAAACGCAGATTTGCCGAAGACAAGTTAACCGAGGGCGATTTGACCTTGAACCTTGTAACCCAAAGTGTCACAAAAGGCGACAAAGCTATTGAGATGACCGCAAAGGAATTTGAGCTTTTAAAAATGCTTATAGAAAACAAGGGTCAGACTATGACCAAAGACAGGCTTTTTAACTCAATCTGGGGAATAGACAGCGAGTCAGAAGCGCAAACCCTTACAGTACATATAAAATGGCTTAGAGAAAAGATTGAAGCAGACCCCAAAAATCCTGCTCACATCCTTACCGTCTGGGGTAAGGGCTACCGCTGGGAGGATTAAGATGAAAAGCTTTAATAAAGTCATAGCCGTAGCTCTTGCGGTTATTGTTCTTGTCTTTGCCGCTGTTAATCTTATCCCAAGATTTATGAGAGAGTCGGCAAGTGTTTTAAATGTAGAAATCAACCGAGTTGTCCGTGAGATTGAAGAATCGAAAAGTGTTCCCGATACAGATAAA
>JAFTIP010000003.1 GCA_017456845.1 Ruminococcus sp.
CAAAAAGCTCGTCGCCGTCATAAACGTCTACAATAGGCTCAAGGTAGCACATACCGATACAGCCTGTAATGCCGAGACTTACGTTTTTGGCGGAATTTATCCGAGCTTCAATAGCGTTATATACTTTTTGAGCACCTGCGGCAATACCGCAAGAGCCCTGACCAACTATAATTTTCATTTTTCTTCCTCCGCCTTTGCCTTAAGCTCGTTAAGGATAGTAATAGCCTTGTCGGGAGTTAAAGAACCGTAAGTTTCATCGTTAATCATCATTACGGGAGAAAGCGAGCAACAACCTAAACAAGCAACGTTTTTAAGAGTAAAAAGACCGTCGGCAGTAGTTTCGCCGTCTTCAATGCCTAATTCCTGCTTAATAGCGGCCTCGATACGCTCACTGCCGTTTACGTGGCAAGCTGTGCCCTGGCAAAGCATAATAAGATACTTGCCGATAGGCTGAAGTCTGAACTGAGCATAGAATGTAGCAACACCTAAAACTCTTGCAGGAGTAGAGCCCGTACGCTTAGCAATGTGATAAATTACATCAATGGGAAGATATCCGTAGATATCCTGCGCTTTCTGTAAAATTGTAATAAGCGAACCCTTAACGTCTGCGTACTCATTAAGCACGTCTTCGATTAAAGTAAGGTCGCTTTTTGCGTGATTACAGCACATAATAACACCTCAATTTAAAGGATAAAAAAATACACATTAATTTTACTACTTTAGTAAGTTAAAATCAATGTTAGTGCCTACAAAATTCCAAGGTAAAATGAGTCAAATTGTGTAAGAATATGTGCATTTTCCAATAAAAACAGCCTCTCTTATTTCTAAGAGAAGCTGTTTTCTTAAAGCTATTCAGTTTTCGGTATTAATCTCGCCGTGGTTCTTTTCAAATTCGGCAACGTGCCTTTTAATAAACTGCTCAATTTCTTTGTTTGCAGAGCGACCTTCAAACTCAGCCACATACCTGAACTTTTGAAAAAGTTTTCTATCAACTCTAAGAGTATATCGTAAAAGCTTATCCTCCATAATTACACCTCTGATTCACTAAAACGAAGTTATAATAACTTAATTATTGCATCAAAAACAAACTAACACAACCCGCCGTTAATTAAGGTTATCTCTAATTTTAACCTTTCCAAAGGCGAAATGCCCTCCCGTGGCTAACGGGTTATCGTCTGTAAATAAGGTGTGCCAAAAGCACGCTTAAAGCTAAAACTGCCATTTCTATAAGTGCTAAAACTGCAACATACTTAGCGGTTACTCCCTCGAAGTTTGCTATAATAAGGGGATAAATATACACCCACGCAACTGCAAGGAAACTAACGATTCCCACCAAAGGTGCACAAACCCTGATTCTGCCGATTCGGCATATAAGGCCTGCCAAAAGTGCGTTAATCAGTATAACCGCGTTAACAGCGGCAAAGCTTTCTATCTCACCATCAAAAAGCTTAGAGGCCCAACCGCTTATCATCAGGTAACCAAAGCCGATTTCAAGAGCAATTAAAAGTATAAAGCAAATTACACGTTTAACCTCTCTGAAAAATCTACGGATTCCCGAAAAAATTCCGAAAACGCCCATCACAGTAGCACCGATTGCCGCATTTGATATATCGCTGTAATCCTCAGGCTGAGGATGTGCCTTGCGGTACTCCTTTTCCTTCTGAAGCTCAAGCTGACGCTGCTCGGTCATTGTAAGCTTTCTTTCAGGCTCAGCTTCTTCCGTTTGCTCATTATGTACCGCTCTTACCTTTTCGGGAAAAAGCTCAGCTTCGGTAAAGTTTGTGTCGCAAAATTCGCAACGTCTGTTTTTTAGGTCTAAAAGACCTCCGCAGTTAGGGCAATTCATTATTCGGTTTCCTCCCCTATCTTCCAATAATGGAAGTAATCTTCAATATACCATTCTATTTTTCCGCTGTGCCTTAGAGCCACAAGGTGGCTTCTGACACTTGAGGTAACCATAACAAGACCCATAAAGTCAAGTTTAAGGCCGTATTTTTTACAAAGAGAAGCCGTGAGCTCCTCAGTGGTCTGAGGCTTTATTTTTAGCTCACCTAAAATATCATTACGGATTTCAATCAGATTATCAATGTTGATTTGTGCCAGATAAGCAATATTCTCTGTGGGGTCAGTGTGAGCCGGCACACAAAGCTTGCCGTCAAGCTCTTTAAGCTTTTGAAGAGTATCAAGCTGGGTGTCTATATCGTAAACATAGCAGATTTTTGCTTTATCGAGGGTGTTTTTGCCATTTACAGCATCGGCAACAAAATAAACGTCATCAGGAGTTTTTACACCTATCATGTGTGCTGTGTGTCCGTAAAGAGGAAAAATCTTCATACCCTCAGGCAAAGGTGCCTCACTTAACCTATATGTCTTGCAGGACTCCGTATTCATAAACTTTTTACGAAAATCCCTGCAGGGAAATCCGCCGTAAACAAGGGTAGCCTCAACGTCTGAATACTCAATAAGCACATCCTCAACCTCAGGAGCATAGGCTTTGCAACCTGTGGTTTCGCAGATATAACGGTTACCGCCTGCGTGATCAGTATGAGAATGAGTGTTAACAATAAAGGCAACCTCCAAGCCTTCATCATCAAGAACTTTAAGAACTCTCTGGGCGGTTTTAGCATTTAAGCCTGAGTCAATAAGCATAACCCTTTTGCTATCTAATTTATAAACACCGATTTTAGTAGGAATATCAAAAAAATAGGTTTTATCTGTAAGTTTTACCAAATCAAACATAGTGTCATCTCCAAACATACATTATTAGTATACCAAAACAAACTAAAAAAATCAACGAAAGCAGATATAAAAGAAGTCCGCTCTCAAAATCGAGAGCGGACCGAACAAGAGTATATAAAATTGAGAGGGTGATATCAATAATTAAACATTTTCCCACTGGTTTGTGGAGTTATTGAAAGCTTTACCGAACTCTGCGTTCAAATCGCTTGTCTTACAGTGGTCGCCGCCTGCGTTGAATACAACGTTGGTGTGTCCCTCAGGAAGCTTAATCTTGTAAAGTCCGTTTCCTAAGGACTCCATAGCTGTACCGGGCCAAGTTGTGCCGTCACCGCCATTAGGCCATGAGTGACAGTTTACTGTACCCCAGCCTGCATTATCCTTAAAGTAGATGCAATCTGCCGATACCTGAACGCCAGAATTATTATTGTGATTATTGTTGTTATGGTTGTTTGAGTACGGCTTCCAACCGCCGTCCCAAATCATACCTGTACCCTGTACTACGATATCATCTGTTTTGTTGTTGATGTTGCTGCCTTCGTTGAATACAACGTTGTTGTGGCCTTCGGGAAGCTGGATTCTGAAAATACCGTTACCTAAAGACTCCATAGCTGTACCGGGCCATGTTGTACCATCGCCACCGCTGGGCCAGGAGTGGCAGTTTACACTGCTCCATGTGGACTTGAGGTAGATGTAGTTGTCAGGCTGAGGAGGCTCTGTTCCAGGAGGATCTGTAACCACGGGCTGTGTAACTACAGGCTGAGTAACCACAGGCTGAGTAACCACAGGCTGAGTAACTACAGGCTGTGTAACTACAGGCTGAGTAACTACGGGCTGTGTAACCACAGGCTGTGTAACTACGGGCTGTGTAATCACAGGCTGAGTAACTACAGGCTTCTCTGTAGGCTCGGTCTGAGGTGCCTGTGTGGGCTCTACGTTAGTACCGGGAACTGTGTACCACTCGCCTGAATCAAAATTCTTTATAATATTAGCACAGAATTTCTGAATTGCAGTTACATCCTTAACGTTTACCTTGCCGTCAGAATTTACGTCCGAGAGGATAAGCTGTAAATTATTAAGGGTAGTCATTCTGGCAAGTGCCTTCTGCATTGAAGTTGCATCTTTGATAGAAATTTTTTCGTTTAAGTCTACGTCGCCGTATTTATGCTTGTCGCCTGAGTTTGTGTTGGGAGTTGTGGGCTTCTGCACAGGTGTTGTAGCTGTAGGAGCAGGAGGAATAACAATGATATCATCATCCTCTGAAGGCTCTGTTTTAGGCTGTGTAGGCTCAGGTGTAGTCACAACAGGCTTAGGCTGTGTAGGCTGAGGTGTAGTTACAACAGGCTGAGGCTGTGTAGGCTGAGGCTGAGTGGGCTGAGGCTGTGTAGGCTGAGTCTGAGGCTGTGTAGGAATAGTCTCAACAGGACCGTCGTAGATAACTGTATGCTCTTTCCACTCTGAATCAACGCAAATCATTGCATTGCCTGTATACTGTAAACCCTCCTCGGCCGGATACTGATTTTTGCCGTTATCAGAGAAGATAACCTGACAATTCTCATAGCCTGCGGGTACCTTTAAGTACCAGATGTTGTTGCCGATGCTCTGCATCTGCTCGCCGGGCCACTGAGTAGAGCCCTGACCGTTTTTATAAACGTAGCAGTTTACACTGCCCCAATTTGTAGAAGAATTATCATAGTAAATACCGGGCTCTGCGGGAACAGAAAGGTTATACTCATAGGTAACAGCCTCGGAAGTTTCCTTGCCGTTGGAAGCCTTAACAGAAATCTTTGTCTGTGTGCCTGCGGCTGTACCCTTACCGATTGTAATTTTCTGGCCGTTTGTAAAGGACTGATAAGCACCGCCGTTTACACTATACTGACCGCTTGTAGCATTTTCAAAGTTAAGTGTAACTGTGAACGTATCGGTTGTGTAGTTTGTGGAGCCGGGAGCAGCGAAAGCAGAGGGGCCCTCTACTCTGGGAGTTGCGTTAAGTAAAACTGCAATACCCTTATCGCCAACCTTACCTGTCATCTGAGAGCTTGTAACTGTCCATGTAGAACCTGAAACAAGGTCTTTGTATGTGCCGGGTTTTGTGATACCGCCGCCGTTTGCAACAGATACATCTCTGTTACCGCCGCCGCCTAAAACGATAACTGCACCGCTCTCACGGTTAACTACTGCACAGCCGTTGCTGCTCTGGAAATAGTCTTTCTCATTTCCGCAAGCGTTCTTGAGCTGGTTAACAGCTGCAATCTCTTTATTTTTGAATGCTGTGCTACCCTTCTGACCTGACTGGATGTTTTCCTTGTCAGAAGAACCGGGACGGGAGAAATAGAGCGCGTTTGAGCCGTTTCTGGAAGCAACTACTGCATAAGCTCTGTCGATAACATTCTGGCTCATTTCATTTGAGAAGCCCCAATCCTTACCGTTGGACCATGTATCGTGGCTTTCACCCCATAAAACAAGTTTGTTGGGAGCAATGCCGCGGTTTACCCAGTTGCCGTTGGAGCCGGGAACATTGCCGCCTGCAAAGGCATTTCTTACATCGCCGCCGTAAACAGAGTCTGTTACGCTCATATAGTCTGTGTATTCCTTCATAAGACCTTCGGTGCCGCCGCCGTCAGCAGGACCAACGAGGATTTCACCATAGTGCCACATGCTGTTGTTCTCTGTAACAGCCTTCCAGAAATTACATCCTTCGGAAGGAAGAGATATATGCTTTGCGGCATCCCAACGGATACCGTCAACGCCGATACCTTCAAGTTCTTTCATATATTTTGCAACAACCTGCTGAACATAGTTGTGTTCAGAGTTAAGGTCGCGCATACCGATTTCGCCGTGGGTTACCTGATAGCGGTCTGCCCAGCTGGAAACACCGCCAAGGTTATGCCAGTACTGACTATCCTTAAGGTCATCCTGAACGCGGTTTGTGTCTCCGTTAAGGTGGTTTGCAACTACGTCAACAATAACCTTGATGCCGTATTTATCTGCCTCCTGACAAAGGGACTGAAGATCGCCCTTGGAACCGAGAGGGTTATTGCCAACATAAAATCCGTAGGGCTGATAAAGCCAGTACCATGCACCTGAGCCGCCGGGCTGAGCAGGAGAGGTCTGAACAGAAGTAAAGCCTGCTTCTGCAATGCTTTTGAGTTCCGCCTTGATGTCATTATACTTCCAGTCGAAGCAGTGAAGTATATTACCGTCCTGAATGTTTTTTGCCAAGCCGTAATTTGCACTTGTCTCAGCAAGTTCTGTGTTTGCTGCAACTTCAACGTACTCTATCTCAGCAGCAGAAGCTGTAAAGCTAAAGCCGCAAAGAACAGAAAGAATAGTGCACACAGCAAGCACAAGGCTTAAAATTCTCTTCGTTTTCATACAAAAATTCCTCCCTATTCTAATACTAAAAAATCCATGCTCATTCTAACAAAAGAATTTTTTAAAATCAAATCGCAGAAAGCCTTTTTGCCCCTTAAAATGCACCAAACTTTTTTAACATAATTTAGTCAAAATAACAAACCGACGGCTGAAAATCGCCGTCGGTTACCTTTTCAAATCTTATTTTTTATATAGGTTATGCTTTTTTTATCCTCAAAAAAGCTGTTTTTTAAAAAATTTTCATGAAATTTATTTTTTGGTATCCGTTGTCGTTTTTTGCACAGATTCCCACTTTCCTTTGCCATGAATTATCCTATAGCCGTATTCATTAGCTAATTGCTTGGCTCTTCTTATCTTTCTTGCAATTTTTATGATAGGCTTGCGAAGATAAAAATTATCCACCCAAAAGTGAACGTAACGAAGATATTTCTTATTATGGGCATCAATGTATTTCTCTTTTCTGAAAAAGCCTGTAACAATACCAAGGATGTTTTTGTCGGTGATGTCGTACTCAATCTCATAAAGACCGTCACCGCATATAACGTAGCCCTTTTCCGTTACGTCAATAATACGATGCACAACGTATCTTCCGCGGTTATCAAGATACACCGGAAGGTCGTATTTTTTTAGCCTGCCATTAACAGGATTAACCACCACAGAGTCTACACCGTTTCTTATCATAGGCCACATTGAAACACCGTGAGGATGAATAACAAAATTTCCTCTTTCTATTGCGTTTTCAATTTTATCTAAAGTCATATGCTCACTTCTCATCAGTTAATATCATAAGTTTATCACAATACACTTACCTTTGCAACCTGAAAGTTATCATCGGCTATTTTCCTGTAAAAAAATCCACCATAGCCTTACAGGACCGCGACATTTCTATGCTGAAATCGCTGTTATGCTTACGGTTGCAAAACTTTCTTATATACTCACCTATTTTTTCTTCAGATATATTCTGCCTTTCGCAAAGCATATTTTCCATATTATCTGCCTTAGCCTTATTATATGTGTTTTGAAAAACTATATCCTGTGCCTTGAATCTGGGAGGCTTTTGCCTCTCAATCTGACTTTTTGCAGGATAACCAAAGCACAGCATACAGGCAGGCACTACGTAATCGGGCAAATCAAAAAGGGCTCTGTGCTTTTCAAAATTTTCTGTAATATCGCCGATATAGCAAGAGCCAATACCTAAGCTTTCAGCGGCAACCACCGCATTTTGTGCGGCAATAAGCGCATCTGCATTAGCGAGGAACAAATCACCGTAAGAGGGGCTGCGCACCTCATCAACATGCTTTCTGAACACATTAATCCAACGATAATAGTCTGCACAAAACACAAGCACCAAGGGAGCTTTTGCTATAAAGGGCTGGTTGTCACAGGTTACAGCCAAGGTTTCCTTAAGCTTTTTATCCGTAACATCAATTATGGTATAAAGAGTCATATTACCTGCAGTAGGTGCCTGAAGTGCTGCATCCAGAATAACTGCTTTTTCTTCACTGCCTATGGGTTTATCCTCAAACACCCTTACAGATTTTCTTTTTTTAAGAAAACTGATAACATCATTCACCAAAAACACCGCCTGTTATTTTACTTTAGAGTGAGTCAAGTATATCCAAATCAGATTTTTGAGGGATAATTTTTACTCACTTGTTGTTAAAATACTCGTGAATCCGTCAGGATTCACTGCGTTTTTGCCTAAATTGAGCCAAAATTCTCACCTCAAAAATTCTTCGACCTAAATCTTTTGGAGTTTCAGTTGATTTTGGGTGGCTGAGGACATCGCAAGGCTGACGCCTTGGGGTGTCCGAAACGCTCAAAAGCAGCGAAAACACTAAGATTTAGGCTGGTTCGGATATGCTTGACTCACTCTAACAAGAAGCAACGTGCCGTTATCAACACTTACCTCTGCCACCTTGCCTTTTGTAACCTCATTGCTTACACCGTACTGATAGTCACAGGTGATTTCGGCATTCTCCAAGGGGTATTTTGCGTTTTTTATTGTAATGCCTGTAGTCTTTCCAAAAATATTAATAAGCGAAAAATAAGGGTAGGTATCAGGAATATACACAGGCTCACTGCCTACTGCCTGCATTTCGCAGTAATCGTCGGCAATTATAGCTTTAAAACCCTTATCAAAAAGCATCTTGAGAATAGAAACATTACCCAAGGTGTGGTCTAACCTCTGGCCGATAACGCCTAAAATAAGAAAATCCTCAAAGCCTCTTTTTATGGCTTCCTTAACAGCAAAAACTGTGTCGGTGTCGTCCTTCTCAGTTGGCAAAACAATTGTCTCCACCTCAAGGTTGGGGTTTTCGGAGGAATCAAAATCGCCAACAATCAGGTCGGGCTCAACACCCAAACCAACACTGTGCCTCAGTCCGCAGTCGCAGAAAATATAAAAATCCTCAGAGGAAAGATATTTTTTTATATCATCATAATTCAAAATATCGGCTCCGCCGACTATAACGCACCTTTTCATAATATCCCCTCCTCAGTTTTTATGCTTTTGATATTGTAACACATATATCACTAATTTGCAAAACAAACATTAACTCTTAAAATTCCCATTAACACAAAAGCCCCGCAATAAAACGGAGCTTTGATTATATCAGGTTATTCAAAAATTATAAATTAACGCTTCAACCCACCGTTGATGATAGGTTACCTTTATATGAACTTTTCCAAAGGTGGAACCGCCCACCGTGGCTAACGGTTTATTCAACGGTTACGGATTTTGCAAGGTTTCTGGGCTTATCTACGTCATTACCGCGAAGAACAGAAGAATAGTAAGCCACAAGCTGTAAGGGAACAATTGCAGACATAGGCATAAGCATTTCCTCACACATAGGAACTCTTATAATCTCGTCGGCAACATCCTCGCCAACCTCAAAGCCTTCACCGCAAACAAGAAGCACCTTGGCACCTCTTGCCTTAACCTCTTTGATGTTTGAGATGGTCTTGTCAAAAAGGTCAGACTGAGTAGCAACTGCAATAACAGGCATACCGTCGGTAATAAGTGAGATTGTGCCGTGCTTTAATTCACCTGCGGCATAACACTCGGAATGAATGTAGGAAATCTCCTTAAGCTTTAAAGAGCCCTCCATAGAAAGTGCATAGTCAAAGCCTCTGCCGATGTAAAGCAGGCTTTCAGCCTTAATAAGCTCCTTAGCAGCTTCCTTTGAGATTGCATCGGTAGATTTAATAATCTCGGCAATTCTTTCGGGCATAGCCATAAGCTCTGCAGTCAGACGCTTGCACTCTGCCTCTGAAATCTTGCCCTTTGCAAAAGCAAGCTCAAAGGAAAGCATATACATAACAGCAATCTGAACCATATATGCCTTTGTGGATGCAACTGCAATTTCAGGGCCTGCGTGAGTGTAAACAAGCATATCAGACTCTCTGGCAATGGAGCTGCCCTTTGCGTTAACAACGCCCATAACCTTTGCACCTAATGCCTTAGAAACTCTTAAAGCCTCCAAAGAGTCGGCAGTTTCGCCCGACTGAGAAATAATAATAACCAAGTCACCCTCAGAAACCAAGGGAGCACGGTATCTGAATTCAGAAGCAATATCAACCACAACGGGAACTCTTGCTAATTTTTCAATGGCATATTTACCAACCATACCTGCGTGCATTGCAGTACCGCAGGCTACAATGAACACCTGCTTGATGTCCTTAAGGCTCTCTACTGTAATAGCACATTCCTCAAGGCTGGGCATACCGTGGAAAACTCTGGGAGCAATGGTTTTGCGTACAGCGTCAGGCTGCTCGTTGATTTCCTTAAGCATATAATGCTCATAACCGCCCTTTTCAGCAGCATCCATATCCCAGTCAGCTGTCTTAAGCTCTTTTTCAATGGGATTGCCCTTTAAATCGGTAAAGCATATGTTACCCTCGGCAATGCGGGCAATCTCGTCGGGCTCTAAAAGGTAATAATCTTTAGTATACTTGATAATAGCAGGAACATCGGAAGCAATAAAGCCTTCCTCGTCCTTAACGCCGACAATAAGAGGGCTTCCTCTTCTTACGGCATAAATTACATTTGGAATATCCTTAAAAAGAATACCTAAAGCAAATGAACCTGTAACCTCAGAAAGAGTCTTTTCAATAGCCTTAACAGGGTCGCCTTCGTAATTATAATCTAAAAGCTTTGCCACAACCTCGGTGTCGGTTTCGCTGTAAAACTCGCGACCCTCAGCTTCGAGTCGCTCTTTGAGCTCACGGTAATTCTCGATAATACCGTTATGTACCAGAGTTACATATTCACCGCCGATATGGGGGTGGGAGTTAATGTCAGAGGGCTTACCGTGAGTCGCCCAACGGGTGTGGCCGATACCTGCACTGCCTACAGGGAAAGCCTCTGCCTTCATTTTATTTTCAAGGTTTTTAAGTCTGCCTTCAGCCTTAATAACGTTTACCTCGCCGTTTTCAAAAACTGCAATACCTGCTGAGTCATAACCGCGGTACTCAAGCTTTGAAAGTGCGTTTACAAGAACTTCACTGCAATCATTTTTACCTACATATCCGACAATTCCGCACATAGGAACATCTCCTTTTAGTTAGGGTGTGTGTTTTCTTTAGTTTATTTTATGCTTGAAAGTAGGAACTATTGCGGAAAGCATTTCTACAACCTTTTCGCTATTGTTTTCTTCTGCATATTTTTTAAGCTCAGTAAGCTTATTAAGCAAATCTTCTTCGTCTATGGCAATCTGATTACCGATGAAGATTTTTTTGTTTTCGGTGGATTTAAGCCCCTCTTCGTTCATTAAAAGCTCTTCAAAAAGCTTTTCGCCGGGGCGAAGTCCCGTAAATTTAATCTCAACGTCCCTGTAAGGAACCTTGCCGTACATTCTGATAAGGTTCTCGGCAAGAGTTGTAATCTTAACAGGGTCACCCATATCAAGAACAAAAATCTCGCCGCCATGGGCCATGGCACCTGCCTGAAGAACTAACGACACCGCCTCAGGAATAGTCATAAAGTAACGGATAATGTCGGGATGAGTAACGGTAACCGGCTTGCCGCTTTCAATCTGGCGGCGAAAAAGGGGAATAACCGAGCCGTTAGAGCCTAACACGTTACCGAAGCGAGTTGTAACAAATTCTGTTTTTGTGCTGTGCTGTGCCTTATACTGAGCAATCATTTCACAGCAGCGTTTTGTGGCACCCATAACATTTGTGGGATTAACCGCCTTGTCGGTGGAAATCATAACAAACTTTTCAACGCCGTAATTTTCCGCTAAAGTTGCAACGTTGTATGTGCCGAAAATATTGTTTTTAACGGCCTCTTCGGGCGAGGTTTCCATTAAAGGAACGTGCTTATGGGCAGCAGCGTGGAAAACAATGTGAGGTTTATATTCCTTAAAAATGCTTTCCATTTTGTCGTAATCTCTTACCGAAGCAATAAGAGTAACAAAATTAAGTCCGTCATCATGCTCCAGACGAAGCTCCTGCTGAATATCATAAGCGTTATTTTCGTATATATCTACTATAATAATCTGCTTAGGGTCATAATTTGCAATCTGCCTTACAAGCTCAGAGCCTATGGAACCGCCGCCGCCTGTAACCATGCATACCTTGCCTTTAATAAATGCTTTTATGCTGTCTTTATCAAAAGAAATGGGGTCTCTTCCCAACAAATCTTCAATTTTAATATCCTGAACCTGCTTAAGCAAGCCCTTGCCGCTGCTTGTATCATCAAAATAAAGCTGGCTTAAATAAGGCACCATTTTGATATTGCACTGGGTTTCGGAGCAGATTTCAAGAATCTGCTTTCTTTCTTCATCAGTACAGGACGGAATGGCAAACAAAATAAGAGAAATATTGTTTGCTTTACAAATCTGAGGGATGTCCTGAGTATTGCCCAAAACAGGTACACCGTTTATCTTGGTGCCGTACTTTGCACGGTTATCATCAACAAGACAAACAGGAAAAATATCGTGAGAGGGGTTATTGGGGTCGCTTTTAGCACTTTCAATATCGGCTAAAATAAGCTTTGCAGCCTGACCCGCACCTACAATCAGGGTACGGCGGGCATTTTCTTCTCGTCCTGCTTCGGTGAGCCTTACAATAGCCTGTTTAAAAAGCAACCTTACCAGAAGCATACAGAAAAGCGAAGAAAGGTAAAAAATCACAAAATAAAGCACAGGAAGCTGGCGGTCAAAAATATTAAAATAATATGCAAACACACCGCTTAACATAAAGCTTAAGGTAACGGCTATACCGCAAACCAAAAAGTCTTTTTTGCCGTAAAGCCGCCAAAAAAACGAGTAGGCTCCTAAGCTTAACAAAAACAAAACGGTAAAAAGTCCCACAATGCCAAGCAAAAGCGTCATGGTAGACCACGGAACCGAAAGTGAATCGGCTGTATGGGCACCACGCAGAATATCCGCCCACATCAACGCAAGATTGGCAAACGTACCTGTTACCGCCACAATAAGTATATCTGCAATTAATAGAAATCCCTTACGGGAACTGAACTTCTTCATCGCTGTACCTCTTAAAAAGATATAATGTACACAATTTTACAAATAAATTATACTACTTATAACCCTTAATGTCAATTAAAGATTAATATAAACATTTTTCGTTGATTTTCTCATTTTATATGTTATAATATAAGTTGTATTATTGGAAAGTGTTGCTTATTGCTTTTATTTATATCGAGGGGTAGAGATATGTATAAATTTTTTAAGCGTTTTTCAGACGTAATCATTTCTTTTCTGGGGCTCATTATTTTATCACCGGTTTTGGCTATTACCGCACTTTTGATTAAAATCGATTCCAAGGGTCCTGTTATCTTTAAACAGCAAAGACTTGGAAAAGACGGAAAAGTCTTCGATATCTATAAATTCCGCAGTATGTGCGTAGGTGCCGAGCACACAGGTTCAGGCGTTTATTCCGGCAAGGGTGACGCAAGAGTGACAAAGGTAGGCAAATTCATCCGTGCCACAAGCATTGATGAGCTTCCTCAGCTTGTAAATATTCTTAAAGGTGATATGAGCATAATAGGTCCCCGTCCTCCGCTTACATACCACCCTTGGCCTTTGGAGGATTATTCTGAGGAACAAAGGCATATGTTTGATGTTCGTCCCGGCGTTACCGGATGGGCTCAGGTAAACGGCAGAAAAGACGTTGAGTGGAACAGAAGAATCGAGCTTAACGTATGGTATACAAGGAATATATCCTTTGGCCTTGACTTTAAGATTTTCTTTGTAAGTATTTTTAAGGTACTTAAAAATGCCGACAACGAAAACACCCGCGAAACAGCCGCCAAAGCTCAGGCAGAAAAGAAGGAAGCAGTCGCCAAATAACTTTAATCACATAATTTAAACAAAATAGCGGAGATGTTTATATGCAACTTCTTCTGACCGGTGCGTTTCAGTATACGGAAAGCCAGATTGCCTCGCTTAAAAACGCAGGTTTTGAAATTACATATGTTCAGAACGAACTGCAGGAACTCAGCAGAGACTGCAGTAAGTTTGATGCAGTTGTATGCAACTCTCTTTTTGTATACAATGACGTTGAAAAATTCAAAAACCTTAAGGCTGTTCAGCTTACCAGTGCAGGCTACGACAGAATCCCGGTAAGCAAGTTTGCACAAAAAGGCATAGCTCTTTTTAATGCCAAAGGAGTTTACAACATTCCTATGGCAGAGTGGGCTGTACTTAAAGCTCTTGAAATTTATAAAAACTCCAAATTTTTCTATAAAAATCAGGAGCAAAAGCTTTGGGAGAAAAACCGTAATCTTTTTGAGCTTTACGGCAAAACTGTGCTTATTGTGGGCGTAGGCAACATTGGTCAAGAATGTGCAAAACGCTTCAAGGCATTCGGAACCAAGGTTTTAGGGGCAGATATTTTCGACAGCAAGTGCGAATTTATAGATGAATTCTTTTATATGGACAGTCTGCACTCTGCTTTAAAGCTTGCCGATATTATTGTGATGTGCCTGCCTCTTAACGATAAAACCGAACACCTGATAAACAAAGAAACCCTTAGCTTTTTTAAAGAAAACGCAGTGCTCATAAATATTTCAAGAGGAAAAATCATCAATGAGCCTGACCTTATACAAAAAATTTCTGAAAACAAACTTTTGGGAGCAGCCTTGGATGTTTTTGAGGAAGAGCCTCTGAATCCGGCCAATCCACTTTGGAGCAATCCGAAGGTATACGTTACACCTCACAACAGCTTTGTGTCAGACGCCGTAAGCCAAAGGCTTTTTGAACTCATATACAAAAACCTGACTGAATTTGATTACGGCAAAAATTAATTTTTGAAAGGTATATTATGGATAAAAAATCAATTCTTATTATATTCGGCGGAAATTCAACCGAACACGAAGTATCCTGTAAATCGGTTATGAATTTCATCAAAAACATCCCCGGCGAAAAGTATGAAAAACACCTTGTAGGCATAACCAAAAACGGTGAGTGGATGTACTACACCTCCGACACCGCCTTAATCCCGCAATGCAAATGGGCAGAGGAGCCCTCAAATGTTTCTGCACTGCTTTGCCCCAACAAAGGTCTTGTACTTTTAGACGGCAAAAACTCAGTTATTAAAATTGACGTAATTATTCCCGTGCTTCACGGCAAAAACGGCGAGGACGGCACAATTCAGGGCCTTTTCGAGCTTTGCTCTATTCCCTACGTCGGTTGCGGTGTTGTAGCATCCTCGGTTTCTATGGATAAAGCCTACACAAAAATCATTGTGGACAGCTTAAAGGAAATTCCTCAGGCTGATTTTGTTCTGGTAAGAGAGGGCGACAGCAACAACTACATAGAAAAAGCCGAAGAAAAACTTGGATACCCAATGTTTGTAAAGCCCTGTAAATCAGGCTCTTCTCAGGGTGTTTCCAAGGCAGAAAACCGCACAGAGCTTATTTCCGCCGTAAATCTGGCTCTTACCCACGACTCTAAGGTGCTAATTGAAGAAACTATCAAAGGCAGAGAGCTTGAATGTGCTGTTCTTGAAAAAGACGGTGAAATCGTTTGTTCCAATGCAGGCGAAGCAGTAGCTGGCGACGTTTTCTACAGCTATGAGGCTAAATATAACAACTCCGACTCAAAAACAGTCCTTAATCCCGATATTCCCGAAGGCGTTAACGAAAAAGTAAGAAAATACGCTGAAGCTATTTTCAGAGCTTTGGGCTGTAACGGCCTTTCAAGAGTTGACTTTTTTATGGAAGAGGACGGCAACGTTGTTTTCAACGAAATCAACACGCTTCCCGGCTTTACCGAAATCAGCATGTATCCCATGATGATGGATGCCGTAGGCTACCCCATAGAAAAACTTATGGAAGAGCTTATTGAAGGAGCAGGACTCTCAAAATAACAGAAAGCAGGAAGTCTAATGAAATTTGTTCTAATTTCGCCTAAAAACCGCACGGCTTATAACTTCCGCGGCGACCTTATTAAAGATATAATCGCCAAAGGCTATGAGGTTATTGTAACAGGGCCTAACGATATAGATGTAGAGAAAATCGAGGCTCTGGGTGCAAGGTTTGTAAAAATACCTATGGAAAAAACCGGTGTTAATCCTGTTTCGGACCTTAAGTACATAAAAGCACTTAAGAAGCTTTTCAAGGAAGAAAAACCCGACATAACCTTTGGCTACACCATAAAGCCTGTTATCTACGGTGCAATTGCGGCAAAGCTTTCAAAGGTTAAGCACATATATTCTATGATTGCAGGTGCCGGTTACGTTTTTGTTGCAAAAACCACAAAAGCAAAGCTTATCCGCTTTGTTGTAAAGCTTCTTTACAAAATAGGCTTTGCCTGTGCCGACAAGGTTGTATTTATGAACCCCGATGACCTTAACGACTTCACATCCCTTAAGCTTCTAAAAAAAGAGAAATGCGTAATGGTCAACGGCTCGGGCGTTAATATGGAGCGTTTTGAAAAATGCAACATCCCTGAAGAACCGATTTTCTTTATGCTTTCCCGTGCACTTCATTCAAAAGGCGTGGCCGAATACCTTAAAGCCGCAGAAATTGTAAAAGCAAAGCACCCTGAAGCAAAATTTATGTATCTTGGCGAAATAGACGAAAGCATGCAGGACTCCCTAAAAAAAGAAGAGGTTCAGTATTATATAGATAAGGGTATTATCAACTACTATCCCGAGCACCCCGACGTAAGAATTTACTACAGGCAATGCTCTGTGTTTGTTCTGCCCTCTTACCGAGAAGGCATCCCAAGAACCGTTCAGGAAGCTATGTCTATGGGAAGACCTGTTATTGTTACAGATGCTCCCGGCTGCCGCGAAACTGTTATGGACGGTAAAACAGGATTTATGGTAGAAGTTAAAAACTCAGATTCTCTTGCAGAAGCAATGTGTAAATTCATAGAAAACCCCCAGCTCATTAAGACTATGGGCGAAGAAAGCTACAAATATTGTAAAGAAAAATTTGATGTCCGTAAAATCAACGAGGTTTTGATGGGACATTTAGGAATATAACAGGAGGCTAAGTATGTCACTTTACGAAAAAATTATTAACCGCGAAGAAAAAATTTCTCTTGTAGGCTTGGGCTACGTTGGCATGCCTATTGCAGTATCTTTCTCAAAAAAGGTAGACGTAATCGGTTTTGACCTGAACGCTGCTAAAATTGAGCTTTACAAAAACGGCATTGATCCCACCAAAGAAGTAGGCGACGAGGCTATTAAAGCCTGTACAGTTGACTTTACTGCCGACCCCGAAAGACTCAAGGAAGCAAAATTCCACATTGTAGCAGTTCCTACTCCCGTAAACGCTGACCATACCCCGGACCTTTCACCTGTTGAAGGTGCCAGCCGTATTTTAGGCAAACACCTTACAAAAGGCTCTATCGTTGTTTACGAATCCACCGTTTATCCCGGTGTTACCGAAGACATATGTGTTCCTATATTAGAGGCTGAGTCAGGCCTTAAGTGCGGCGTTGACTTTAAAATCGGCTATTCCCCCGAACGCATTAACCCCGGTGACAAGGTTCACCGCTTGGAAACAATCGTAAAAATTGTTTCGGGTATGGATGAAGAAACCTTGGACGAGGTTGCAAAGGTTTATGAGCTTGTAGTTGAAGCAGGCGTTCACAGAGCTGAGAGCATCAAGGTTGCCGAGGCTGCAAAGGTTATTGAGAACAGCCAGCGTGACATTAACATTGCTTTTATGAACGAGCTCTCAATTATCTTCAACAAAATGGGTATCGACACAAAATCTGTTCTCGAGGCTGCAGGCACAAAGTGGAACTTCCTCAAGTTCTTCCCCGGTCTTGTTGGCGGTCACTGCATCGGTGTTGACCCTTATTACCTTACATACAAAGCAGAGCAGCTTGGTTATCACTCTCAGATTATACTTTCAGGCAGAAGAATCAACGACGATATGGGCAAATATGTTGTTGAGTCTTTAGTTAAAAAGCTTATCTCTGCCGATATCCCCGTTAAAGGTGCAAAGGTGGCAATCTTAGGCTTTACATTTAAAGAGAACTGCCCCGACACAAGAAACACAAGAATTATCGACATTGTAAACGAGCTTAAAGAATACGGTATCACTCCCCTTATTGCCGACCCCGAGGCTGACAAAGACGAGGCTAAACATGAGTACGGCATTGAGTTTGTAGACATGAACACCATTAAAGATATGGATGCAGTTATCCTTGCCGTTGCTCACGAGCAGTTCAAATCCCTCTCTATGAACGATATGGACAAGCTCTATAACGGAAACCACTCTAAGGTGCTCTTAGACCTTAAGGGCCTCCTTAACCGCAAAGAATACGAAACCGCAGGCTACACCTACTGGAGGCTGTAATACATTTATAAAGGTGATACAATATGTTAAAGCAAATATTAGATAAAGCTCCGATAGTACAACAACATCTGTTCGAAAAAGGTTATCTAATAACCAATGCCGATATTAAAGGTACTGAGAGTTATCCTTTTTACGGCAATTGGAACAACACTACTGTGGGTAATTTTAATTTCTGGGTTTATAATTCGACTAAATTATTCACTTATGACTTTAACGGTAATACAGCGTTTCTTATAGGTCATGCATACAATCCTTACACTATGGATTGGAATGAAGAAGAGATACTTCAAAAAATCGCAAAAGCTTATGAAACAGATGAATATTTTAATGCTATTGACGAGCTAACGGGAATCTTTATTTTGGGAGTTGTTAATGGCTCTTCTATTGAATTCTTACTGGATGCCTCCGGTATGCAATACGGATGCTATGGCACCATAAACGGCAAGCAGTATATATCAGCTCATATGCTGCTTGTTGGTGATATTTGTAATCTTAAAACCGATAATTATGTTGAACGTCTTGTTAACTACAAATGGTACCACTTTATGATGGGCAATTACCTTCCCGGTGACATCACCTGCTATAAAGAAATCAAACGCGTAATCCCTAACACATATGTTAAATTAACTAACGGGAACTATTCCGTTACAAGATTTTATCCCAACAAAGAAATACGTATATGCCAAAACGATGAAGAATATGTTAAGGTAATTTCAGAAGCTGCTAAAATCATGAAAAATACTATGCAGTTAATTCCTATGAAATGGAAGAACCCCTCTATTTCTTTAACAGGCGGTATTGACAGCAATACTACTTTTGCCGCCGCCAATGGATGCTACCAAAAATACACAACTTTTAGCTATGTGTCTATGCATCGCGAATCTGTTGACGCTGAAAAAGCAAAAGAAATTAGTGACAGGTTCCATGTTCAGCACAAAGTATATGAAGTCCCTGAAAGCAATAGCGATCTTCTTTATTTTGACATATATAAATCAGTATTCGACTATAATCAGGGTATCGGAGTATCTAAAGACAGCGATGCAAGAAAAAAAATCACCCTCATAAACAACAATATCTGTGATGTCGAAGTCAAATCTTGGATTTCTGAAACTATCCGTGCTTACGCTTATAAATACTTCGGAAGAAAAAAGTTTCCTAAAAACCTAAAAGCAAGATGCTATACTTCGTTATATAAAATATTTTTAATGAACAGAAAACTTGTTTGGGAAACCGATAAATATTTTGAAGATTACTTTAAAAACACCCAGTTAAAAGAACATCTTTATAACTATGACGAAAGCGATTTCTTTGTTTGGGAAATGATGCACGGCGGCAAGTGCGGTCTTAACATTGGCGTGATGAAATCCTGTTTTGACATTACTATCCCATATAATAACAGGAAATTACTTGATTTGCTTCTCAGAGTTCCTCTGGAATACCGAATATCTGATAAGCATCATCTTGACCTAAAAAAAGCTATGAATTCGGAGCTTTATGATATGAATATTCGTGTTGTTAACCTTAACGAAACATCAACACGCAAGAAACTTGCTAACATTTACTATACTGTTAACACAAAATTACCTTTTTAATAGGAGTGGCATAAAATGGGTTATAAGCACCTTGAATTTCCTAAGAACTCTATATTTTTAGTTACGGGCGGAGCAGGTTTTATTGGCTCTAACCTATGCGAGGCTATACTGGATATGGGTTACACAGTCCGCTGTCTTGATAATCTTTCTACAGGTAAAAAGTCCAATATGGACGGTTTTATCAATAACCCCAACTTTACATTTATCGAAGGCGATATCCGTGACCTTGACACCTGTATGACTGCATGCAAAGGCGTTGATTACGTTCTTAATCAGGCGGCTTGGGGCTCTGTTCCCCGTTCTATCGAAATGCCTCTTCTTTATGAAGACATCAACATTGGCGGTACCCTTAATATGATGGAAGCTGCACGTCAGCAGGGCGTTAAGAAGTTTGTTTATGCTTCTTCCTCCTCTGTTTACGGCGATGAACCTAACCTCCCCAAAAAGGAAGGCAGGGAAGGAAACCTCCTCTCCCCCTATGCTCTTACAAAAAGAGTCGACGAAGAATACGGCAAACTTTACACAAAGCTCTACGGCCTCGATACTTACGGAATGCGTTACTTCAACGTATTCGGCAGACGTCAGGACCCCGACGGTGCCTATGCCGCTGTTATTCCCAAATTCATCAAACAGCTCTTAAACGGCGAAACCCCCACAATCAACGGCGACGGTAAGCAGTCCCGTGACTTTACATACATTGAAAACGTAATTGAAGCAAACCTTAAGGCATGCCTTGCACCTTCAAGTGCCGCAGGCGAAGCTTTCAATGTTGCCTTCGGTGGCAGAGAATATCTTATTGACATTTACTACGGCCTTACAAAAGCTTTGGACAAAGAGGATATTGAGCCTAACTTCGGTCCCGACAGAAAGGGCGATATCAAGCATTCCAATGCCGATATCTCAAAAGCTAAAGAGCTTTTAGGCTACAACCCCGATTATAGCTTTAAAGACGGCATTAAGCTTGCCATAGATTGGTATAAGGAGAACTTATAAACAAATTTAGGAGGTTTTCTATATGAAAATCGCAATACATCAGAACGAAAAAATGTTTAAACACTCTAGTCAAATAGTAGACGATTGTATCAAACAGTGTGTGAAAAGAAACATTAAATATAAAATCGTAAACTGCTACGATACTAATATATTAGAAACCCTTAGGGAATTCGATGCAGTTATATGGACCATTCAAAATTACGTAAAAGCAGATATGCTTGAGGCACGGAGTATACTTAACTCCGCACAAAAAATAGGACTTAGGGTTTTTCCCGACTTTAACACATCCTGGCATTTTGATGATAAAATTGCAGAAATGTATTTGCTTCAAGCTATAAATGCTCCTATACCTAAAAGTTGGGTGTTCTATTTTAAGGATGAATGCATAGAATGGCTTAAAAACGAAGCTAAATATCCAATCGTAGCAAAACTTAGATGCGGTTCTGGTGCAAACAATGTAAAGCTCCTAAAAAACTTTAAAGAAGCCAAAAAATATACCGACATAATGTTCACGAAAGGCTTTAGTCCTGCCCCTAGTGCCATTTACAAAGCTTACTCAAAAGCACAGTCCTCAAAGAACTTAAAGGTAATAATTAATAGAATTAAGAAAATCCCCGATTTCCTTAACACTCTTTCAAATGCAAAAAAACTTAGCCGAGAATCTGATTATTGTTATTTTCAGGAGTTTATTGAAAACAACGGTTATGATATTAAAATAGTTGTTATAAATGATAAACTGATTCCTCTGTGCAGAAATATACGAAAAGGCGACTGGCGTGCATCAGGCGGCGGCGATTGCTACACAGATATCTCTATGGTTACCGAGCAAATTCGAAAATCAGCTTTCGACACTTTTGATAAGTGCGGTTTCCAGTGTATTGGTTTTGACTATGTTGTGGATAAAAACACAAACGAAGGAAAAATAATTGAGATGTGTTATGGATTTGATTTTCAAGCTTTATCTGATGTTGGCGGATATTTTGATCGACACGGCAATTGGCATAAAGATAGCACATTAAGTATTGTAAATGAAATCTTTGAGACACTGGTCAAATAACCACAGGCAAGCCATCTTCGTATCGATAATTATTTTTATTATTGTTTTATCTTTCCTGATATGCTTACTGGTCAGTTATTATGCTTTGTACCTGACAGAAAATAAAGCATATGTTAAAATAATCAACAATACAAATTTAATTATCCTATCTGACCTTCACGATTCTTCTTTCGGGAAAAATAACGCAAAGCTTATTGATAAGGTGAGACAATGTGAACCGGATGTTATTTTTACGGTTGGCGATATGGTAAGCGAATACAATAAGGACTACTCTTACCTTTCGCCCCTTTATCAATCTTTAGCTGAGATTGCACCTGTTTACTGCTCTTTAGGTAATCACGAGCTTTCTCATCCTGAAAGCGAAAAGATAAAAGGGATTTTAAAAGAACACGCAACTCTTCTTGATAACGAATATACCGAAACCAATATTAACGGAACCGATGTACGTATCGGCGGGCTTATGGGGTATCACCCCGACAACGTTGAGCTTAATGAGTTTGTAAGGGATTTTGCCGATACCGAAAAATTTACCCTTCTGCTGAGCCATTGCCCTGAATACTACGTCTGGGGCGTTGACGAGGTAAAAATTGATTTAATGATCTCAGGGCATACTCACGGCGGTCAGGTGATTGTTCCTTTCAAGGGCGGTCTTTATGCTCCCGAGCAAGGTTACTTTCCTTACTACGACTACGGTGTTTTTTATGAAGAAAATACCACTCTGGTTATTACCCGTGGCTTAGGCACCTCAAAGCAGAAGGTTCCACGATTTAATAACCCCCCTGAAATTCTTTGTCTTACCCTTGAGCCTGAGGTGCAAAATGAATAAAAAACCTTTGGAAATTGAATACAAATTTCTTATAGAAATGCCCGATTTAAAAATTCTTGAAGCACAGCCCGAGTTCAGAGCAAAAAAACTTTGCCAGATGTACCTTGAACTGCCCTGTGGTTTCAGCGAATTCGGCACAAGATGCCGTATAAGAAAAACCGAAGAGCAAAACACAAAAGCCTACTGTAAAACCTTCAAAAAGGATGTTACAGGCATTACCCGTATTGAGGTTGAGGAGGAAATTTCTGCCGATGAGTTTGAGAAGCTTTCTAAGTTCTTAAGAAAAGGCACAGCTCCCGTTGAAAAGACCCGCTACACCTTCTTTTATGAAGGGCACACCTGCGAGGTTGATGTTTTCCCTTTCTGGCAAGACAAGGCATTTCTTGAAATTGAGGTGGAAAATGAAAAGGTTGTTCCGCATATTCCACCCTTTATTAATGTAATAAAGGACGTATCAACGGATATAGCTTACCGAAACTCGGTGCTTGCCCAAAGGATTTTTCAGGGCACACTCTAACCACATACAAAACAGGCGGCAAGTTTTACTTGCCGCCTGTTATTTTATTCTTTAACAACACCCAGAGCTTTATAAAGCAAACGGTAAAGCTCAGCCGCTTCCTCGGGCTCTAAGTTTATACAACCAGCTAACCTTTCAGGAACAGATACCGCCTCAGCTTTTAATGCTTCTCCTTTTGAGGTTATTTCAACCTCCAAAACCCTTTCGTCTTTTTTGCTTCTGGCTCTGTTTACAAATCCCTTTTTCTCTAAGCTTTTCAACACAGGCGTTAAAGTCCCCGAATCCAAGAAAAGACGTTTTCCAAGTCCTTTAACACTGCAACTTTTATCTTCCCACAATACCATCATAACAATATACTGAGTATAGGTAAGATCCAGCTCATCCAAAAAAGGACGATATTTTCTAACCACCTCTTTTGCACAGGCATAAAGAGGAAAGCAAAGCTGGTTTTCAAGTCTTAAAACATCAAACTTACTTTTATCCATAAAAACACCCTATATTATTATAGCAAAGCCTCAATACTCTTTTCAAGTTTTTCGGGTGTTACTGCAGAAGCACAACGCTCAACCACATTGCCATCTCTATCGATAATAAATTTGGTAAAATTCCATTTTATCTTACTTCCCAACAAACCGCCCTTCTGAGACTTAAGGTAGGTGTAAAGGGGAGCTTCATCGTCGCCGTTTACATTAATTTTTGCGAACTGCTTAAATGTGGTACCGTAATTTAAGGTACAAAAGCTTACAATTTCCTCGTTGCTTCCGGGTGCCTGATTTCCAAACTGATTGCAGGGAAAGTCGAGGATTTCAAACCCTTTATCTTTATACTTATCATAAAGCTTCTGTAATCCTTCATACTGAGGGGTAAATCCGCATCCGGTGGCGGTATTTACAATCAACAGCACCTTACCTTTATAGTCACTGAGGTTAACGTCATTACCTTTTGCATCTTTTACAGTAAAATCATAAATTGTCATACGCCTGCTCCTTTAATTGTTTCAAATTAGATTGTGTTCAATTTAATTATACAGTGTATTTTTAAATTGTCAATATGTATCTTTTCCCTTTTGCGCGTATATTAAAGGATTGACTTATTTATCAATAGGTGCTAAAATAACTTTAGAAATATAATTTCGGAGGAATTTATTATGACAATCAAAACTCTTGATACCAAAAATCTTTGTGAATCCGCAAAGTGCGGCGGCTGCGGCGAATGCCAGACTTCTTGCCAGTCTGCTTGCAAAACAAGCTGTGGCGTTGCTAATCAGGAATGCGAAAACACAGAGAACAAGTAATTTGTTTTAATTACGCAAAGCTTTGCCGCCTTTTGGCGGCATTTTTTGTGATTAGGAGATGTTTTTATGATACATTGCTATAAACTCGGCGGGCTCAACATAGTCCTTGATATTTACTCAGGCTCTGTTCACGTTGTGGACGAGGTTGCCTATGATATTATAAATATGTACGAGGAAAAATCTCAGGAAGAAATCCTTGAGCTTATCATGGGCAAATATCCCAACAATCCCGAGGTTAACGAAGCTGAAATCAAAGACTGCTTTATGCAGATTGAAGCTTTAAAGGAAGCCGGCAAGCTCTTTACCCCCGACACATACGAGGGTATGGCAGGCAAGCTTAAAGAGAAAAGCAAGGGCATCATCAAGGCACTTTGCCTTCATATTGCCCACACCTGCAACCTTAACTGCTCTTACTGCTTTGCTTCTCAGGGCAAATATCACGGCGAGCGTGCTATGATGAGCTTTGAGGTAGGAAAACGTGCTCTTGACTTCCTTATTGAAAACTCAGGCACAAGGCACAACCTTGAGGTTGACTTCTTCGGCGGTGAGCCTCTGATGAACTTTCAGGTTGTGAAAGACCTTGTAGCTTACGCAAGAAGTATTGAAAAAGAGAAGGGCAAAAACTTCCGCTTTACTCTCACCACCAACGGTGTTCTTGTTGACCAGGATGTTATTGACTTTGCAAACAAAGAGTGCAGTAACGTTGTTTTAAGCCTTGACGGCAGAAAAGAAGTTCACGACCGCTTCCGTGTTGACTATCAGGGTAACGGAAGCTGGGAAAAGATTGTTCCCAAATTTCAGGACTTCGTTTCACAGCGCGGGGGCAAAAACTATTATATGCGAGGCACCTTTACTCACGCCAACCCCGACTTTTTAAACGATATTAAAGAAATGCTCAGCTTAGGCTTTAAGGAGCTCAGCATGGAGCCCGTTGTGTGTGCTGAGGATGACCCCAGCCGCCTTACCGACGAAGACCTTGAGATTGTTATGAAACAGTACGAAGAACTTGCCGAGCTTATGCTTGAGCGTCACAGAAAGGGCGATCCCTTTACCTTCTATCATTATATGATTGACCTCAAGGCAGGCCCATGCATTTACAAGCGACTTTCAGGTTGCGGTTCAGGCACCGAATATATGGCAGTTACCCCTTGGGGCGACCTTTACCCCTGCCACCAGTTTGTTGGCGAAGAAAAGTTCCGCTTAGGCTCTGTTTTTGAGGGTGTTACCAATACAGAAATTCAGGATGATTTTGCATCCTGCAACGTATATGCTCACGAAGAATGCCGAGATTGCTGGGCAAAACTCTATTGCTCAGGCGGCTGTGCAGCCAATGCCTACCACTCCACAGGTTCTGTAAAGGGTATTTACGAAGACGGCTGCAAGCTTTTCAGAAAGCGTATGGAATGTGCAATTATGCTTGAAGCTGCCAAGGCTCTTGACGAATAATATGAATACACCCATTTGTGATTTTGTGAAAAAATATGCCGAAACTATGCCTTCAAGGCTTCATATGCCCGGGCATAAGGGCAAAAGCTTTTTAGGCTTTGAGCACCTTGACATTACCGAGGTTGAGGGTGCCGATGTGCTTTATAACACACAGGGAATTATTAAAGAAAGTATGGAAAACGCATCTTCCCTTTTCGGTACGGCAAAAACCCTTTACAGCACTGAGGGTTCTTCCCTTTCTATACGTGCAATGCTTTATTTAACAGCAATATATGCCAAAGAGCAGAACAGAAAGCCTGTAATTTTGGCAGGCAGAAATGCTCACAAAGCCTTTTTAAGCGGTATAGCTTTAAGCGGAGTTGAGGTTGAGTGGATTTATCCTGAAGAGTCTGAGGGCCTTTTAAGTTTAAACATAACCCCCGAAAAACTTGGTGCGTGCCTTAAAAACCACAGCGAAAAGCCTGTGGCACTTTACATCACAAGTCCCGATTATCTGGGCAACACCTCAGATATAAAGGCACTCTCAAAGGTATGCAAAGAGAATGATATGCTTTTGCTTGTGGACAATGCTCACGGGGCTTATCTTAATTTTCTCAAAGAAAACCACCACCCCATTGCTCTGGGTGCAGACATATGCTGTGACTCTGCTCACAAAACCCTGCCTGTTTTAACGGGCGGAGGGTACCTTCACATCAGCAATTCTGCACCTGAGATTTTTAAAACTCAGGCAGAAAATGCAATGGCGCTTTTTGCCTCCACAAGTCCCTCCTACCTTATTCTTCAGTCCCTTGATATGGCTAATAAATATATGGCGGAAAGTTACAGAGAAAGCCTTTTTGATTTTATGGAAAAGGCTGAAAATCTGAAGAAGACCTTAACCGAAAACGGTTATTCTCTTTTTGGCAACGAGGATTTAAAAATCGCAATTAAGGCTAAAGAATACGGTTATTGGGGTTACGAGCTTGCTGAAATCTTAGGTAAAAACGGCATAGTTGCCGAATTTGCCGACCCTGACTTTCTTGTTCTTATGCTTACCCCTGAAAACACAGACTCTGACCTTGAAAAGCTCAGCGCTTCGCTTTTGTCGGTCAAAAAGCAGGAAGCAATCAAATCCCCCTGCCCTGTAATTAAACAGCTCAAAAAGGCTTTAAGCGTTAAAGAAGCACTTTTTAGCATTAACACAGAGGTTGATGCTAAAGATGCCGAAGGTGAAATTCTGGCAAGCTACGCTATAAGCTGTCCCCCTGCAATCCCCATTGCAATTTGCGGTGAGGTAATTGATAAAAGTACAGTTAAAGCTTTTGAGTATTACGGCATAAAAAAAATACGCATTATAAAATAAGTCTCGGCTCTTCTGGTTATTCAGAAGAGCCTTTTAAAATTTTTGTTTTTCTGTTGACAAGTTAGTGTAAAAAGGAATACTATAATTATATTGATTTAAAAGGAGGCGATTTGTATGGTACAAGGTATGGCTGACATTGCCATTGTAGGCTTAAGAATACTTTTAAGCTTTTACGCAGTGTTTATTGTTTACCACTCTTATGCATCCATGCGTCGCCACAAAAGGCCCGAAAAGCCCCTGCTTATGCTTTACAACCGCCGTTTTGATATTAAAATCCCAGTGCTTTTCTGGGAAAATTCCATTGGCAGAGGTAAGGGAAGCGACATTATTATTGAAGATGGCACAGTTTCCCGAAGCCATTGCGTTCTGCTTCGCAGAAAAGCAGGTTGGTTTATAAACGACACAGGCTCAAAATCAGGAACAAAGGTAAACGGCACCCGAGTTTTGGGCAGAACTCAGGTTTTTATTAATGACGTAATCACCATTGGGGGTACAAATCTTACACTTCTCAGGGGCGAGGAATACGACGAAGATATCCGCCCTTCCTGGTTTTTTTCTAAAACTTCACGCAAGCCCTCGGTTTCATCAGGGTTTCTGCTTATATTAGTTAATCTTTTTCACCTTTTTATGACAGCAGAAATCTGCATCACCACAAACTCTTTAAACACAAACGCACTTATAATTTTCGGTGCCGTCACAGCGTTTTCTTGGGTTTTATACGCTTTTTCCTATGGTGTTTTCCAACGTAAAAACTTCGAGTTGGAAACCTTAGCCCTATGGCTTACCGGCCTTGGCTCACTTTTGCTTGTAGAGCAAGAAATGTCTGACGCCGTTGTTCAGGTAGCATCAGCAATTGCAGGTGCCATACTTTATATGGCAATACTAATATTCATCAAAAACCCTGACAGAGTTATTAAATGGCGATGGACGATTATGATAGCCGCCATAGGTTTTTTAGCAATCAACCTTATCTTCGGAACCATTGAGTACGGTGCCGCAAACCGAATTTACATCGGCGGCATTTCGGTTCAGCCCTCTGAAATTGTAAAGATTGCCTACATCTTCGTAGGTGCGGCGTCCCTTGATTACCTGCAAACACGCCGAAACTTTTTAGAGTTTATTATTTTTTCTGCAATGTGCGTTGGTGCATTGGCACTTATGGGCGACTTCGGCACTGCGTTAATCTTCTTTGCAACATTTATTGTAATTTCCATAACCCGTTCAGGCGACTACAAAACCGTAATTCTTGCCCTTGTAGGTGCCGCATTTGCGGTGCTTCTGGTTTTAAACTTCAAGCCCTATATTGCCGAAAGATTCTCAATCTGGGGACACGCCCTTGACGACCCTTACGACCTTGGCTATCAACAGGCAGGCACCTTAACAAGCATTGCCTCAGGCGGACTTTTCGGCACAGGTGTGGGAAGCGGTAATTTACGCTACTACGGAGCCTCGGAAACCGACCTTGTTTTCGGCATAGTATCTGAGGAAATGGGACTTATTATTGCAATTACAATTGCAATAGCAATTTGCGGACTTGTTTTCTATACCCGTGCTATGACCACCAGAAGCCGAAGCACTTTTTACTCTATTTCCGCCTCATGTGCGGCTACTCTTCTTTTGGTACAAATGAGCCTTAACATCTTCGGCTGTACCGATATTCTGCCCCTCACAGGCGTTACACTTCCCTTTGTAAGCGCAGGCGGTTCATCAATGCTTTCCTGCTGGGGACTTTTAGCCTTTATCAAGGCGGCAGATGAGAGAACCTACAACAAAAAGCAAATTCTACACTAAAATAATAAACTTGCTACAGGAGGTTTTTGCGATGGATAAAAAGAAACTCTTAACCATTTATGATAAGCTGTTTCAAAATAAAGTAAATAAATATTGGAAGCTTCATAAAAAAGCTATTAACTCACATGGAATACGTAATATTCTATATTCTTATAGAGCTAAGAATATTCAAAACAAATATAATTCTTCGTTCCCTATAAAGAAAAGCATAAATTATTTCAATACTCCTCATGGGTTCTCTGGTATTTTTATTTCTACAGACAGCCAAATAGGAACAGACTGTACAATTTATCAGCACGTAGTAATAGGCTCTAATCGCGTTAAAGGTAGTAAAGGATATGGTGCACCGATCATTGGACATAATGTTATGATAGGTGCAGGAGCAAAAATCATCGGTAATGTAAAAATCGGAAACAATGTGCGAATAGGTGCCAATTGTTGTGTTGCAACAGATATTCCTAATAACGCAACAGTAGTTATGGAAAAACCAAGAATTATTATAAGAACAGAATAAACGTTTTTAATAGAATTATTCCAGAAGGTAAATTATGAAAAAAACTATGTCAAGAAGCGTAATATCTCTTATTCTTGCTGCAGTATTTTTACTGGGGCTTGGCTTCTTGTGCGTAAAATACGTTATTGACGCTGACCTTTGGGCGGCCCAAAGCTACAACCCATATATGGTATCAGGTCAAGGACTCAGCAATGCAGGCGACATTTTAGACCGCAACGGCGTGGTCCTTGCCACAAGCATTGATGGAGAGCGTACTTACCACGAAGATGAAAGCACCCGAAAAGCTATGCTTCACACAGTAGGCGACGGCTCCTATAATATTGCTACGGCTGTAGAAACCGCTTATCGTGACAAAATCTCAGGCCACAGCAAAATTTTCGGCTATGGACTGCCCGAAAGCCTTAAAGGCAAAAACAACCTTTCCGTTACCTTGGATTCAGAAGTCTGCACCGAGGTTTACGAGGCATTCGAAGGCAGAAACGGTGCTTGCTTTGTTTATAACTACAAAACAGGTGAGGTACTGTGTATGGTAAGTGCTCCCACCTACGACCCAATGAATATCCCCGAAAACATAGAGGACGGCTCTTACCTTAACAACTGTATTTCCTCGACCTACACTCCCGGCTCGATATTTAAGATTATTACTGCCGCTGCAGGCTTTGAGCATATAGATAATTACGAAGATAAAACCTTCACCTGTGAAAGTGAAAAGGAAATCGGAAACTCAAAAATCACCTGTTTGGAAACTCACGGTACTCTTGACCTGAAAAATGCCTTTGCCTACTCCTGCAACATCGCTTTTGGCGACTCGGCACTTATTACAGGCAGAGAAAATATGCAGAAAACTGCCGATAAAATGGGCATTAATAAAAGCTTTCGCATTGGCGAAGTGTACACCGCTCAGGGCAATTTTGACGTAAGAAAAGCCGATGATATTTCTCTTGCCTGGTCAGGCATTGGTCAATACACCGACACCGTTAATCCTGCCCAAATGGCAATTTTATGCGGAGCAATTGCTCAGGGCGGCGAAACACGCCTCCCCCACTATGTTAAGGGCGAAAACTCAGGAAAAAGCGGTAAGCTTATTAGCGAAGAAATTGCAAATAATTTACACGGCCTTATGCGTTACACAATCTCAGACTATTACGGCGACAGTATGTTTGAGGGCTTAACCGTATGTGCCAAAACAGGCACCGCTGAGGTTGGCGAGGATAAACTTCCCAACGGCTGGATGGTAGGATATTCCACAGACGAAGACGCTCCCCTTGCCTTTGCCGTTGTGGTTGAAGAAGGCGACTACGGCTTTTACAGTGCCGGCCCTATTGCAAGAATTGCAATGCTGGAATCAGCAAAAACACTCAGAGGAGAATAATTATGAAAAAAATCACACTTTACAAAATCTTTTACATTGCCGCAATTATGCTTACCGCGGCTTTTTGCGTGCTTGTAGCGGTAGACTCCTACAGATACACCGCTTCTCTTAACTCCGCACCCTTTTACGTATTCGTGCTTGCAAGGGCATTGGTGTTCTTAACCCCTGCACTCATCGCCTTTATCGTAGGCAAAATATTACATAAAAAGTCTAAATAACATTTACAGAATGTATTTATTCCTGTAGAGGCGATTATAAATCGCCCGCCAAAACCAACCATAAAACTTTTCGGGCGGATATTATCCGCCCATTCTTTTTGTACACAGATTCTTTACAGCTTATTTGATATTTCTCTTTATTTTTCAATTAATATGTGATATACTGAATTAAATATATTAAAATGGATTAATATGTGATTTTCCCAAATAAGGTTTATTATAGAAAGGAAGAGTTATATGGGACTTTTAAAAACCCTCTTCGGCGATTACAGCAAAAAGGAAATCAAAAGAATTAAACCTCTTTGCGACAAGGTTCTGGCTTTAGAGCCTACTTATGAAAAAATGACAGACGCCGAACTTAAAAATCAGACTGTACTTTTTAGAGAAAGACTTGAAAAAGGCGAAACTCTGGATAGTTTGCTCCCCGAGGCTTTTGCGGTTTGCCGTGAGGCATCTTGGCGTGTTTTAGGCATGAAGCACTTCCCCGTTCAGATTATCGGCGGTATTATTCTTCATCAGGGCAGAATTGCCGAAATGCGTACAGGTGAAGGTAAAACCCTTGTGGCTACCTTACCTGCATACTTAAACGGCTTAACAGGCAAGGGCGTTCACATTGTTACAGTTAACGACTACCTTGCAAAGCGTGACTCCGAGTGGATGGGCAAGCTTTACCGCTTCTTAGGCTTAACAGTTGGTCTTATCATTCACGATATGCCAAACGATATGCGTAAAAAGCAGTACGAGGCTGACATTACATACGGCACAAACAACGAGCTCGGCTTTGACTACCTCAGAGACAACATGGTGGTTTACAAAGAGCAGAGGGTTCAGCGTAAGCATATTTTTGCAATTGTTGACGAGGTTGACTCCATCCTTATTGACGAAGCACGTACCCCCCTTATTATTTCAGGCAAGGGCGACAAATCCACAGACCTTTATCAGAAGGCAGACTCCTTCGCAAAACGTCTTAAAAAGCACGTTTTCACCGAGGTTGACAATAAGGAAAATATGGAAGACTTCTTTGCTGAAAACGATATCGACTACATAGTAGACGAAAAAGCAAAGACCTGTACCTTAACTCAGGTTGGCGTTAAAAAGGCAGAAAGCTACTTTGGCCTTGAGAACCTTACCGACCCCGAAAACTTAACTTTACAGCACCACATCAATCAGGCAATCCGTGCCCACGGCATTATGCACCTTGACATAGACTACGTTAACAAAGACGGCGAAATCGTTATTGTTGACGAGTTCACAGGCCGTCTTATGTACGGCAGACGTTATAACGAAGGCTTGCATCAGGCAATCGAAGCCAAAGAGGGCGTAAAAATTCAGAACGAAAGCAAAACTCTTGCTACAATCACATTCCAGAACTACTTCCGTCTTTACGAGAAACTTTCGGGTATGACAGGTACCGCCATGACCGAAGAGCAGGAATTCAAAGAGATTTACGAGCTTGACGTTGTTGAAATCCCCACCAACAAACCCCTTGCAAGAATTGACGAAAACGATTCTATTTACCTTAACGAGCAAGCTAAATTCAACGCAGTTATCGAAACTATCATTGAGTGCCACGAAAAGGGCCAGCCTGTGCTTGTAGGTACAATTTCTATCGAAAAATCCGAGCTTCTTAGTAAGCTTCTTAAAAAGCGTGGCGTTGAGCACAATGTTCTTAACGCAAAGCACCACGAAAAGGAAGCCGAGATTGTTGCTCAGGCAGGTAAGTTCGGAGCAGTTACCATTGCTACCAATATGGCAGGCCGTGGTACCGACATTATGCTTGGCGGTAACGCAGAGTTTATGGCAAAGAACAAAATGCGTAAAATGGGCTTTACCGACGAGATGCTCGCTGAAGCTACAGGCTTTGGCGATACTGACGACGAAGAGATTTTAGAGGCAAGAAAGACCTTCTCCGAGCTTAACGCTCAGTTTAAGGAAGAAATAAAGGACGAAGCCGAAAAAGTTCGTAATGCAGGCGGTCTTTACATTATCGGCACAGAGCGTCACGAATCACGCCGAATTGATAACCAGCTCAGAGGCCGTGCAGGCCGTCAGGGCGACCCCGGCAAAAGCCGTTTCTTCCTTTCTACCGAAGATGACCTTATGCGTATTTTCGGCGGCGACAAAATGAAGATGATGATGACCCGCCTTAACGTTGACGAAAATATGCCTATCGAAAACAAGATGATTTCAAACATCATCGAAAGCTCACAGCAGAAGGTTGAACAGCGTAACTTCGGAATCCGTAAGAATGTTCTTCAGTACGACGACGTTATGAACCGCCAGCGTGAGATTATCTACGGTCAGCGTAATCAGGTGCTTGAGGGCGAGGACATCCACGACACAATTATGAAAATGGTTGAGCAGACCGTTACCGATATAGTAGAAACTTACCTTGTAGGCGAGCCTAAGGACTGGAATGTTGTAGGTCTTAAGGAATACTACAACGGCTGGCTTATTACCGAGGATGCAACACCCGAATTTTTCGGCGGTGACGTTAAGTCTATGAGAAAATCAGAGGTAACCGACCTTCTCTTAAACCGTGCAAAAGAGCTTTACAAAGAGAACGAAGAAATCGTTGCAGAGGAAACCATGCGTGAAATGGAGCGTGTTTACCTACTCAAATCTGTTGACACCTACTGGATGGACCACATCGACAACATGGAAGAGCTTAAGCAGGGTATCCGTATGCGTGCCTATGCTCAGAAAGACCCTGTTGTTGAATTCAGGCTTGAAGGCTTTGATATGTTCGACCAGATGATTGAGTCTATCCGTCAGGATACAGTCAAGCTTATGATTATCGCACCCAAAAAGGTACGCGAAATCCAGAAAAAGCAGGAAGAAATGGAGCGTCTCCGTGCTGAAGCCGCAAAGGCAGCAGCTGCCGCACATCAGGTAAACCTTAACAAAGAGGACGCACCCAAGGTAAACCCCGTAACCTTTGCCATAAAGCGTGAGCAGGTTGCAAAGCCCACAGAGTTTGCAGGCGACGGCACACTTTCTACCAACCGCACAGTAGTTAAGGGCAAAAAGGTTGGCAGAAACGACCCCTGCCCCTGCGGTTCAGGTAAGAAGTACAAGAAGTGCTGCGGACAGGAAAGCTAAATAAGGCTTAATATTATTCCGTAGGAGCGATTTATTTAACATCAATTTAGCAGGCGGATAATATCCGCCCCTACAATCTTTATCTCAAACATCATTTATAAAACCACCGAGGACTGAACACCAAAAAATGCTCAGTCCTCGGTTTTGTTTCTATTAACATCATCAGTAAGTCCTATAAGGTAGTCTGCCGATAAATTATAAAACTCACACAATCTTTTTAAATCATCAATTTTAAGCTCAGCTCGTCCTGCCTCTATATGATTATATCCCTGCTGAGATTTCTGCAGTACTGCTCCTATTTGAGCCTGTGTAAAATCCCTATCCTCTCGAACAGCTTTGAGACGCACTCGATAATCCATAATATCAATCCTCTATTATTACTGAAAAAATAGTAACATACTCATATATTGAGTATTGACATTTACTCAATCTTTGAGTAATATATAAATAAACCAATGTATTTTTTCAGATAAAGGAGTAGATTTTATGTTTAAAAATGTTGGCGAAAAAATTAAGGTATTCTCAGTTATATTTTTCATCTTAATACTGCTGGGTGCTCTTGTTGGTGCAATCGTAATTTGGTCACAGCGTTATTTGGATGCTAAATTCTTTATCGGATTAGGTACTTTGGCAGGCGGATTTTTCGTTGCCTTATTCTCCGCACTATGTATTCAGGGTTATGGCATTATTGTCTCCTCTTACGAAAGCCAAGAGATTACTGCTATAGCCGAAAAGAAGCCCACAGATTACAACGGAAACCTCTTTAACGATATGGACAAAAACAATGCTATAAAGAAAGCTCCTAAAAGTGTTCCTGTAAATGGTGAATGGAAGTGCTCTAAATGTGGAAAAATCAATCAGAACTACGTAGGCACTTGCGGATGCGGTGAAGTAAAACCAAAATGATTTTTGTTGAAATTCCGTAGGGGCGATTATCAATCGCCCGAGCGATTTATTTAACCTCTATTTAGCAGGCGGATAATATCCGCCCCTACAATCTTTATCATAAACATCATTTATAAAACCACCGAGGACTGAGCATTTATGTATGTTCAGTCCTTTTTGCTTGCAAAATTCCAAAAACAGAGAAAAATATTTATATAAATAATTGTAATGTAACTCATTTTGTGATAAAATAAATTAAATATTTTTAATTTTGAGTGTTTTTGAGTTACAAAACCTATTCGAGAGGATTGATAATATGAAAGTACGTACACGATACGCCCCAAGCCCCACAGGTTTTATGCACGTGGGCAACTTAAGAACTGCTCTTTACGAGTATCTTATCGCCAAAAATCAGGGCGGCAGCTTTGTATTAAGAATTGAAGACACCGACCAGGAACGCTACGTTGAAGGTGCAGTTGACGTTATTTACAACACCCTTAAAATCGCAGGTCTTAAGCACGACGAAGGCCCCGACATCGGCGGCGATTTCGGCCCTTATGTTCAGTCTGAGCGTAAGGATATGTACCTCCCCTTTGCTGAACAGCTTATAGCTGAGGGCAAGGCTTACCGCTGCTTCTGCACAAAAGAGCGTCTCGAGAGCATTCAGCAGGACAATGACTTCGGCGGCTACGACAGACATTGCCGTGACCTTCCTCAGGAAGAAATCGACAGACTTTTAGCCGAGGGTGTTCCCTACGTTATCCGCCAGAAAATGCCCTTGGAAGGCTCAACCACCTTTGTTGACGCAGTTTTCGGCGAAATTACAGTTGAAAACTCTGAGCTTCAGGACCAGATTCTTATTAAGTCCGACGGCTTCCCCACATATAACTTTGCAAATGTTATCGACGACCACACAATGGGAATTACCCACGTAGTACGCGGTTGCGAATATTTAAGTTCCACACCTAAGTACAATCTTCTTTACGACGCATTCGGCTGGGAAATTCCCACCTACGTTCATCTTCCCCTTATTATGGGTAAGGATGCCGAGGGCAATGTTTCCAAACTTTCCAAGCGTC
The DNA here is from genome assembly GCA_017456845.1 of Ruminococcus sp. Classification (GTDB taxonomy): domain Bacteria; phylum Bacillota; class Clostridia; order Oscillospirales; family Acutalibacteraceae; genus Ruminococcoides. The sequence goes on from JAFTIP010000003.1 coordinate 35,925, forward strand.
ACGGCTCCACAGGCTTTGAGGATTTAATCAAAGAGGGTTACCTCCCTGAGGTTATCATCAACTACATTGCACTTTTAGGCTGGTGCCCCAAGGGCAACGAGGAAATATTCTCGCTCAGCCAGCTTGAAAAAGAGTTCACGATTGAGAACATCAGCAAATCCCCCGCAGTTTTTGACTATCAGAAGCTTCAGTGGTTCAACGCCGAGTATTTAAGAGCAATGAGCGACGAAGAGTTTACCGAGGTTGCAAAGCCTTACTACGACTCTGTTTTCGGTGATACTCCTTATGACGGCGCTAAGCTTACTGCAATCTTAAAGGCTCGCACCGTTCAGCTTACAGATATCCCCGCAATGATAAACTTCTTCAAAGAGCTTTCCGATTACGACAAAGAGCTTTTTGTAAATAAAAAGAGCAAGACAAATTTAGAGAACTCACCTGAGATTTTAAAGACAGTTACAGAGCGTTTAGAGGCACTTTCCGATTGGAACGCTGAGGCTATCAAAGAGCTTCTCATCAATCTTGCCACCGAGCTTGAGCTTAAAAACGGAACCGTTATGTGGCCTGCAAGAATTGCCGCAAGTGGCCAGACAGTTACCCCCGGCGGTGCAGTTGAAATTCTTGATATTTTAGGAAAAGACGAGACCTTAAGAAGACTTAACATTGGTCTTGAGAAACTTTCCTGAGAGGAGATATATATTATGGCAGAGGATAAAAAAGTATTAGCTAATGAAGAAGTAAGCGAAGTTATGGCTTCCAACTTTATTCACGATTTTATAGACGAAGACATCGCCGAAGGCGGTCGCTTTGAGGGCAAAAAGGTTCACACACGTTTTCCACCTGAGCCCAACGGCTACCTTCACATAGGCCATGCAAAGGCTATTTGCATTGACTTCGGCACTGCAGAAAAATACGGCGGTCTTTGTAACCTTCGAATGGACGACACCAACCCCACAAAAGAAGATGTTGAGTACGTTGAAGCTATTAAAGAAGACATCAAGTGGCTTGGCTACGATTGGGATGACAGATTCTACTTTGCATCCGACTACTTTGAGGATATGTACAAGTTCGCTCTTGAGCTTATTGAAAAAGGCCTTGCTTACGTTTGCGAGCTTAACGCAGAGCAGATGAGAGAGTACAGAGGCGACCTTTCTACTCCTGCAAAAAGTCCCTTCCGCGACAGACCCATTGAGGAAAGCCTTGACCTCTTCAAGAGAATGAGAGCAGGCGAATTTGAAGACGGCTCCATGACACTCCGTGCAAAGATTGATTTAGCCTCAGGCAACTTCAATATGCGTGACCCCGTAATTTACCGCATTAACCGTCTTCCCCACCACCGTCAGGGCACAAAGTGGTGCATCTACCCCATGTACGACTTTGCTCATCCCATTGAGGACGCAATGGAAGGCATTACCCACAGCCTTTGCTCCCTTGAATTTGAAGACCACCGCCCCCTTTATGATTGGGTTATCAATAACGTTTCTGTTCCTGCAAAGCCCCGTCAGATTGAGTTTGCAAGACTGGGCATCAACAACACAGTTATGTCTAAGCGTAAGCTCAGAGCTTTAGTTGAGGAAGGCTACGTTCGCGGTTGGGACGACCCCCGTATGCCTACACTCTGCGGTTTAAGAAGAAGAGGCTACACTCCCCGTTCTATCCGCAACTTTACCGACAGAAACGGTGTTTCCAAGGTTAACTCCATTGTTGAGTACGCTTTCCTTGAGCATTGCTTAAGAGAAGACCTCAACGAAACCGCACAGCGTGCAATGGCAGTTATCCGCCCTGTAAAGCTTGTTATCGAGAATTACCCCGAAGGCCTTACTGAGGAATTTGAGGTTGAGAATAACCCCAACCGTCCCGAAGACGGCAACCGTGTAATTACATTCTCAAAAGAGTGCTTTATTGAGGCTGACGACTTTATGGAAGAGCCTATCAAGGGCTATCAGCGTCTTTACCCCGGCAACGAGGTTCGCTTAAAGTCTGCTTACGTTGTTAAGTGCACAGGCTGCAAAAAAGACGACGAAGGCAACGTAGTTGAGGTTTACGCTACCTACGACCCTGAGACAAAGGGCGGTAACACTCCTGACGGCAGAAAGGTAAGAGGTACTATCCACTGGGTAGATGCCTCAAACTGCGAAAACGCCGAGGTAAGACTTTACTCAAACCTCTTCACAGTAGCAGACCCCGACACAGGCGACAAGAACTTCCTTGATTACCTCAACCCCGAATCCTTAGAGGTTGTTGAAAATGCAAAGCTTGAAAAATCCTTAGGTAACGCTAAGCTTGGCGACTCATTCCAGTTTATGCGTCTTGGCTACTTCTGCGTAGATAAAGACTCCACATCAGAGAAGCTTATTTTCAACCGCAGCGTATCTCTTAAAGACGGTTTCAAGAAGAAGTAAGATATGAAAACAGCAGTTATTACAGGTGCCGCCAAAGGCATTGGTGCGGCTGTTGCCGTGGCCTTTGCCAAAAGCGGATTTCGAGTAGTTATAAATTACAACACAAGCGAAGAGCGTGCCCGTCAGCTTTGCAAAATTTTGAACGACACTTACCCCACCGAGGCTGTGTGTATTAAAGCTGACGTTTCAACTCCTGAGGGTGCCAAAAAGCTTATTTCAGAGTCAATTTCTGCCTTTGGCGATATTGACGTTCTCATCAATAACGCAGGCATTGCTCAGCAAAAGCTTTTTACCGACATTACTAACGCCGACTGGCAGAGTATGATTAACACAAACTTAAGCTCTGTGTTTTACCTCTGCCGCGAGGCTACTCCCTTTATGGTGTCTAAAAAAAGCGGCAATATTGTAAACATCAGCTCTATCTGGGGTCAAGAGGGCGGCTCCTGCGAGGTACACTACAGTGCCGCCAAGGCAGGGGTTATCGGCCTTACAAAGGCTCTTGCTAAAGAGCTTGCCCCATCAAACATTACGGTTAACTGCGTATGCCCCGGTGTTATCCGCACCGATATGCTCAGTTCATTCACCGAGGAAGATTTAAAGGCTCTCGCTGATGAAACTCCCGTAGGCAGACTCGGCACTCCCAAAGACGTTGCCGACGCCGTGCTTTATCTTGGCACAAACTCAGGCTTTGTTACAGGTCAGGTTTTAGGAGTTAACGGCGGACTTTATGTTTAAAAAATCCTTCTGCCTTTTATTTGTACTGCTTGCAGCTTGCACTCCATTCTCTGCAAGTGCAGAGAATGAGGCTTCGGCTTTTCTTTCAAATGTCACCACCGAGAAAAACAGGCTTTTTGAAACCACCCTTTCGATAAACGCCGAGGTGGCCGCCTTTGTAGCAACCCTTGAGTTTGACGAAAGCAATCTTGAATTCAGAGAAGTAAAAGCACTTTCTGAAAACTCCGAGATAGGTGTAAACAACAGCGGCAAAGGCAAAGTTGTAATTGCCTTTGTTAACAAATACTCAACTAAGGGCGATATCCTTAAAGTTACCTTCAAAGCAAAAGCCAAAACCGCTTTTATTGATTTAAACCTTCAGCAGGTTATCAACAAAAACGCCCAAGACGTTAAGCTTACAAGTATAAAAGGTGCGGATGTAAACATCACCGAAAAAGCAGTAACCAAACCCGAAGGCAGTAACGAAATCGCCGAGAATAACTCAACACAAGCCTCCGCCTTAAACGACAGCAAAAATAAACAGACTATAAGTATTCCTGCAACTAAAACCTCAATCTCACAAAAAATAATTTTTGTTTCTTTGGGGATTATTGTACTTGTTGCGGTAGGTTTCATAGGTTTTATTCTTGGCAGAAAAACAAACAGTAAAAAATAAAACAGGAAGAATAATTATGAAAAAAACTCTTAATATATTCTGGATAATCTCAGCGGTTTTCCTTGCCTTAGGTGCTTTGTGGGGCGTAATTACAAACCTCTCAGGGGTTATGGACAAGGTAACCGTTTCGGGCATTGCACTTATAATCTTCGGAGTTATAAGCTTGCTTGCCGCCTTTACCGCAGGGCTTAAGTTAAACGGCTCAGGCTGGCTTGTATTCGACGGAATAATCTCATTCATCTGCGGACTTGCCTGTGTATTCTGGTATGTGGACGCAACCCTTTTTATGGTTGACCTTATCTACATCTTGGGCATCTGGCTGATGATGCTGGGTGTTTCTCAGGTAAGCAGAGCAGGCAGGCTTGGCAAGGCAAGCGCAGGCAAAATCCTTATGGTAGCTACAGGCTACATAGGTGTGCTCTCTGGTATGACCCTTTTTGTACGCCCCCTTTACGAGCTCATTCCATTTTCTCAGTACGGAATCTCATTCTTGCTTATTACCTCAGCGGTAATGGTAATCTTCCGCTGCTTCGCAAAGCAGACTTCAAGAGGCTAAAAGATTTGGCACACTTCATAACGAAGTGTGCCTTTTTGAATATATTGAAAGTTTACTTGAAATTCGTAGTCCGCGGCTCCCTGTGGGAGTCATCTTTGCCTTGTGGCAAAGAATATTTAATTTTTTAGTATACAACATTCGTAGAGGTTAACACTTCCCTTGGGCAGTCGAGGACGCCTGCCCCTACGAAAAAGAAAGATTATTTCTCAGAGATTGAGGCTGTTGACTTGTTACGACAACACTGATATAATATTATCCTACCTAACTCTGCGAAAGGAGCAAGCTATGTTTAAGGATAAATATTCTATCAAACATCTTATAGGCTTCAGCCTTGCCTCTATTGCCATTATGGTTTTCGCTTTTTTCAGCTTTGCACCATTGGAAAAAGACCAGCTTACAAGAATTGAAACCTCAGTAGTTATGGCTCAGAAAAATAAAGAAATGCGAGTATCGTGGGTAACCTTTTACGACAAAATCGGAGGAAAATACTACTGTCACGAAGATTTACTTGTAAATTTTGAAAGTACAACTTCTTTTGCCGAAGCCTTAGAAAAAGACTACAAAGGTGAAACCCTCAGCATTTACTACACTGACCGCAGAGATTTGGTCCCATTTAATATTCCTCGCTTCTGGGGATTTAACCGAGTGGCTGCTATTGAGTGCAACGATGAAATTTTAGTAAGCCTTGATACTTATAACTCGGTAAATACTGAGCAATTAATAGCTTGGACTGTTGTTGCTATTATAGTTCTATTATTTGCAACCGGTCCCTTTGTGGCAGAAAAAATAATTTACATCTACAGCGAAAGAAAAAACAAAAACCAGCACCCTTGAGTATTGTTCTTACTCAAGGGGCTTTTGCTATAACCCACAAATCAAGGCAACAATATTTAGAGCATCCGTTAATTGACATATATTTTATTAGTTGATAATATAAAATTAGAGGATATATCTATAAATTAAATGAGGAGGTTTTAAGTATGAAAAGATTTTTGGCTTTAACTATCTCTTTGCTCTTTGTGCTGAGCCTTTGCGCCTGCGGAAATGAAGGCAACACCACAGGCACAGGCATCAACGGCGGCAACGAAGATAAGGAACCCGACGTAATTTCAGCGGAGCTTCAGGGCACTTGGTACGGCCCCACTAACACCCCTGAGCTTAACATCAACGCCGACGGCACGGGCAAAATTATCTATAACGGCGAAAACTTCGCCGCCACCTTTACCGCCGAAGAAAACGTTTTCACTGCTTCATCCGAGGGCTACAATATCTCAGGCGATTACGTTTTGGAAAACGATAAGCTTAAAGTAACCGCGCCTTTTAGCGGCAAGGACTACACCGTTATTTTTACCCGTAACCCCGTAACCCTTCCCGAAGGCTCTTACATTTACAATTACGAAGATACCACCTACGAAATCAACTTCACAGAGTGCACCGTAATTGTGTGCGTATTCCCGCCTGAAGACGACCCAACTCCCATAAATATTTATTTTGAATACATAGAAGAGAACATTTACATAGTTCATCCCTATCCGCCTTATGACGGCGAAAGCCCTGAAATTCCCCTGCCTGAAAAGGTTAACACAGGCAAGCAGCCTCCCGAAATTACCATTGGCGACGGCCCCGTTGACACCTACGTAACAGGCGACGACATCACAGGCACCTGGACCACCACCCAGGACGGCACCGTTTCTTTCTTCGGCGTAACCAACGCTACAACCGTACCCATTACCTACACCTTCAACGCCGACGGCACAGGCACCATTCTTGCAATGGGCATCATCCCAGGCACAATGACCTATTCCGTTGAAAACGGCGTTCTTAACCTCACCGTTTCTATGCTTGGCGATACCGAGTCAGGCACAGGCTACGTTAAGCGTGCAGGCAACAAGCTTTACGTTCAGAATTTAAAAGGCGAAATCCAAGAGCTTACAAAGCAAGGATAACTCTTTAACAAAACAGCACCCTTGAACTAAAGTTCAAGGGTGTTTTAAGTTATACCACAATATTCACTTTAAACTCGCCGCGGCATTTGGGGCAACGCACTGTATGCTTGCCTCTGCGTCTTTTAAGTCTCAAGGTTGCTTTGCAATACTTGCACTTTCTGTAGCGGTATTTCTTTATGTCTCTGATGCGGTTTTTCTGCAAAACAAAAAAATTCTTTACCGCATTCCATACTTTTAAAAAAGTACGGTTTTCAGCACTTCTTTTGTGCACGCTTTTTGAAAGTATGCGAAAAATCGCGTATGCCAGAAACAAAAGCTGAACTCCGTATAAAATTAGTGAAGCTGTGCGGTCCCACACAAACCAGTTTGCGGTGGAAACTGCAAGTGCGATAATAAATAAAAAGAATGAATATGTGTCAAAGCCGTTTCTGCCGTACATAAACTGCTGAATCTTCTGCATAAATCCCATTGTAATTTCTCCTTAGTAATTACTAAAAGATATTGTATCATCACTTTTTGGCAAAAACAATATCTTTTTGTGAACAATACATTAATTGCAAATTTTGACATCTGCATCTATACTTGATATAATTATATAATATGGAGGTGTTTTTATGAAGCTTAAAGAGCTTTTTTCTCTTTCAAAACCTACCCTTTCTTTCGAGGTTTTCCCGCCAAAGGCTCAGGATTCATTCGAAAAGGTAAAGGGTGCCATAGGCGAAATTGCCGACCTTAACCCAAGCTATATGAGCGTTACCTACGGTGCAGGCGGCGGCACCAGCGACTTTACCGTAAAAATCGCTGAAGATATTGAGAAAAACCACGGTGTTACAGCCCTTGCTCATCTTACCTGCGTTTCTTCCACCATTGAGCGAATCGACAGCCAGATTGCTCAGCTGAAAGCGGCAGGAATTGAGAACATCTTAGCTTTACGGGGAGATATCCCAAAGGATATGGAATCAGGCGATTTTGGTGCTTTCAGATACGCCTCTGAGCTTATTTACGAAATCAAAAAGCAGGGCGACTTCTGCATTGGAGGTGCCTGTTATCCCGAAGGCCACGTTGAATGTAAAAGCCTTGACGACGACATAAAGAACATTGCCAAAAAGGTAGAGGCAGGCTGCGATTTTCTTACCACTCAGATGTTTTTTGACAATGATATTTTATATTCATATATTGACAAACTCCGCAAAAAGGGCATTTTTGTGCCCATAGTGGCAGGTATTATGCCCATTACAAATGCCGCACAGATTATGCGTGCCTGCGAGCTTTCAGGCACAGTGCTCCCCAAACGCTTTATTAAAATTGCCGAGCGTTTCGGTGATAACCCCGCCGCCATGACTCAGGCAGGCATTGCCTATGCCACCGAGCAGATTATTGACCTTTACGCCAATGGCATAAAGAATGTTCACGTTTACTCTATGAACAAGCCCTTTGTGGCTAAAAAAATTCAGGAAAATCTTTCAGAAATTATCAAGGAATGATTTTGTGATTATTAAAAAGGAAATCCCCTTTTCAGAACTTAACATAAAAAGATCTGAAGCCTTAAGATACGCAGGAGTAAAAGGTGAGGCTGACGAAAACACCCTGAAGCTCTATGATAAGACCTTTGAGCTTTTAAAGGAAAACCTTAAGCCAAAAGCTGTTTACAAATGTGTAGATGTATACTGCAACGACGAGGGCATTATTATTGACGGTGACCTTATAAAAAGCACTGGGCTTAAAAAATTTTTAAAGGATTCCAAAGGCTGTGCAATACTTGCGGCAACGGTTGGAATCGAGGCGGACAGGCTCATTAACCGCTACTCCTGTGTTGAACCTTCATTGGCACTTATGATAGACGCCCTTTCAGCGGCTACGGTTGAAGCACTTTGCAACAAGCTTTGCTCGAAGGAATTCAAGGTAGAGGAGCAATGCCGTTTCTCGCCGGGATACTCGGACTTTCCCATAGATTATCAAAAACGCATTATAAAGGCACTTTCAGCAGAGCTTAATATTGGAGTAACCCTCAACAGTTCGCTTCTTCTGAGCCCATCTAAATCTGTAACAGCCATAGTCCCCATAAAAGAATGTATGAAAGAATGTTTGAAATGACAATTAAAGAAAAACTCTCACAGGAAATTATTATTTTTGACGGTGCCATGGGCACAATGCTTCAGGCGAAGAATCTCCCCAAAGATGTTCTGCCCGAAACCTACAACATAACCCACCCTGAGGTTATTACCGACATTCACCTTGAGTACCTCAAGGCAGGTGCAGACGTTATTTCTGCCAACACCTTCGGTGCAAACCTCCTTAAGTTCAGCGAAGAAGAACTCAAGTCCGTTATTGACTCAGCTATAAGCTGTGCCGAAAAAGCAAGAGAAGGCTTTGAGGATAAGTACATTGCCCTTGATATCGGCCCCTTAGGCAGGCTTTTGGCACCTTTCGGTGACTTAAGCTTTGAAGAAGCTTACGAGATTTTTGCAAAAACCATAAAGCTTGCCAATGACAGAACCGACCTTATTATAATCGAAACAATGAACGACTCCTTCGAAACCAAGGCGGCTGTTCTTGCAGCTAAAGAAAACAGCAGTCTCCCTGTTTTTGTAAGTAACGTTTACGACGAAAAAGAAAAGCTTATGACAGGTGCCGACGCCAAAGCAATGGTAGCAATGCTTGAGGGTTTAGGGGCGGATGCAATAGGTCTTAACTGCTCTTTAGGCCCTGACAAAATGCTTAGTATTCTGCCCACATTTGCAGAGTACTGCTCTACCCCCATACTTATTATGCCTAATGCAGGCTTGCCAAAGGTTGTTGACGGCAAAACCCAATTTGACGTAACCGAAGATGAATTCGCAGAATGTATGGAAAAAGCCGTGGATATGGGTGCACGGATTGTGGGCGGTTGCTGCGGTACTAATCCCGGCTACATCAAAAAGCTCCATTCTGCTTTGAAGAAAAAGCCCCCCAAAAAAATCACACAAAAAAAACACACCTTGGTAAGCTCATACACCCACGCTGTTGAGTGGGGAAATGCTCCCATACTTATAGGCGAGCGAATCAACCCCACAGGAAAAAGCAGAGTAAAAGAGGCTTTCAGGAATAATGACCTTTCATTTATTCTTTCCGAGGGTATTTATCAGCAGAAGGCAGGAGCCAATATGCTTGACGTCAACTGCGGTCTGCCTGAGATTGACGAGACTGAGGTGCTTTACAACACAGTCAAAGCCTTGCAGGGTGTTACCGACTTACCCCTTGTAATCGACACAGCTGATACAAAAGCTCTGGAAAAAGCTTTAAGAATTTACAACGGCAAGCCTCTTATAAACTCCGTAAACGGCAAGCAGCAGTCTTTGGACTCGGTGCTTCCCTTAGCCAAAAAATACGGAGCTGCAGTTGTTGCTCTTACCCTTGACGAAAAGGGAATCCCCGAAACCGCCGAGGAAAGAATTAAAATTGCAGAAAAAATAATAGCTGAAGCCGCAAAGTATGGCATAGACAAAAAGGACATCATCGTCGATGCCCTAACTATGGCAATAAGTGCCGACCAAAACGCCGCTAAAGTCACTCTGGACACCATAAAGGGTGTTACAGCTATGGGTGTTAACACGGTTTTAGGCGTTTCCAACATTTCTTTCGGTCTGCCCTTAAGAGATAAGGTTAACTCCGCATTTTTCGCTCTGGCACTGGGTGCAGGCCTTAAGGGTGCAATTATGAATCCTCACTCTGAGCTTATGATGAACGCCGCACAAAATCCTGACTCCGGCTCTTATGATACCTTTGCCGAGGAAATAATTGAAAAAGTTATGTGCGAGCAAAGCACCGGCACAACTGCAGTTTCGGTAAAATCTGACAATCTCACCTTAAAAGAAGCTGTGGAAGCAGGTCTTACCGAAAAAGCCAAAGCTCTTGCAAAGTCAGCACTGGAAAACACCGAGCCTCTTGAGCTTGTAAAAACTGAGATTATTCCTGCTCTTGATAAGGTTGGAGAAGGCTTTGAAAAAGGCACAGTTTATCTTCCTTCCCTTTTAATGAGTGCCGAGGCGGCAAAAGCGGCTTTTGCTGAGGTTAAAGCAAAAATACACATAGGCGGCAGTAAAGCCACAAACGGCAGACGCCTTGTAATCGCCACAGTTAAGGGCGACATCCACGACATAGGCAAAAACATTGTAAAACTTCTACTTGAAAATTACGGCTACGAGGTTGTTGACCTTGGCAAAGACGTGCCCACCGAGGTAATTGTAGAAAACGCAATCAAATATGACGTTAAAATGGTGCTTCTCTCTGCATTGATGACCACCACCGTAGTTTCTATGGAAGAAACCATAAAGGCAATTAAAGAGCGTGCCCCTCACATAAAAACAATGGTAGGCGGTGCTGTGCTTTCAAAAGAATATGCCGAAATTATAAATGCCGACTTCTACGCAAAAGACGCCATGCAAAGCGTACGCCTTTGCGATGAATATTTTGAAGCAATAAACTAAGTTTTCTACGCAAATATTTTATAAACTTAAACTTCGCTTTAAATTTATTTAAAAACTTCACAAAAAAGCCTGAAAAAGAATGTGTTAATTCTTTTTCAGGCTTTATATTTTATTTAGTTTATGGGTGTGTAGTACACATCAAGAATAAGCTCAAGCATTGCCTGCTCATCCACTACGTACTGTGCATACTCACCGTTGTGGATAATCTCTCCGGGAACCTTTCTGAAGTTAACCTCTGCACCCGAGGTAACAACAGTATATCCTAAAGCGGAAATTTTGGAAGCGTTAAGGTTTGTTACCGAATAATCCTTTACAATATTAAACAAAGTAACAGGAGTGGTAATATCCTTCTTGGTCATTTCAACTGCAGTACTTGCAAAACCTTCAAGATACTGAATCTGGCGGTTCATTCTGTCCACGCTGGATTCCAGTATGCTTACCTCTCTGTATTGCAGAAAAGCCCTCGCCTCATCACCGTGAAGAGTAACCGTAGACCCTGCACGAGGCAATCCCATACTGTGATAAAGGTAATCGTCCACCAATGTAACAGTTACACCGCCTACTGCATCATTAAGGCGAGAAACAGCGTTAATCTCTATGGCAAAATAGGAATTTACAGGCAAATTGTAAAAAAGCCTCTCAACAGCATCCACGGTATTTTCACAGCTGGTTTCCTTGCCGTCGCCATAAGCATAAGCTAAGCAAAGCTGGGCTTTTTCGGTACCTGTATATACAGCGTCTGAAGAATACACGCCGATATCAGCGTAAATATCACGGGAAATACCGATGACATTGGTTTTTCCTGTTTTTGTATCAAGGGCAACCATATACAAAGCATCCGCCTGACCGCCCGTGCCTATTTTATCATCTTCAAGACCAAAACCTTCGTCTTTATTTTTATCTATACCCATGCAAAGAATAGACGTCATATTACTGTTATACTCGTATGTAGTACCATTGTAAGTGATGGTGTTTTTTGCATTATCAACGGCTACGCTTGCGTTTTCAATAACAGGAGTGTTCATATCCACATCACTGTTTTTAAGCTGAGAAAAACCCGACTGCTTAAGCATAAAGAAAACCGCCATAGCAATAAGCAAAAGCACAACAAGCGAAGCTAAAACTATAGAAAGAATTATCAAAAGCTTTTTCCACCAAGGCTTTTTACGCTTGTGCTTTGCACCGGCTTCCCTTACAAAATGGTTTTTTGAGGAATAAGATACAGTATTATTATGGTTTACAGACTGCCCCAGAATGCTTCTTTTCCTGCCGTGATACTTGGTAAAAATAAAGTCGTCGTAATCTTTTTTATCAAAATTACTCTTGGCAGTCTCGGCTTCGCCTTCAGCCTCAGGTTGTGGGATGTCTTCGGATTTTACCTCTTGCTCTTGAGATTCAACCTCTAAAATCTCAATTTCTTTTTCAAAATCACTTGGTTCTCTGGTCATCTACAAGCACCCCCTGTACTAAAAATCTTAAACTCGAATTATAATCGTGGCAAGTGCTGAGGGTAAGGATTTTACTGCTGAGGTCAAGCTCAACGCCCTCTCTTACCATTGCATTAGCCGAATGGGGATTAAGGCAGTCCTTAAGGTACTGCTCATAAACATCATCCTTATAAAACTCAAAGCTGTTCATAATATGCCTGTCGTCATAATCGTAGGCAGCAAAAACCTTATAAGTCAGAATGTGCCCCGGTATGTAAACGTAAATGGTGTCATTTTCCTCAAAAAACTCAGGGTCTGAAAACTGATGAAGCCCTGCAAACATGGAGCCATCCAGCATATTGTGGCCGTAAAGCACAGTTACCCTCTCAACAAAATACTTTGTGTTGTGACGCTGAGAGTAAATTGTGCCTGCAAAATCATAATTACCTCTGTAATCGTGGTGGAGATAATAATTATCATCATCATTACAGCTTTGTGCCACAGGGTAATCAATTACAGTATTCGGAATTTTAAGCCAAGCATAAAGGTCCTTGTTTATACCCTGAAGTTCCTCGAAATCAATAGGGTTTACGGGCAAAACTTCTTCTGTAGAATCAGGAACCGAAGCCTCAGCATTTACTGCAGTTGTGTAGGGTGCAGTTGTGTTATATACATCGGGAGCATCGGGCTGACACGCAGACAAAACCCCTGCAAAAACGCAAAGGCACATTATAAGCGATATTAAGCTTAAAAGTCTTTTTGCTTTAAAGTTCTTCATCCTGATTCACCTTTCCGAAAATACCTATACGCATTAATTATAAACCATTAAAACACCGTAGTCAATCAGATTTGCCTTTTATCAGACAACAAACAAAAAACCACCCGAAAAGCACTTAACCTTTCGGGCGGAACTCTATTTACAATATAATTAAAAACTGCCGCATGCAATACCACTGCGAAGCAATATCACTCGCCTTAGGCGAATAGAACTTTATCAGTACTGCTTGCCCCAGTAAACCATATGTTTTGCAGGTTTGCCGCAGCATACACAGGTGTCTGCAAGGTGCTCTTCCTCAAAGGGAATACAGCGGCTCTTAACGCCGTTTGTAACTTCCTTAAGCTTTTCTTCGCACTCTGTCTCACCGCACCACATAGCCTTGATAAAGCCGGGCTTGTTTTCTGCGATATCGAGAAACTCCTCAAAGCTTGTAGCAACAGAGGTCTTCTCCTCCATATTCTTAAGAGCCTTTTCATACATTGCGTTGTGCACTGCATCCAAAGCCTTCTGAACTTCCTCAGCGAGGTTATCGAGAGATACAAAAATCTTCTCTCTGTTATCACGTCTTACGATAACGCACTGGTTCTTCTCAATATCCTTGGGGCCAAGCTCAACTCTTACGGGAACACCCTTCATCTCATATTCAGAGAACTTCCAGCCGGGAGCCTTGTCGGAAGCGTCAACCTTAACACGGAAATCCTTCTTAAGCACATCAGCAACCTCGTAAACCTTGTCAAGAACGCCTTCCTTATGCTGAGCAATAGGAATAATAGCAACCTGAATGGGAGCAACCTTGGGAGGAAGCACCAAGCCGTCGTCGTCGCCGTGAACCATGATGATTGCACCAATCATACGGGTGGAAACACCCCATGATGTCTGGTGGGGATAGTGGAGCTTGTTGTCTCTGCCCTGATATGTAATATCAAAGCTCTTTGCAAAGCCGTCGCCGAAGTAGTGGGTAGTACCGCCCTGTAAAGCAACGCCGTTGTGCATCATAGGCTCGATTGTGTAAGTAGCCTCAGCACCTGCAAACTTTTCTTTCTCGGTCTTTTTACCAATAACAGCAGGAATAGCAAGGGTCTCGCGGTAGAAATCCTCGTAAACCTTAAGCATCTTGAGGGTTTCGTCAATAGCTTCCTCAGCAGTTTCGTGCATTGTGTGGCCTTCCTGCCATAAGAACTCAGAAGTTCTGAGGAAAGGTCTTGTAGTCTTTTCCCAACGAACTACAGAGCACCACTGATTGTAAAGCTTGGGTAAATCTCTGTAAGTGTTGATGATTTTTGCGTAATGCTCACAGAAAAGAGTCTCGGAAGTGGGACGCACACAAAGTCTCTCGGTAAGTTTTTCGCTGCCACCTACTGTAACCCAAGCACACTCGGGAGCAAAGCCCTCAACGTGGTCCTTCTCCTTCTGAAGAAGGCTCTCAGGGATAAACATAGGCATATATACGTTTTCAACGCCTGTTTCCTTAAAACGGCGGTCAAGGTCTTTCTGAATATTTTCCCAGATGCCGTAGCCGTAAGGACGGATAACCATACAGCCCTTAACGCCTGAATAGTCAACAAGCTCTGCCTTTTTAACAATATCGGTATACCATTTTGCGAAATCCTCGTCACGGCTGGTAATAGCCTCTACCATTTTTTTATTTTCTGCCATAAATAGCACCTCACTTATCATATACCCTTTTATTATACATAAAGCTTTAAATAAATGCAAGACCGAATTACCCACAGTAGGGGCGATTATCAATCGCCCGCAAAAGTTTATTTTATACAAAACATACGGGCGGATAATATCCGCCCCTACGAATGAAAAAAGCCGAGGATAGTTTCCTCGGCTCAGTTGTTAATAGTTTTTATCAGTTAATTGCTCTCGATGTAAGAAACAAGCTCAGACACAGTTCTGATGTTTTCGATTTCCTCGTCGGGAATCTCAATCTCGAACTCGTCCTCGATAGACATAAGAAGGTCTACAACGTCAAGAGAATCTGCGGATAAGTCCTCCTCAAGATTTGTGTCCATTGTGATTGTATCCTCTTCTACATCAAACTGCTCTGCAAGGATAACCTTAACTTTCTCAAAAACCATAAAATTTTGCCTCCAAAAAGATTTTGCTATTTTCCGCTTATGCGGTTATCTTCGTGTCATACCGTTATATTTAAATTACTCAGCCTTAGGAGCGATTGCCTTGTACACAAGTGCAGCAAGTACACCGCCAACCAGAGGAGCAACAATAAATACCCAAACATTAGAAAGAGCCTCGCCGCCTGCGAAAATAGCAGGGCCTAAGCTTCTTGCAGGGTTTACGGATGTACCGGTAAAGTGAATACCGAAGATATGTACCAGAGTAAGAGTTAATCCGATAACAATACCTGCAACCTTACCGTTTTCAATTTTAGAAGTAACACCTAAAATTGCAAGAACAAATACAAAGGTAAGCACAACCTCAATAGCCAAAGACTTCACAATGTCGCCATTATAAAGGCCGTTTGCACCGAAGCCGCAGTCAAAGCCTAAGAAGTAGCCTAAAAGTGCGGCGCCTGCAATTGCACCCAAGCACTGAGCTACAACGTAACCCACAAAATCCTTAATGCTCATTTTGCCTGAAACAAGCATAGCAATAGAAACGGCAGGATTAATGTGGCAGCCTGAAACATTACCGATAGAGTATGCCATTGCAACAATTACAAGACCAAATGCAAGGGCGGTAAGCAGATATGCAACATTAGGGTCAGCAGTAGAACAGCCAACAGCAGCCGCAGTACCGCAAGCAAAAAGAACAAGTACGAAGGTGCCAATAAATTCAGCAATATACTTTTTAATGCTTTCCATATAAATATCTCCTTATCATAATATATAATCTGTGCAACAAACTAAGTATGACACTGTTGCTAAAAACATATTATTGGTAAATCCTTACTTTGTCAATAGGTTTTTGAAAAATTGACATTTTTGTCATTTTAGTTTTTTCTAATCTGTTGATTTTAACGGAATTTTGGAGTACAATTTCTATCATATTCTTCAGAGTGAGGTAAATATATGAAAAAAGGTCTGGTTTTGGAAGGCGGAGCAATGAGGGGTATGTTCTCCGCAGGAGTTATGGATGTTCTTATGGAAAATGGCATTGAGTTTGACGGTATTGTCGGAGTTTCCGCAGGTGCAGTCTTCGGCTGTAATTATAAGTCCAAGCAGATTGGAAGAACCATCCGCTACAATATGAAATACATAAAAGACCCACGCTACTGCTCACTTCGCTCTTTAATAAAAACAGGCGATATGTTCGGCAGAGATTTCTGCTACCGAAAAATCCCCTTTGAGCTTGATGTTTTCGACAACGAAACTTTTAAAAATAATCCCACTGAATTCTACTTGGTAGCAACCGACATTGGCACAGGAAAGGCAATTTACAAAAAAATCGACTCAGCCGACGAAAAAGGCCTCCTATATATGAGAGCTTCTGCGTCTATGCCCTTGGTTTCAACAATTATAAACGTAGACGGCAAAGAAATGCTTGACGGCGGAATCTCAGATTCAATCCCCCATGAATTCTTCATAAACAAAGGCTATAAGAAAAACCTTGTCATCCTCACTCAGCCCAAAGATTACATAAAAAAGAAAAACTCCCTTATCCCCCTTATGA
>JAFTIP010000034.1 GCA_017456845.1 Ruminococcus sp.
GGTAACGTTGTAGGCGAATGCTTTGCACCCGGTGCAGATGCAGAAAGCCTTTATGTTGAGTTTATTACAACTAAGCTTGAAACAACTTTACAGTATGTTGCAATGTCTCAGGAAGAGCTTCTTGCACATGCATCTTCCGAGCTTGGTATTTCTGCAGACAGAGCTTATGAATTAGAGCTTGAAGCAGGCCTTCATACTCCCTTTACAAACGATGAGCTTCCCCTTCCCTCTGACCCTGCAACAGGCGACCAGACAGAAACAAACCGCTACTACTTCTACTATCCCGAAATCTGGGAGAGCACAGACGACGAGAAAACAGCAGGTATCTACTGGTGGGATGCATCAAACGCTCCTACAGCTTGGCCCGGATATGCCGCAAATAAGGCTGATGCCGAGGGTGTATTTTATTACGACGTTCCCAAGGATGTAACAACATTTATTTGGAATAATTTCATAGACGGCGGTATGGATACAGAAGCCGAGATTTATAAAATAGCTCAGCAAACAATTAATATTGGTTGCGAATATTATGAACCTGGCGAGAACTATACATATCCTAACGGCGTTGAAAGCTTTGACGGTATGATTTTTGTAATTGATTATACAACATCTACAAGTGTGCTTGACGCTAAAAAAGCATTCTCCGGTGAGTGGTATTACTATTATGGCAACGGTGAATATGGAGTTACACCCGAAAAAGGCGACAAGGTATACACAGATTCTTACCTTGAGGAGCCTTTGGCACCTGCCACAGGTGACGAGTTTGCAGTTGGAGATGTAAACGCTGACGGCAAACTTAACATCAAGGACGCCACAACAATTCAGAAATTTGTTGCAAAAATGATAGAGCTTGATGAGAAAGCTCAGGCTCGTGCAGATTATAACGCTGACGGCAAGGTTAACGTTAAAGACGCAACAATGATTCAGAAGAAGATAGCAAATCTTATCTAAAGGCATCGGCTCTCTTTTGGTAGACGTTTTTTATTGACACAGAAAATTCAGATTGATAGTATAATATTAAATATTACCTTTGGGGGTATTAATATGAAACTGCGTACTAAAAAGCTGTTATCCACGCTCTTCATACTTACCGTAATTTGCTCGGTTTTAGGTGTTTCGGTAATCTCTTCTGATGCAAAAGTTGAGGAAGCTATAGCTGTAGGAGCCATAGAAACCTACAATTTAAAGGTGGGCGACACAAAGTATATTTTTTTAAATGAGTCTGACAAAGTAGTGCAAAGTGCAGTCTGGAAGAGCAACACCCCTTTTGATGTAGAAATTATTTCTCAGGACAGCGTAAGTTGTCAGGTAAGGGTTAATAACTATATCAGCTCTACTGCAATTATTACCTGTGAATATTACTATCAGCAGTTTAACTCTCTAACAGGTCAAATCTGGCTTATGAAGGGCGCAAAGTCCTTTTACGTAAAGGTAAGCGAAAGCACAGGAGCAGATAAACCTATAACCCCCGAAATCCCCGTTGTGCCTGATAAACCTAAAGGTCCTTTTGAAATGGACGAGTTTACGGCAGGTATTTATACATATGTTATAAAATCCGACGGTACCGCTGAGGTAACAGATTATGAGCCAAAGCTTGAAACTTCAATACGGATTCCTAAATGGATGGATGACTATAAAACTACGTCTGTAGGTAATTTTGCCTTTGAGTATTGTAAGAAGCTTGAGAAGGTAACTCTCCCCGAAGAAGCTACGTCAATAGGCAGAAAAGCCTTTTATGATTGCGAAAAACTGCACACGGTGGTGCTCCCTCAAGGGCTTAAAGAAATCGGTGCAGGTGCTTTTATGTATTGTTTAAAGTTAAAAGAAATTACTATTCCTCAGGGAGTTAACGTAATTGAACAAGAAGTGTTCAGCATTTGTACATCTCTTGAAAGCATAACCTTACCCGAGGGAGTAACAAAAATCGAGAGAAAAGCTTTTGAAGCTTGCTCTTCTCTTGAAAAGGTTGTTATGCCTGAGAGTATAGAGGCTATTGATGCGAATGCTTTTGATGAGTGCAATAAGGAAAAGCTTGTAGTTTATGGTTACAACGGCACTGCCGCCGAAAGCTTTGCCGAAGAATACGGATATAATTTTGTGAGTATCAAAAAGCTTACAGATGCTGAAAGCGGATTATCGGTAGGAGTTATAGCCGAAAACGAGGCAAAGCTTTCCGTGAAGAGCATTAAAAATGCCAGCAGTGTAGATGAGGTAAACCATTCTCTTGAAAACGAGGTTGCAGTTGAAATATACGATATTTCTTTGAAAAATTCTCAGGAGAGTGAAGTTGTTGCAGTAAAAATTGCAACTGATAATGAAGCGGTTAAAGTTTATAAAATCGAAGCAGACGGCAAGCTTACCAAAATAAACACAAAATTTAATGATGGATATATTACGTTTAATACCAATGTTTTAGGTAAGATTGTGTTGGCTGTTGACGGTTCTCTCGTTGTTCCCAATGAGTCAACAATTTCTACAGAACCGTCGGAAACTACAAAGCCTACCGATAATACTATTCCTTCTACTTCCGTATATACTGAACAGACAGAAATATTAACTGCTCCCTCAACGGCAGAAAGTCTTGTTACCGAACCCGCATCAACAACTGCATCAATCAATACAAGCACCTCTGCTTTGCCTACGGAGGGTACTGAACCCGACTTTACTTTGGGCGACGTAAACGCAGACGGCAAGATTAACATCAAGGATGCAACAACAATCCAGAAATTTGTTGCAAAAATGATAGAGCTTGACGAGAAAGCTCAGGCTCGTGCTGACTATAACGCTGACGGTAAAATCAACGTAAAAGACGCAACACAGATTCAGAAGAAGATTGCAAATCTTCTTTAAACAAAGCAAAAAACCGAGGCTCTAAATACGAGCCTCGGTTAATTTTTTAATGTTAAATTCTTCCTTATTTGTCCTTGGTAAGGATAGTTACTTCGCCGTCATAGGTAAGATTAAGCGTGTCGCCGTCAATTGTGTAATCGTAAACTTCTGTATCGCCGTCAGAAGCTGTAACGGTAAGGGTTGAGCCTTCAATAGTATAGGTGAATTCTTCGGAAGCCAAGCCGCCCAAAACAGACATAACGCCTGTTCCGTCTTTTTCAAAGGACATAGTAACCGCAATGCCTTCGGTAGTTCCCGACCATGAGCCTACAATGCTGTTAGAGCCACCGCAAGCACAGAGAGAAACCGCAATGAGCATTACTGCTAAAATAATGCAAAGAGTTTTTTTCATAAAATATCCGCCCCTTCTTCTTTTTTTTAATTATACTATGGAAAAAACCGGGGTTCAATTCGAAATATTCACAAAAAACATAGTCGCTTATTATATATTATAACTTATCCTTTGGCACCTTTAAGCTCTACAAGATGTGCTACCGAAGGAATGGTTGCTCCCTGTGTACTTGATGTAGAGCTCATTAACGCACCCGTTGCCATATATAGCACTTTTTGGTATTCCCCTGTGGAAAGCTTTGGCAGAATATGTGCACTTAAGGTGCAGGCTCCGCATCCGCAACCTGAGCCGCCTGCGTGAACGTCCTGAGTGTTCATATCATAAATCATCAGTCCGCAGTCTTTATGATTTTCTTTGATGTTATAGCCTTTTTCGTTCATAAGCTCGTACAAAAGCTTACTGCCTACTTTACCTAAATCCCCTGTAAAAATCATATCGTAATCTGTGGGAGATTTACCCGTATCGTCAAAAAAGGTTTTAAGTGTATCAGCCGCCGCAGGTGCCATAGCCGCCCCCATATTGTTGGCGTCAGTTACGCCTAAGTCTACGATTTTGCCCACAGTAGCCATTGATATTTTGGGGCAAAGCAGAGGACTTTTTACGCTTTTGGCGGGGTTTTCGGCACTTTCTAACACAAAAGCACCTGCACCTGTTACGGTTCGCTGTGCTGTTGGTGTTCGAACTCCGCCATATTCCAGAGGAAAGCGAAACTGCCGCTCTGCCGAGCAAAAGTGAGACGAAGTAACCGCCAGAGCTACCTTTGCCGCCTTGCTTTCAATAAAGGCTGCCGCCATAATAAGGCTTTGTGCCGAGGTTGAGCAAGCCCCGTACTGCCCGAGAAAAGGAATGTTAAAGGCTTTTACTCCAAAGGAGGAAGCCATACACTGGTTTAAGAGGTCTCCTGCAAAAATAAAGTCTGCATCTTCTGCCTTGCCGCCCCATTTGGAAAGTGCAAGGGAAACAGCTTCCTGCTGAAAATGGCTTTCAGCTTCTTCAAACGTATTTTTCATAGCGTGGCTATCGTAAATTATTTTATCAAAGCCTTCCTTTAAAGGCCCTTCGCCCTCAAGCTTTCCAACAACTGAGGAGTAGCTTGAAATAAGAGGCTCGTCTAAAAATTTAATTGTATATTTTCCAATCCTTTTAATCATATAAATCACCCTTTCTTCCCTATGTTTTGCATAAG
Source organism: Ruminococcus sp. (assembly GCA_017456845.1). Taxonomy (GTDB): domain Bacteria; phylum Bacillota; class Clostridia; order Oscillospirales; family Acutalibacteraceae; genus Ruminococcoides. The sequence goes on from JAFTIP010000034.1 coordinate 4,428, forward strand.
CCGTTGTTTTTATGTCAAATATATTTACATAAACTTTGGGAGGAAATTATGATAAAAGGAATTAACCACAAAATTATAGAGGTAACGGATACAGAAAACATTTATTATGAAAAGGCTTTTCTTTTAGTAAGGCCGGAGTACGAAGAGGTGGAAGAAGCCGTGCTGAGAAAAGAGGCTAAAAAGCTTCTTGCTGAGGTAGGTACACCTTCAAGCATAAAGGGAAAAAGAACGTTTTTCTACTGGTTTTTGCGTAGTATTCCGCCTGTACTGGCGGGCCTTGGCACAGGTATGCTTATAGGTGTGTTGTTCTGAATATTAATCATTAATTACAAATCCTCCGAATATATTTTATAAGAATATATCGGGGGTTATTTTATGCGTAATAAACTTTTGTTAAGGTTAGAAACAGCAGGTACTGTTATTGTATTTACAATAGCAAGCCTGCTTCATTTTATTTACAGGCTAAGCCCCAATGTGCTTACGTCCCTTTTTGGTGCGGTTAATGAAAGTGTATGGGAGCATATAAAGATTTTTACCATTGCTTATCTGTTTTATGGTTTTATTGAGCTTTTATGGGCAAGACCTCTGCTTAAACGTTTTGTAGCGGCTAAAACTGCCGGAGTTATTGCACAGGGGATTTTTATTCCCCTTACTTATTATTTTTATACTTTTTTTACAAAAAAGCCTGTGCTTATTGTGGATTTGCTAATTGGATTTTCAGCGGCGATTGTGGGATTTTTGGTGTCATACAAGCTTTATTGCAGCGAAAGAGAAATAGAAAAATATTTCCTGACTTCCGTTATGCTTTTGTTCCTTGTTTTAATGAGCCTGTTGTGTTTTTCGTATTTTCCGCCACAGGCTGAGATTTTTCGTGATGTAATAACAGGAGAGTATGGTGTAGTGCCTAAAAACATAGATATTGGTGCCTTTGCTCTTAGCGGGATTAAGAATATTGATTTGCTTTGATAAAAATTAAAAAAAATAAAATTTCCTGTTTTCAAACGGCTTTTAATGTGGTATGATTATTATGTATAAGAATGTCGATTGGAAAGGGAATATATATGGAAAAGACAAAAAATGAAAGAGTTGAGCGTGACGATATAATATTTGGAAGAAACCCTGTTTCAGAGGCTATCCGCTCAGGCAGAGCAATTGACTCGGTGCTTGTTGCCAAGGGAAATCAGAGCGGAGCCATTACAGGCATACTTGCAAAGGCAAGAGAAAAGAAAATCCGCATTAAAGAGGTTGACCCCAAAAAGCTTGATTTTATGTGTGCCCACGGTACCCATCAGGGTATTGCGGCAGTTGTTGCTGTTTGCGAGTATAAAGAGCTCGATGATATTTTTGCTCTTGCCGAGGAAAGAGGAGAAGACCCCTTTATTATCGTATTGGATGAAATCGAAGACCCTCATAACTTGGGTGCAATTATCCGTACTGCCGAGTGCTCGGGTGCTCACGGTGTGATTATTCCTTCAAGAAGGAGTGCATCCCTTACCTTTACTGTTGGTAAGGTAAGCGCAGGTGCTGTTGAATACGTTCCTGTGGTTCGTGTTCCCAATATTCCCGCGGTCCTTGACACTTTAAAGGAAAAGGGAGTTTGGGTTTACGGTGCTGATATGAACGGCGAGGATTACAGAAAGTGCGATTTATCAGGTGCGGTAGCTCTTGTTATAGGCAATGAGGGCAAGGGCATAGGCAGACTGGTAAGAGAAAAATGTGACGTGATTGTTTCCTTGCCTATGAAGGGCAAGCTCAATTCCCTTAATGCCTCGGTTGCCGCAGGTGTGCTGATGTATGCTGTAGCAGGCAGCAGATAACTTAGTTTAGACAGGAAGTGAAAATATGAGCGACGAGTTAAAAGAGTTGCAGAAAAAAGATAATATGATAGATTCCATTATTGAGGAAACACGTTATCTTTCTGAAAAAGAGAAAATGGAAATGGAAGCCTTGAAGCTTAACAAGGTTAAGCGTAACAGAGCTACTGCAGGTGCTGAGGAAATTTACTCAAATACCAGCAAAGAAGTAAGATACACAAATCAGAATCCCCTTGATATAGAGGATGACGAGGACGAAGCTGAAACTCAGGAAAAGCCTGAGGAAAAAGTTTCTGAAGAAGCTATAGAGGAAGAAAAAGAGCCTGAGGTATCTGTTACCCTTACTCCCGAGTATGAGGAAGGTACAAAAATCTCTGAGGACATTGTAGAAAACGTTGACAACTTTAACGTTAAGCCTGTACAGATTCAGGATATCGACACTATTGATATTGATATAGATTCAGCAGCTGAGCAGGAAAATGAAGAATCCCTACAAAAGTCTGAGGCACCAAAAGACCAAGAGCCCAAGGAAGAACAGGATAAGGAAGAAAGCGAATTTGAAAAGCTTTTTGGCAAAGCAAAGCCTGTTTCATCTGCTCAGACAATTGTTTCACGTGTGCCTGTTTATCAGCACGAAAGTAAGGTTGAGAAGGTTCACGTAAGGGCAGGCAAGTTTTCAGCAGTTGTTGAGAATGAGTATAAAAAGTATATTGCATCTCCAAACCCTGTAATTTCTCAGATGATAAAGCCTGAGGAAGAAAAAATCGAGGAAGAAGAGAAAACCCCGAAAAAGGTTGCTGACAGCTTTATGGGCAGGGTTGCGGGCTTTTTCAGCTCAGATGAAGATGATAACGATGATTTCCGCGAAAAAACCGTGCAGATTGAGGATTACAAAAGCCGTCAGGACACCTCAACAATTATGCAGGAGATTAACTCAAATATCCGTAAAATGTTTATAAACTCAATGTTTATGGGTGTTATTACTGTTTTACTCCTTGCACTTTCTATTGTAAATACCGTTATCGGCAAAAATTTATCCGATGCAGTTGCAATTGTATTTTCTCTTGTAAGTACGTTGCTTCTGCTAAGCGGTTGCTTCTTCTGCCGAGTTACCATTTTAAACGGACTTGCTCCCCTTAAAAAATTTAAAGGAAATTCCGACACAGGTGTAGCCATTGCGGCTATTGCAGGTGTTATTCAGGGCGGTATTGCTATTTTCACAGCCACTCAGTTTTCAAAGGGCAACATGCACCTTTACGCTGTAATTACTGCGTTTTTGCTTTTTGCAAACTGCCTTGGCAAGCTGTTTATGGTTCTCCGTGTTAAGGAAAATTTCAAATTTATTACACAAAAAGCTCCTACATATTCGGGCAAGATATATGTAAACGAGGATATTGCCAAAAAGCTTATGAGCGGAACAATCGGCAAGCCTATTGTGGCTTATCAGGTTGAAAGCGACTTCCTTTCCGATTACCTTAAAATTTCCTATTCTCCCGACCCTGCTGAAGATATGTCGGGCAAGGTTGCTCCTGTTGCAATTCTTTGTTCGCTTTTTGTAAGTATTCTCTACGGTATACTTTCCCACGGAGATATTTTCGGTGCATTTTCCGCCTTGGCTGTTATGACGGCTGTAAGTGTGCCTGTGGCAAACCTGCTTTCTGTAAATCTTCCCATGCACAAGCTTTGCAGTGAGGTTCTGGCACGAAATGCTATGATTGCAGGCTATCCTTCTGTAAGGCAGTTCTGCGATACAAAGGCAGTTATGGTTGATGCCACAGACCTGTATCCTGCAGGAAGTATTACCCTTAACGGCGTAAAAGCCTTTGATAATTACAAAATTACCGAAAGCTTTATTGCCTGTGCAGCTGTGCTTAGAGAAGCAGGTTCTCCCCTTGCGTCAATTTTCGACAACGTTGTGGATAACAACGGCGGCAAGCTTCCCAAGGTTGAAAGCGTTATGTATGAGGACAAGCTTGGCTTAGTCGGTTGGGTAAACGGCGAGCGGCTTTTGGTTGGTACGGCAGAGCTTCTGGAAAAATTCGGCGTAACTGCTCCTGCTCTTTCGGGCGAAGAGCAATACGTAAGAGAAGGCAGACAGAAAACTTACTTTGCAAAGGGCAGTAAGGCCGTGGCTATGTTTGTTACAACCTACAGCTCAACTTTAAGAATTGCCGAAGAGCTTCAGCGTGCTGAGGCAAACGGCATCAATATGCTGGTGCGTACGTCTGACCCTAACGTAACATCAGAGAAAATAGCCGAGGACTTCGGTATTTTCTTCAGAAGTGTAAAGGTTCTTTCTACAGGTCTGGGCAACGTTTGTAAGGAGGTTTCTTCTCAGAAAGAGGATACTTCCCGTGCTTATCTTGCTACCCGTGGCTCCTTCCTGCCATTCTTAAGGGCTCTTTCAGGCTGTGTAAGAATGAAGTCAAATATCTCACTTTCTGTTGTTATTCAGCTTATAGGTCTTATTTTGGGCGTGCTTATTACTGCAGCAATTGTTCTTTGCTCAGGGGTTCATTCTCTGGGTTCTGTTAAGATTTTGCTTTATGTTATTTTCTGGGGTGCGGCTTCAGTTATTGCTCCCCTTATTCAAAAATCCTAAGGAGGCTTAATTATGCTTATTGCTCCCTCACTTTTATCCTGCGACTTTTCACGTTTTGGCGAGGAAATTGCCAGAATGGACAAGGCAGGTGCCGACATGATGCACCTTGATATTATGGATGCCCACTTTGTGCCCAACCTTACCTTTGGTGCTCCTGTTATTAAGTTTGTAAGAAAATACACCGAAAAGCCTTTTGACGTACATCTTATGATTTCAGAGCCCTTGAAGTATATCGAGGACTTTGCTAAAGCAGGTGCCGATATTATTACTTTTCACGTTGAAAGCGACTCACCCATTCAGGAAACTATTGATAAAATCAAGTCTTTTGGCATTAAACCCGGTTTGGTTATTAAGCCCAATACTCCTGTAGAGAGCGTTTATCCCTATCTTTCCGACCTTTATATGGTTCTTGTTATGACAGTTGAGCCGGGCTTTGGCGGTCAGAGCTTTATGGCGGATATGATGCCGAAGGTTGAAGCGTTAAAGGCGAAGCGTGAAGAGCTTTCGCTTGACTTTTTAATTGAAGCTGACGGCGGTATTGCCGATAATACAATTGCTGTAGCCGCTAAGGCAGGCGTTGACGTAGCCGTTGCAGGAACAGCCGTGTTTAAAGCTGAGAACGCAGAGGAGAAAATCAAGGAGCTTAAGGCTCTTTGTGAAGTGTAAATCCGCCTTAAAGGAGTTTTTAAAGTGAAGAAATTGTTTGCAAGGGCTGATAAGCACGTGCTCAATACGGTGACAGCCTTACACTCAAGAACCAACAATATTATAGTTCATCTTATTACCATGATGGGTAATGCAGGTGTTTTTTGGTGGATACTTTCGGTACCGTTTTTTATAAGCAAAAATTACCGCTACGTAGGCCTTAATATACTTATGTCGATGTTTTTCGGGCTTATGATTGGTGAGGTGCTTATTAAAAATATTGTAGGAAGAACCAGACCTTCTGAGCTTTTAAGTCAGGACGAGCTTATTATCAGAAGTCCCCGACACTCCTCTTTCCCTTCGGGTCATACTTCCACAAGTATTTCCGTTGCGGTGGGTCTTATGATAAATTGCACCGTTATTATCTGGTTGCCTGCACTTATTGTTGCAAGCCTTATTTCCTTTTCCAGAGTATACTTAAGAGTTCACTATTTCTCTGACGTATGCGGCGGCGTTGTAGTAGGTGTGGTTTGCGGAGTGCTCTCAAAAATCGTTACCGATTTGGTAAGAACTATACCGATTCTTCAAACCATTTTGGGGTAAAAATTAAAAGCCTTGCCAACAGGCAAGGCTTTTTCTGTATATTAAGATTAAAATTTAAATTCCTCGGCACTCTCTTCATCTACTGAGTTTATAGTATCTTCGATACGCTTTAAGATGTCATCAACGTTATCGAGCACCTGTTCATCGGCATCTAAATTTTCAGCTACATCCTTGGGAGCAGATTTTGGGAGCTTTTCTTTAAGCTCTGCACCCTTTTCTTTTGCTTTTATGGAAAGGTCTGCCGCTTTATCCTTGGCTTTAATTGTGAAATCCTCAGCCTTTGCGGTTAAGTCAACTGATGCATCCTTAAGCTTTTCTTTAAGGTCGTCGCCTTTAATCTTTGCTTTTTCTTTTAAATCCTTGGCTTTCTCGGAGGTAGCTTTTTTAACGCTTTCGGCGGTATCCAAAAGCTTTTCTTCAAAAGCACGTGTGCATTCGTCAACAGAAGCAGCATTTTTAAGCATTTCAAGGCGGACCTCTGCTCTTAAAATTCTTGCCTCTATACGCTTTGCTTCGTTAATAAGCTGGTCACGATTACTATTATTTTTGCCTGAAACGTCAATTCTGCCGATTTTGGCGTATACTGACTCAAGCTCTTTTTCGTCAACGCGGATAATTTCGCGGATACGGTTTTGCTGGGCCTTGATGCGAGCCTTCTCAAGCCCTTCTTCCGCCATATCGCACATTAAAAAGAAAATTTCTTTGCATGTATTAAGCATAATTAAACTCCTTTTGTGGATTTGTATTTTTGTTTACCTTTTTATTATCTCACTATTTTACTATAAAATCAATAAAAATTTTGTCAGCCTATTGGTTTAAGAGATTTTTTATGGTATAATTACAGTATATTTTCTAAGGAGTATATGAATATGGCAAATGTAGTTGTCAAAAAAATCGCCTGCCCAAAGTGCAGCGAAACAACAGACGCAAAGCTTTTTATGAGCATAAATGCAACCAATGAGCCAACGCTCAGAGGCGATGTTCTGGATGAAAAACTTTTGAAGTGGAGGTGCTCTGCCTGCGGCTATGAGGCAAGGCTCACCTATCCCCTTTTATATAACGATATGAAAAACCGCTTTATGGTTTATCTTATCCCTGAGGCTGACCGTTTTCAGCTTGAGGACGTGGAGCTTGAGCAGAAGTACGAAAAGCTCAAGGGTATCCGCAAGCGTCTTGCTCCTGACTTCAACGTATTTAAAGAAAAGGTTTTTATTTTTGAGTCAGGTCTTGATGATATGGCGGTAGAAATTACAAAGCTGGTTATCAGCGAGATTGTAGCCAAAAAGTACGGCCTCAAGCATGTAGAGGAAGGCTATCTTTCTATGTATGACAGAGAGCAAAATACCATGGGTTTTACCTTCTTTGTTGGCAAAGAGCGTGAGCCTTACGTGCAGTCTGCCCGCCTTGAAATTTACGGCAAATCTGTGGGAATAGTTTCTGAGCTTGCAATCAAAGATAAGAAAATCAGCGGTTTTATTAAAATCGACCGCGAATGGGCAGAAAACGTGCTTTACAGATATAAAAGAATGAAGCAGCTCGGAAAGTCAGCAGATGAGGAATAAACCTATGACAGAAAAAGAAAAAATGCTTAACATTCTCCCCTATGTGGGTTGGGACCCTGAGCTTGAAGAGGAAAAAGTAAGGGTAAGAGAGCTTGTTTATGACTTTAACAATTCACGACCTTATGAGCGCGAAAAGAGAGATAAGCTGATTACAAAGATTTTCGGCTCTCGTAAGAAAAACGCCTATATGGAGCCGCCTTTTCATTGCGACTACGGCTACAACATCCACGTTGGCGAGAATTTTTACGCAAACTTTAACCTTACAGTTTTAGACTGCAACAGGGTTGAGATTGGGGACAACGTGCTTATTGCTCCCAACGTTACAATTTCTGCCGCAGGCCACCCAATTCACCCTGAAATGAGGACAGTCGCCGAGTACGCCGCACCTGTAAAAATCGGCAGCGACGTGTGGCTTGGTGCAGGGGTTATTGTTAATCCCGGCGTTACTATCGGGGAAGGTTCGGTTATTGGTTCGGGCAGTGTTGTTACCAAGGATGTTCCGCCAATGGTAGTGGCAGCAGGTAACCCTTGCAGAGTGCTCAGAGAAATCACCGAGGAAGATAAGCAGTATTATTTTAAAAAAATGAAGTTTTAAATAAAAACAACCGCTTCTGCAAAAGAAGCGGTTGTTTATTTATTCTTGGGGTTCGTATTTTTCAATGGTTACGGAAAGGATGCGGCGTTCTTCAATTTTCTCTATTTTGAAAGTGATGTTGTTTACCTCTACCTGAGGAGTTTCGCCGTCTTCAGGAATTCTGCCTAAATTTTCCAGCACAAAGCCTGCTACTGTGTCGCAGTCGGTTTCGGGAAGCTCAAGGTCAAGCTCTTTTGCGATATCGTCGATAGAGGCACTGCCCTCAACGGTGAAGCGGTTGTCAGAAAGCTTTTTAACCTCGTCCTCTTCGTTGTCGTACTCGTCGCGGATGTTGCCTAAAATATCCTCAATTAAATCTTCAAGGGTAATAAGGCCTTCGGTGCCGCCGTATTCGTCCACAACGATTGCCATCTGAATTCTTTTCTTGGTCATTTCCGTGAAAAGCTCAGAGCAATTTTTTGTTTTGGGAACAAACATAACATTACGGATGATTTTTTTAAGTTTAAAACCCTCTACCTTTGAGCCTACAAAGGGAAGCAGGTCCTTAACGTAAAGCACACCTACAATAGTGTCGATATCACCTTTAAAAACAGGGATTCTTGAATATCCGCTTTCGATTGCAACATCGACTACGTTTGATAGTGAAGCGGTATCTTCAATAGCAGTCATTTCTGTGCGATGGGTCATAATTTCAGAGGCTACTGTGTCGTCAAAATCAAAAACATTTTCGATGATGTTTTTTGTGGAGTCGCCTATAACGCCTTTTTCCTGACCTTCCTCAACTAAAGAGAGGATTTCTTCCTCTGCTTCCTGCTGAATTTCCTCCTGACTTTTTCCTTTAAAAAGCTTAGAGAGAATACCGTCGCGCTTTTTATTATCTTTAAGTTTATTACCTGAATCGTCAGGCATTTTGGTCAACCCTTTCGGTTTTAATTAGTAAGTGAATACAGAAATTTTTACTTACCTCCATAAGTTTACATAAAAACCAATAAAAAGTCAATGGTATAGGCTTTTTCTACTTTACAAAAGACGAAGAAAGTGTTATTATGTTAGTTGGTACAAAAGGGTGTACCCGAAAATTTTAAAGTATGTGATTTTTTTCACATTTATCTTAAAAAGGAGGACTATTCCAATGGCAAGATTAAGAAAGACCATGGACGGTAACAACGCAGCGGCCCACGTTTCCTATGCGTTTACAGAGGTAGCAGGTATTTATCCTATTACTCCTTCCAGCCCCATGGCAGACTATGTTGACCAGTGGTCAGCACGGGCATGAAGAACATCTTTGGCACAACCGTAAGAGTTGCAGAAATGCAGTCAGAAGCAGGTGCAGCAGGTACCGTTCACGGTTCACTCGCAGCAGGTGCTCTCACCACAACCTACACCGCTGCACAGGGACTTCTTCTTATGATTCCCAATATGTATA
>JAFTIP010000005.1 GCA_017456845.1 Ruminococcus sp.
AAAAAGGTGAGAGCCGAGGATATCGGGTCTCACCTTTTGTTTTATGTATCCATCATCATACTGAGAATTTCGGCATCGGTGGTTTTCATACCTGTTTTGCCAAGTCTGCCTATGTTTTTGACGTTTGCCTCGAAGCCTTTTGCCACAATGCCGTAACCGCTTACAAATTGCTTGCCTTGTCGGTACATATCAAAGCCTAAAATTCCTGCATCAACGGACGAAGCGATTTTGGCGGCACAGCTTGCCTTTGCTCCGTCGCAGATAATGCCCGAAACAATGCTTAGTGCATTAACAACGGTGTGCATAACAGTTTTGTAATCCTCAGTATAAAGGTAGGCAATGCCCGCACCTGCGGCGGCTCCTGCACTTACAGCTCCGCAGTATGCCGAAAGCCTGCCTATGCCTGATTTTATGTGAATTGCAATAAGATTAGAAAGTACTAATGCACGGTAAAGCTTGTCTTCCCTTGCGTTAAGCTCTTTGGCATATTCAAGAACAGGCAAAGAGCAGGTCATACCCTGATTGCCTGAGCCTGAATTTATAATAACAGGCAGCTCACAGCCGTTCATCCTTGCGTCAGACCCTGCCGCCGCCATAGCCTTAGCTCTGTCTCTTACGTTGTCGCCGTATGCGTTAAGGATAACCTTGCCTATAGATGCTCCGTAGTCACCTTTTAGCCCTTCCTCGGCAATGGCAGTATTATATTCAATCTACCTTTTTATAATAGGTTTAATATCTTCTATGTCAACATTATTTACGTACTTCCATATTGCTTCCCCTGAAAGCACGCTTCTGTCGGTAAAACCTTCGTCGCTTTCGCAACGTACCTTGCTTTCAAGCAGTTTTTTGCCGTTTTTTTCAATAAGTACAATATTGGTGTGAGCGTTGGCTATGCGGATTTTTGCGTAGCTTTCTTCTTTTTTTGCGGTGATGACAATGTCAAAGTTAAAGTCGCTTTTAAGGTGCTTTACTTCGATTTCGGCTTTCTCTAAAAATTCGCTGATTTTTGGAATTTCGCTTTCCTTTATGTCAGAGAGCACCTCAAGCTTTTTGTCGGCTTTGCCAAGTACAATGCCTGCACTTACGGCCGCAGGAATACCCTTGAGGCTGCCTGTATTGGGCACAATAACGCTTTTAACGTTTTTGATAATGCTGCCGCTTGCTTCAACGGTTATTTTATCAGGAAGTGTGCCTAAAACCTCCCTCGCCTTTGCTCCTGCATAAGCCAAAGCTATAGGCTCGGTACAGCCCATTGCCGGCACAAGCTCTTCCTTTAAAATCTGAGAAAAAATATCAAGGTCAAAACTTTTGTTACACATAGCTCCACATCCTATCTGACTTTATATTATTATATTTTTTCTCATATTTCAAGGTAAAGTTTGCATCACCCTGAGCTAAGTGGTATACTGAATACATATACTCTCAAAAAGGGGCTTTTTATATGACCTGTGTTTTAAAAAGATTTTTTTCGGCTTTGATTGCTGTGCTGATTCTGGCCTGTGCTTTGGTTACCGCTTCCGCAGAAGAAAGCAAGGAGGTAACCCTGCTTTTTACTCACGATCTGCACTCTCATTTTCTGCCTTCAAAGGATGAGGACGGCGGAGAATTCGGCGGTTACGCAAGGCTGATGACCGCAATTAATGAGCAGAAAGAAAAGTACCCCGACGCACTTTTAGTTGACGGCGGAGATTTTTCAATGGGCTCCCTTTTTCAGACCTGTTTTGCCAGCGATGCCCTTGAGTTAAGGCTGATGGGTCAGATGGGCTATGATGCTACCACCTTTGGCAATCACGAGTTTGACTATCTGCCTCAGGGGTTGGCTTCAATGCTTGATGCCGCAGTAAAAAGCGGTGACAAACTGCCTCAGATTGTAAACGCCAACTATCTTCCTCCCCAAAAAGGCGAGGAGGGATATATAAAAGAGATTTCCGCGGCTTTTGAGAATTACGGTGTAAAGGAATATGTGATTATAGAGCGAGGCGGAGTTTGCTTTGTGCTTTTCGGGATTTTTGGCACCGACTCCGACGATTGTGCCCCCAACTCAGGTATGATTCTGGAGGATGCCGCTGCGGTTTCTCAGCAGACGGTGGATACTGCCGTAAAGGAATGCAAAGAAAAATTCGGCAGAGAGCCGGTGGTTGTGTGCCTTTCACATAGCGGAACAGAAGATGGCAAGGGCGAGGACTATGAGCTTGCTCAGCAGGTTGAGGGCATAGACCTTATTGTTTCAGGTCATACTCACACAACCTTCTCTGAGCCTCAGAAGGTTAACGATACCTACATTGTTTCGGCAGGTGAATACGGCAGAAACCTCGGCGTGGTTAATATGAGTTTTAACGGAGATTCTGCCACAATTACCGATTATAAGCTTATTCCCATTGACGAAAATGTAAAGGAAGATGAAAAAATCGCTCAAAAGGTGCAGGAGTACAAAGAGCAGGTGGATGCAAACTACCTTTTAAAGTATGGAGTTTCTTTTGATGAGGTTATTGTAAACAATCCCTTTAAGTTTGACTCGGTGGATGAGGTTTACGCTACTCAGCACGATTCGGATTTGGGCAATCTTTTTGCCGATGCCTACAAAAAGGCTGTTGAAAATGCCACAGGGGAGCCTGTTGACGTGGCACTTACCGCCGCAGGCGTAATCCGTGAAACCCTGCCTCAGGGCAATATAACCGTAAGCGATATTTTTAACGCCGCTTCTTTAGGTGTTGGCACCGAGGGCGAGCTTCTGAAGGTTTATATAACAGGCAAAGAGCTTAAGGCGGCTTTAGAGGTTGATGCCTCTGTACAGCCTATTATGAAAAGTGCCCAGCTTTTCTTTTCGGGCGTTGAGTACAGCTTCAACACCAACAGAATGATTTTCAACAAGGTTGACAAAGCGTATCTGGTGAGAAACGACGGCTCAAAAGAAGAAATTGTTGATGATAAAATGTACTCTGTTGTTACGGGTATGTATGCAGGGCAGATGCTTGGCTCGGTTAAAGAAAAATCCTTCGGACTTCTTTCCATTACTCCCAAGGATAAGAACGGAAATCCCTTAGAGGCGGCTGAGCTTAAGAATCACATAGTATATAACGGCTCTGTACCTCTTAAGGAGTGGTATGCCATCACGGCTTATCTTAAGGCTATGAATGGCGAGGTAAATGCTTCTTATAAGACTGCCGACGGCAGAAAAACCGTTTACTCAAGCCTTGCTCCAAATGACTTGCTGAGAAACGCAAACGGCTTTACCTACGCGGTAATGGGCTTAGCGGTTGTTCACATTGCCGGTGTTACGTTGATTGTGGTTTTAGTTGTAAGAAAAAACAAGAGAAAGAATAAAAAGTGATTTTAAGTGATGATGGAAAAAAGTGTAAAAAAAGCTTTTAACAGGTCTTTGCTGTTTTCTATAATAACCCTTGCATGGCCTACAATGCTTCAGGAACTTTTGCAGACGGCTGTGCAGTACATAGACACCGCTATGGTGGGCTCTTTGGGCACAGCCGCTACTGCGGCGGTGGGAGCAACCACCACCATTAACTGGCTGGTAAACTCAACGATTTCAGCGGTGGGAATAGGTTTTCTTGCCCTTATTTCTCAGGCTTACGGTGCAAATGACAAGAGCCTTGCCAAAAGAGCAAGCTCTCAGGCAGTTTTGCTTACTGTAATTTGCGGGCTTGTGTTTACAATCCTATGTTTGGGTTTAAGCCCTTTTGTCCCTGTATGGATGCAGGTTGAGCCTGACATAAGGAATATGGCGGCAATGTACTTTTTTGTGCTTTATTCGCCTATGATTTTCCGTGCGGCCATTATAATTTTCGGTACGGTTCTCAGGTCAGTAGGAGACACAAAAACCCCTATGATTGTGGGGCTATTTGTAAATATTATTAACGTAATTTTAAACTTTGTGTTGATTTATCCCACAGGAGTGGTGGAACTTTTTGGCTTTAAACTAACCTTTTTGGGTGCAGGCTGGGGTGTGGTAGGCGCCGCCGCAGCAAGTGCCGTTTCCTTTGTTTTTGGCGGTGTGGTAATTACAATTAAATATTTCAGACATCCCGAGGTAAGCCCCAAGGGGCAGAGCTTTAAGTTTGACAAAGAGATACTCAGACCTTGCTTTAAGGTGGCATTACCTAACGCCCTGCAGCGTTTTGGCACTTGTATGGGCTATGTGGCTTTTGCGGCAATGGTTAACTCTTTGGGTGAGGTTTCTGCTGCTGCCCATACCATTGCAAACACCGTTGAGTCAGCTTTTTACATTCCCGGCTACGGTATGCAGGCCGCCGCCGCAACCCTTGCAGGAAATGCTTTGGGTGCAGGAGAGAGGGACAGAATAAAGTTGTTGTGCCGTATGCTTATAGTTATCGAAGTTGTGCTTATGATAATTTCAGGGGGGCTTCTCTTTATCTTTGCTCCAAAGATGATGACTCTGTTGTCTAAGGATAGCCTTGTTATAGGTTTGGGTGCTACTGTACTGAGAATGGTGGCATTATCGGAGCCTTTCTATGGTGTTTCAATAATAGTTGAGGGTATGATGCAGGGCATGGGAAAAACCCTTATGCCCTTTGTAGCCAATATACTTGGTATGTGGGGTATAAGAATTTTAGGTACCTTTATCTGTACTCAAGTTTTAGGTTATGGCTTGATTTCGGCTTGGGGATGTATGATTTTACATAACCTTCTTTTGTTTGCTGTGTTTGCCGTTTACCTTTTTTCGGGCAGATATAATCCGCTTAGTAAGCGTAAAAAATGCTGAATTTTTTATTTTTCAATTGACTTATGATTTTAGCTGAGTTATTATAAGTTTAAGGATAATTTTGAACATTAAAGGAGGCATTTTTTATGAAACGTATATTATGTGTGCTTTTGTCAATGCTTTTAATTACTTCTGCTTTTGCTTTTGCGGTAAATGCTGTGGGCAACGGCGAAGTGCTTGCTAACGGCTCAACTGCTGACGAAGCTACACTTGACGAGGCAACACAGGATGAGGCTACCAAGGATGAACCTGCTCCTATTTTCCCTGAAGAAGAAAAGCCCTACGGCACAAACAGATATTACTTCTATCTGCCTGATGAGTGGATTAACGATTACGCCCACACCGCCGGTATTTACTGGTGGGAAGGCTCCATAAGCGGCGAATACTGGCCGGGTAACGAAGCTAAAAGTGCAGGGGTAGAGGGCGTTTATTACTACGACGTAGCTACCGATACCCCCACAATTATCTGGAATAACTATCTTGACGGCGGTATGGATTCTTATGCCGACATTTATACTGCCGCTTTGCAGACCGTTGATATTGCCGTTTCAGGTGGAAATTACGACGGTATGATTTACGTGGTTAATCTTGGAGATGAGTTTATTAATTCCTTCACAGGCAAGGTTACCTACGGCGGTGAGTGGTACTATTACTATGGCTCAGGTCAGTATGGCACAGCCCCCACAAAGGCAGAGGCTGACGAAATTTTCACAGATAAGAGCTTTGGCGAGTGGGCAACTCCTGACGAAACTCCCACAGAGCCCCAAGTTCCCACAAATCCTGTGAGACCTACAAATCCCGTAATGCCTACCGAGCCTGAGGAAAGCACAGCTCCCGCAGAGTCTGCTACTGTTTCTACCGAGCCTACAGAACCCTCAGAACCGGCCTCTGATGAGCTTACCGAGCCAAGCGAAACACCTTCTCAAAGCGTAACAGCACCAACTGAGACTACCGAGGCGACAGAGCCCGCAACAGAGCCTGAGCCTGATTTTTCAACAGGCGATGTTAATATGGACGGTAAGCTGAATATCCGTGATGCCACGGTTATCCAGAAGTATCTTGCTAAGCTTACGGATTTAAGCAAAGACGAAAAGAAGCTTGCAGACTTTGACTTAAACGGAAAAGTAAATGTAAGGGACGCTACAGCAATCCAGAAGAAGATTGCAGGGCTTATCTGAACAAAAACAAAGACCTGAGCCGAAAAGCTCAGGTCTTTTTATTATTTATTGGTCTTTTTGTATTCTTTAACTTTTTTCTTAAGGTAGGCAAAGGTTACGTCCTCACCTTTTTCTTTGAGCATTCTGAGAAGCTCTTCAAGCTCATCGCTGGTTTCAGGGTGAATAAATCTGGTGCTCTTTGAACGCTCAAAATATGCCAGAGGATGAGCATCGGTGTAGGCATCTTTGTTATAAATCTTACTGGCGGCAACGCGGTCGCAGAACATTTCTGCCAAGTAGTTGTAAGGCATTTTTACAGGCTCTACTTTTCTGGTGGCTTTGTTGTAGTCAGTCCAGTATTCAAAGTGGTGGCGGTTTCTGCCCTTGTGGTGAAGCCACGCCTTTGAGTAGCCGTATTTTTCACGCTCGGCTTCATTGGGGCTTCGGGTGCCTAAGTAATGCTTTGCACCTGTTAAAAACTCCGCAGGAGAGTATTTGGATAAGTCGTGTCTTAAGCCTTGCCATAAAATACCTGCCTTTTTGCAGTGTGCAATAACCTTATGGCGGTGCTTGGTAATTGTAATAAAATGCTTTATTGCTTTTGTCATATAATGTTTTGTCCTTTATTAATAAATTTCGCGTGTCCCTAAAGGGACATGTGACATCAAAGATATATCTCAAATTACAGTGAAATTTATATCGCTGTGTTATGGAGCAGTACAATGCTCTCAATGTGCTTTGTGTAGGGGAACAAGTCAACACCCTGTTGCTTCTGAAGTTTATACCCATTTTTAATCAGAAATCTTACGTCTCTTATCTGGGTTTCGATATTGCAGGAAACATAAACTATCTTGGGAATATCTGCGTTTATTATGTTTTTTAAAAACTCAATGTCGCAACCCATTCTTGGAGGGTCTACAAAGCAGACGTCGAATTTTTCACCTTTACTCAGCAGTAATTTAATTTGTTTTTTAACGTCGTTTGCGTAAAACTCTGCATTTGCAATGCCGTTTATCCTTGCGTTTTCCTTTGCGTTTTCTATGGAACTTTCGTTAAGCTCTATGCCTGTAACCCGTTTGCATTCTTTGGCACACGCAAGCGAGATTGTACCGATTCCGCAGTAAGCATCAAGCACAGAGTCGCTTTCTTTAAGCTCTGCCATTTCTATTGCCTTGGTGTAGAGCTTTTGGGTCTGCACGGGGTTAATCTGATAAAATGTGTTGTACCCTATTCTAAACGTAAGTCCGCAAAGGGTGTCGGTAATAAACTCTTCGCCGAAAATTACTCTTGGATTTCCTCCTGAGGTAAGCTTCATGCTCTGGCTTTCTGAGATTATTATACTTTTAATGTAAGGGTGCAGAGAGGTAACAGCTTTTGCAAATTCCTTTTCTTTCGGGAAAGTGTTTTTTGTGGCAATAATATTTAAAAGTACCTCGCCTGATGTAAAGCCTTCGCGGATAACAACGCTTCGTACAAAGCCTTTTCTCTTTCTGAAGTCAAAAGGGAAAAGAGAGAATTTGTCGAAAAGTCTGCAAAGGGTAAGGGAAATTTCGTTGGCTTTTTCAGAGTGCAGAGGACAGTTGTTTGTAAGGGTAATACCCTTTTCGGCAGACTGATAAATGCCAAATCGTGTTTTGCCTTTTTCTTTTTTAAACACAATCTGGGCCTTGTTGCGGTAGTTAAGAGGGGACTCGGCCTCAATAATCCGCTGAGGTTTGATAACTGTATTAAAGGTATGGCTTAGTTTTGACTGCTTATATTTAATCTGGCTTTTGTAATCCAGATTCGAAAGCTGACAGCCGTTGCATTTTTTGCATACCTGACAGTATATTGCTTTTTCCATCGCCTTACCTCCTTTGCTTATATTCATACATTGTATCACACCGAAGGCTATATTGCAAAAAAATCTTGCTTAAGTAAGAAAAATATAATATACTTTATTTAGAATTGGTAAGGAGGCATTAAAAGTGTCTGTGAAAATAAGGATTATTTCGGCACTGCTTTTGTGTGCATTGTTGTTTTCTTTAAGTGCCTGTGCAGTAAAGCTTGACCCGCCAAGGGATATGACGGCAGAGCAAGAAGCTGTTAACATGGGCTTTTCTATTGCTGACTACAACGGCAGAATAGAGGTAGGGGGCTATGAGTTCCTTAAAGTAAATATTAAGCTGGATTATCAGGATGAAGTTAAGTGGAGCACCAACAACCCTGCGGTTGCGGTGGTGGATTCCAACGGCAGAGTAGACGGAGTAAAGGCAGGTAAGGCAACTATTACAGCTCACGCTAAAAGTGCTACTATAGATTATGATATAGAGGTAGTAAAGGCTGGCAAAACTGCTGTGTCTTACTCAACAGCGTTTACGGGTAATGACGAACACGTTGAAGTAAACAAGATGGTAGGGGGCTCCAAAAACCTTTACGCCATTATTATAAATGAGCACAACTGTACCGTTACTGTGTTTACTTATGATATAAACTCTAAAGAACAGTACTATAACAAGGCTGTAAGAACTATGGCTTGCAGTACAGGCGAAAGACCTCTTACCAAGAAAAACGATAAAAAAACATGGATAAGCAATGAAATTACGGAAAAAAGCGAGTGGGTATTGCTTAGCGACGATAAATATTACCGCTATGCTTCCTATATTGGTGAGGAGCTGATGTTCCAGTCATCGCCATATAAAAGTCAGGATGAGAGTACCTTAATAGTTGAGGAGTACAATAAAATCGGAACTCATGCAACGGCTAAGAATATCCGCCTTTCTGTGGCAGATGCAAAATGGATATATGATAATTGCCCTGAAGGTACAGAAATCAGAATTATCAATTCGGATGATCAGAGTGTTTACTACCCCTTAGGTGTTCCAAATTCTATGAAGCTTACGGAAAATTCCAAGAGCCTTAAGTATGACCCCACAGATAACTCAAAAGAAAACCCATATAATAAGCTTAAGCCTGTAATTTCGGGAGCTGAATACGTAGCGGTTGAAGTTGGTAAAGGACTCGACTTGCTTCAGGGTGTTACTGCTGTTGATACCTGCGGTAACGACATTACAAGCAAAATCAATACCGACGGAACGGTTAACGTAAACAAAGAAGGAAAATACGTGGTTTCATATTATGTAACCGACGATATGAACCGAACGGCAAGAGTAGACCGTGAGATTATTGTAACAGATAATATAGAAGCGTTTACCACAGCCTCTGCAGAATAAAACATAAAAATAAGGAGTAGCTTTTAGAGAAGCTACTCCTTTTTGTGTTATTGGGGAATTTTAGCGTCTTCGCTGAATAAAACTCTGAGGGTTTCGGCATCAGCCACACCTGTTGCGGGGAGGTTGTTGCTTTCCTGGAAATTGAGAATTGCGTTTTCTGTGCCTGCGCCGTAGTAGGTTGTGGGACTGTCGCCTTCATCAAAGCTTAAGTACAAAAGCTCTACGAGCCTTTCCTGAATCGCTTTTACGTCTTCGTGCTCATCACCGCTTTGGTAAACTGTTGAGTCGGTGATAGTAATGGGAGCGTCTGTGTCGGTGTTGTTTTCAGTTGCAGTTGTTGGCTGAGTTTCAGACTCCGCAGAAGTAGCAGGCTCAGTTTCGGGAGTTGTTATCTCAGGCACAAAGGGCTCGCCTGTTGCCCCTAAGGCGTCAGAGCTGAAAAGTTTTTTAAGTGTTTCATAGCTTGCGATGCCGCTTGGTTCAAGAGAGTTTGCACTCTGGAAAGCTTTAAGAGCCTCTTCACTCATAGAGCCGAAGTAGGTTGTAGGTTCGTCGCCCTCTAAATCGAGGAAGCCTAAATCTACAAGTCGCTGCTGAATTGCTACTACGTTTTCGTTGTCATCGCCGGTTTTAAAGCTCATATCCTCAGTAAGGGTAATGCCGTAAGCTGAGCTTAAGTCCTCAGAATCTACCTTGGGAGCATCAACAAAATTGGGGAACATCGAGGAAAGCATAAAGCTCTGAACCTTTATAATGCTTTCACCGTGACGTGTAAGCTCATCTTTTTTAAGCTCAAAAATGTTGCCTTTTGCAATGGCATTTAAATTCTTGAGACTTTCATTTGAGGTGAGCATTTCCATAACATCTGAGTTATCGAAGAAAATATAGTCCGGATTAGAGAGCTTTAAAATGCTTTCGTCGGTATATTTTGAAGTAAAGTTTGCGGCAACGTTAGTAGCTCCTAAGAAGCTTAGTACCATACCGTCGTTAATTTTGCCTGTAAATGAGCAAAGCTTGCCGTTTTCCAGATAAAGGTAGCAAACGGTTTTGGAAGTTGCCACAGTAGCAACCTCGTCGGTAGCAGAGGTAAGAATAGACATAAGCCTTTCGTAAGCAGATGTGCCTTTTTCACGGCCTTCGGTATTGCCGCCTAAAATAGCACCGATATTTTCGTAAAGACTTTTAAGCTGAGCATCATTTTGAGGATAAAGCATTTTTATAACCTCAACGCCCTTAGACTCTAAATCTGTTTTTACAGCTTCGTCAAGGGTGGAGTCAGCAAACACCACCGTAGCACCTGAGTTTACAATAAGGTCTGTATTGGGGGCGGTTTCATCGCCTACAGAAGTAACATATTCTCTGATTTCAGTCTGGGTACAGCTGTCACTTACGCCGGAAAGCTTTGTGGCATATCCCATATAGCAGATAATGTCTGCAATATTGTCAGAAAGAGCAACCACTTTAACAGGGCTCTCTTTAAACTCTGTATGACCTACGGTTACCGGATAGTTTCCGCTTTTTTCGTTGCATCCTGCAAGTACAAAGCAAAGGCAGAGTATAAGAGCCAGAAAGGCACATAAAACACGTGATTTTTTCATAACGTAACCTCCGTAATTAAACTGATATTAAACTTATAAAAGACAAAATTACTCTATTATAAACTTATATTACTATTTTTTCGACGGTTAGTCAAATAAAATCGTCTGTTTTTGAGGTTTTTACAGGGAAAAACAGTAAGGAAAAAATTTTTGAAAAATTTTTTCAAAAAAGTGTTGACATTTTCAGATTCACGGTGTATAATAACGAAGTCGCTTGAAGAGAGCGACACAAATTAATAGTTGGTGTTGATGACGCAGAGGGTACACCTGTTCCCATTCCGAACACAGAAGTTAAGCTCTGTAGTGCCAAAAATACTTGGCTGGCAACGGCCTGGGAAAATAGGAAGATGCCAACACATAAGAGCTTCCACCCAATAGGGTGGTCGTTTTTTTTTGCCTGTTAGCCACAGGAGGGCAAATCGCCTTTGGATAGGTTTCATATTGAGACTACCGTCCTTAACGGCGGGTATTCATTAATACTTGATTTATAAAGCAAACAAAACACCGTAGACTTTTAAGTAAGCCTACGGTGTAATTTTTTGTGTTTTAAATTAATTACTCAGCCTGAGCAGGAGCTTCCTCAGCAACAGGAGTCTCAGCAACGGGAGCAACAGGAGCCTCAACTACAGGAGCCTCAGTAACGGGAGCAACAGGAGCCTCAGCCACAGCAGTTGCCTCTGCTTCTACAGCGGGAGTCTCGTTTTTCTTCATTACGAAGTACTTAAGAACGAAAGCACCGATAATTGCAAGCTCACCAAAGAGAATAAAGAACCAGCCAACGTGAACGCCTGCCTTAACAGTACCAAAGTAGTATCCTTCAGCAACCTTGTAACTTAAAGGAACCACAATACCCTGAAGAATTGTAATTGTAAGGCAAAGTGCAGATGTAAGACCTGCCCAGAAAATCTGCTTAAAGTAAGCAAGGCCTAACATAACCAGTGTGAAAAAGAATACGTACCAACCACCGCACTGGAAAAGGTTTGCGTATGAGTATTCTTTAATTCCCCAGAATTCTACGCCTGCAAAAATGTAGGGCAAAAATGCACCGATAAACATAAGCGTAGCGCCTGCTAAAGCAGCAAGACCGGGAATGTCCTTTAAAATGTTTTTGAGTCTGCCGAGAAAATCAAAAGTTTTGATGTTTTTAAAGAGAGAGATAAGCTCTGCAACTCTCTGCTTAAAATTAAACACAGCTTTGAAATCCATTTCGAGAACCCCTTTCATATAATAAAAATCCGTCAATCTCTTGACTAATATAATAATACTAAAAAATAAGTGGCCTTGTCAATGTAACAAAGCCACAAAGAAATTAAAATAATCAGGTTAAAATCATATATACTATTGAAAAACAGGTGAGAGAAACAGAGCAGATTACCGACACAATGGAAAGTATAAAGCCTGTTTGATTAAGCTTAGTGGACGTTCCGAGAAAGCGGGAAAGTACACACAAGGCTATGGCGAACATTGCCCACATCATAGAGCACATACACATAGAAAGCATAGGTATGTTCATAATCTGAGAAAGCGACATTCTTAATAATCTTGCGGCGATTATTTCAGCAATACCTGAGGCGGTCATTGCTACTAAAGACTGAGCCACAGTAAACCACATTGATACAAGAGCAAATATAAAACCGGGTATACCAAAGGTTTTGGCAAAAACCGTCCGCCTTTTTGAAACTGCAGGAATTGCGTTTACAGGTTCTGTGTTAACTGCCTGAGATTGGTTTTCAGTTGTCATTCTCTCACCGCCTTTGTATGTATAAGTTTGTTTGATTGCGTTTTATACGTTAAATCTGAAAAGTACAACGTCGCCGTCGTTCATTACGTATTCTTTGCCTTCGCTTCGTACAAGGCCCTTTTCCTTGGCGGCTGTCATACTGCCGCATGCAATAAGGTCGTCGTAAGCAATAACTTCGGCACGGATAAAACCACGCTCAAAGTCGGAGTGGATTTTACCTGCAGCACCGGGAGCTTTGGTGCCTTTTTTGATTGTCCATGCTCTTACTTCCTGTTTGCCAGCGGTAAGGTAAGAGATAAGACCTAAAAGTGAGTAACATTCGTTAATAAGTCTGTCAAGGCCTGACTGCTCAAGGCCTAAATCAGAAAGGAACATTTCCTTATCTTCTTTGTCCATTTCGGAAATTTCTGCCTCAATTTCAGCACAGATAGGAAGCACAGCCGCACCTTCTTCGGCGGCTAATTCCTGAACTCGTTTGAGTCGTGCATTGTCCTGAATACCTGATGAAAAATCTGTGTCGCTCATATTTGCGGCGTAAATCACAGGCTTGTTTGTAAGCAGTGCCACGTCAGAGAGAAGGGCGGCTTCGTCATCAGAGCATTCAACGGCACGTGCACACTTGCCCTCGTTTAAAGCATCAAGAACTCTCTGGAAAAAGTCAAGCTCAACCTGATATTTTTTGTCTGCCTTTAAAAGCTTCTTTGTTTTGTCGATTCTTCTTTCAATCATCTCAACGTCAGAAAGGATAAGCTCAAGATTGATGGTTTCAATATCTCTTAAGGGGTCAACACTGCCCTCAACGTGGATGATATCGTCGTTTTCAAAGCATCTTACAACGTGAACAATAGCGTCGCATTCGCGGATGTTTGAAAGGAACTTGTTGCCAAGACCTTCGCCTTTTGATGCACCCTTTACAAGGCCTGCAATGTCAACAAACTCAATTGTTGCAGGGGTGTATTTGTCGGGGTCATACATTTCGGCAAGCTTATCCAGACGCTTATCGGGAACAGAAACAATGCCTACGTTGGGCTCAATTGTGCAGAAGGGGTAGTTTGCAGACTGAGCACCTGCGTTTGTAATTGCGTTAAAAAGTGTACTTTTGCCTACGTTAGGTAAGCCTACAATACCTAATTTCATTTTATATCAAATCTCCTTTATTTATGGGGTTTCTCAGGTTTCCAAACTCAAATTTACGCCATTTCGACGCCAATTAGTTTGAAAACTGGGAGTTATTTACTTCAAATAATTGTATTGCCTTTGCCATAGAAGTATCTGTCACATGAACATATGTATCCATAGTAGTTTGTATACTTGAATGACCAAGTAATTTCTGTAATATCTTAGGTTGCATGCCACACTCAATAGCCCTTGTCGCATAAGTATGTCTGAGAGTATGCATACAAAATGGTGGTATTTTTGCTACCTCACATAATTTATATAGGTGAGTATCATAAGAACTGTTCTTTGCAGGCATACCTGTCCTGAAATTTATAAACACCAAATCACTTAAAGTCAGGGAAGAAGATTGTCCTGTCTTTCTATCGGTGAAAGTAAGTGTTTGAGATAACTCCTCAGACAGCTTTTGAGTTTTCCGTCTTTCTTTAAGCTCCAAGAGTAACTCATAAGCTCGCTTTGTCAGGGGGATTGTCCTATAACTTGTTGATGTTTTAGGTGGACCTGCACGCCATATATGTTGTTTGTGCCTGAATTCTAAGGTTTTATTTACAGTCAGGGTATGTTTGTCCCAGTCTATACAATCCCATGTCAGACCAATAATCTCGCCTGTTCTCAGCCCTGTTTCAAGGATAAGAGCATATTGGTAATAGTTATGTGAAGATTTAGCTACCTCAAGGAATTTCTGCTGTTCCTCTATGCTCAAAACTCTATGGTCACTTGCAGACCTGACAGGTTTTGTATATCTTACACCGTCCATAGGATGTTTGGATATAACATCATTCATCACAGCAGAACGGAACATAGTACCCATAGCAATGTATGTTTGCCTTATGGTAGACCCTGCGTATGTATCCAACATATCATTCAGTACCTTTTTACAGTGCATAGGTTTGACATCTGACATACACATATTACCTATAACAGGCTTGATATTTATATTGTATCTCTCTTTGTAGTTTCTGCGAGTATTAGGGGATAAATCCACAATTATATTATCATACCAGTAGTTAAACCAAGTTTCTACGGTAACAGTAGAAGTAATACCTGTTGTACTGTGTGAATCCTCATACTTCGCATCTGCAAGCCAATTCCTTGCTTCGGGTAGAGTGTTAAAATACTTCTCAATTCTCTTTCCACTTTTCGCAACATATCTGGCTGAGTATTTTTTATCTTTTCTTTGAGAAAGACCTGTACCAAGCTCTTTGCCTTTCAAATCTTTTCCCATAGTTTACAGCTCCTTTCACTCTAAAGAGAGAAAAAGAGCTTGACATACTTAATCATTATAGCATGAAAGCTCCTTTTCCTCAATAGTTTTATTAAAATAATTTGTATGTAGTAGTTAGATTACTAACTGACTACTGATGAATTTTTCAAACTCCTTTCTCTTAACTAACTTCTTCGTTCCTACGAACAGCACAAACGGACAATTTGGTGTCCTGAGCAAGCTGTCAATTTTGTTAATACCTATGTTGGTATATTCGGCAGCCTCTCTGATTGATAGTACCGCCTTCTGCGGAATGGGGATTGGGGTTGTGTTATTCATTATCAATGCCTCCTATTAAAAATCAACAATATAATCGTCATCACCATTATCGTCCTTATCACCATAGATATTATTGTCTGCGGTTTCTTCGACTGGTGATGAATTTACTGTGGTTTCCACATCTCCATTTTTATCTCCATTAGAAACGCCCCATATAGCTTGGGTATCTACAAAGTATGAAGGTAATGGTGATAAATTGTTGTTTATCAGCACTATGTGGGTACCGTCAGAGTGATTATCTTCGATTCGGTACTCAATACCTACTGCCTCAAGATTACTTTTCACAGCTTTAATTCTGCGAGAAAGTGCATTTGGGGCATTGGGAAGAGTTTTGGAATTGGTGTTGATACCGTTGGTTTGAGCAAGCTCTTGCAACTTCTTCAACAATTCTGATATTCTACCTCTCCACTCGGGTAAAAACCTCATCAACTCAACGATAAGGTATGCCACCGAATCCGCGTTGATAGCTTCAGTGATTTGAATACCTTGGTTTTCTGCATATTCCTTTAAGAACTCTTCTCCATATCCGCCCATTGCTTCGGCAATAGCATATCCCCACCGACAGAAGTCTGCCATACGAGGTAATTTGCCAAGAACAACATTGGGGTATATTTCCATAGCCTTTGAGAGAATATTAAATAATGCTCCCAACAGCTTTGGTCTTGCTTGTTCAAAACTCTCGTATACCTTGCCGAGCTCCTTTCTGCTTTCTTCGGAAACTCTCTCCAACTCAAACATAATAGAACGGTCAAGTAAGTCTGCACGATTTGCAACATTGTTAATGCCGTTTACACTCAGACATCGTTTGAATGTGAATATATAGTCCTCACCATTGGTGAACAACTTTCTCTGCTGAACAGCACCGCCTGTAATTGCTCGGCATAAAATATCACTTACATCATTACTGATGGTAGATACATTATCGAACGGAAGGAAGTAATGTTGTTGGAGGTTAATAATTAAAGTACGCTCGTCTTTACTTAACTGTAAAGTATCTAACGCCGAAGGGTCTATTAGCCTTTTAAGTAAAGTACAAGTAGTACTCTTAGCCGCACCTTTTTCGCCGTAAAATATCGGCATTGGGTGAGGAATATCAGGAACAAAGCAGGATACCAACCAACACAAAAATAATGTTATGAATTTGGTCATGTTTATGTACTTGAATATCTCGGTAATTTCTCCGTCTGTTTGAGGTTTAACCTGTTCTGTCTGATGTCTATATCGACAAAACAGCTTAGGTGTTTCATCGGTCACAGACCAACCTGTTTTTGATATTCTGACAGCTTCCCAATCGGAGTTTGTCAGGTCATACCAAAAGTCATTTTGATATTTTCCTACTCGGTTGTATAGTGTTGTGTAATTTCTCTCACCGAACATTACCTCAGCAGATAAAACAGATATAGTTTGTTTTAAGTTTTCTGCTCGGATAGTCTTGTCGGTCGCCTGATAGAAAATCTGTTGTAACCACAGGGAAAATTCCTGACTTTCAACAGACAAAGTTTCCTTGTGAGTATTTACAGGGATAACCGCAAACACATCGTGATTTTCATTAAGAAACATCTCTATGTTTTCTTCTTTGACCAAGTTGAGTAAAATCTCACTTTGTGTTTTTCCCTCTGTTGAAACCTTGGAATTAACATTATCTTTTGATGTAGATTCCTCGACTGAATTATCAACAATAAATTCAGGTAAGTTATATATTTCAGACATTGTATGTCCAGACATTAACCAGTCGTATATATCTTCCTTTTCTTTCAAGTCAGGAAGAGTTTTTATGACTGCCCAAGGAATATGAGATTTTATATTCTCAGCATACATCATACCCGGTTTATCATTATCAGGGATGATGATAACTTGCTTGCCTTTCAGCCATTCGGCATACTCAGGGTACCATACGGAATTAGCTCCGCTATCCATGGTAGTTGCTACATAACCTTGACTGTTTATAATATCAGCACATTTTTCACCCTCTACGAAGTAGATAGTTTCGGCTGAAAGAACAGCAGGGAGATTGTATAGAAGATGTTTAATATCGCCTATACCGTAACTTCCGTCAGGTTTTTTGAAGTAGAATTTCTTGGTCTTGTCGGGATTGTCTACCCTCTCTCTTGTATATGTGTGAGTACCCTCAGAATCATAGTATTTATATGCTGTTTTAATAGCTTGCATTTTTACCTCCTTAGTGCCTATGAATAAATCTTTCTTAGTAAGTCCTACTGCTTTTAATATTTCATCTTCTGAGCAACCTGTAAAGCAATGAACATTAACCCAATCGTCATTTATATAGAGAGAGCAACTTGGGTGTTTATCATCGTGAGCAGGACAACAGCATTCAAATCTTGTTTGACTTCTGCCTTTTGCCTTCACATTTGGAAAATGTGATAGTATCTCGTTGATAGTCATTAAATAGTACCTCCTGATATATTTGAGATTTGATTGATATTTAGCTAAACATCCGTGTCTTGACAATAACAGTCTACCACGAGTATAATTAATATCGCAATTCAAATTAATATGAATTTATGGTTGTTATTTATTGAAATTAGTATTGGAGTGTTAATTCTATGGCTATAAGAGATTTTGACTTGATGTTGATTATGAAGAGGGTAGTAGCTGAATTAGATGGAAAAATTGATGAGTGTATAGAGATAGAGAGGGAAAAGACACCTGATTTCAGTAAGGCTAAATTCCTCGAGAGTATTGGAGATGTAGGAGGTAAAGTTTTTCCTATTAGTGGAGGTGCCTATTACAGCTATAAAAAAGCTTCCAATGAAAAGAGTAAATCAAGTAAATTGAAAACCATTAAACTGGATACATTCTATTCGTTGTGTGAGTATACAGATATGTCAGCTGATTATTTGCTTGGTTTAACCGATACTCGTCGCAAAGAAGAAACTGCTCATAAAGTTAGAGAAGAATTTGGCTTGTCTGATTTAGCCATGGAGAATCTGTCTGTATGTAATAGAGTGCCAGAATGCAGGGGTGAGGTATCTTCGGAGGTGATTAATTTAATATTGGAGAACAGAGAGTTTTTAGAAAAACTGAACTTTCGGTTGCCAGTATTAATATCTTGTCTGAATGAAAGTAGAATGTCTAAAATGGATATTGATGTTGTTCGCTATACTGTTGTACGAGCTTTTGAGGAGTTATTAGATGATATTTGTGATTCCTATAAGTATTCCGATTTGCCTTGTGAGGAACTGGATAAATACTCACCTTTCGGATTTTGAAATAACTTAACACAAGTAAATAAAAAACAGCCGCTGAAATTCAACTTCAGCGGCTGCTATATTTTACTGTCTACTAATCGCAGATATTTATAAATTGTGGGGTAGGAAACATCGCAAAGCCTTGCAAATTCCTTCTTGTTAATCTCTCCGTTCTTATATTTGGGATAATGTCTGTAAAATACATTCGGTATATCTTCGGCTGTAGTATGAGGTCTGCCAATATTCTTGCCTTTTGCCTTAGCATTCTCCATACCGCTTTTAACTCTCTGACTGATTATATTCCTCTCAAGCTCGCTAAACACACCCATCATTTTCAGCATACCCTCAGTCATAGGGTCAAGCTCCTTCGTGCAGTCAACAATAAAATTACCCAACACTAATTTAATATGCTTATCTTTTGCAAATTCTATTATCTCACAAAGTTGTTTAGTACTTCGGGTAATTCTACTAACTTCAGTAGAAATAATCGTATCGCCAAAATTTACGCCGTTTAAGAGCCTGTTAAGCTCTGCTCGGTTTTCCTTTAGTCCGCTTTCATACTCCAAGTAGATATTATCATATAAAACTCCTTGCTTGTTCAGCTCCCTGACCTGTCGGTTGATGTCTTGCAACTGCTCATTTGTAGAACATCTTGCATAGCCGTATATCATTAAAATAACACCTCCGATAAAATAATGTTGCGTATTATAAGATATAAATGAAATGAAGTCAACTGTTTATTTTATATATTCAGCCTGATTTTTACTCGATTTTAGGTTGTTATCCCATGAGGAGTAATATAAGAATAAAGAGATGTTAAATTTTATATAGAAATTACATATAATAAAAAATCACCCTGAAAATAAAATCAGGGTGATTATATTAGGGTGAATTGCTATTATCTATCTTATGCTATATCAATCTTTTGTCCAGTCGTTTTTATAAAAACTACAAGTTTTATAAAATGTCTGAAATTGACTATATGCTGGAACATAGGTTTGATATGGTATATCTACATCTCCGCATAGAGCTAAAGCAGCCTCGGAAGAATTTTTAAGGGAATAATTGTGAGTGGATGATGTTACACTTCCACCAGCAGAAGGTCTATAAGAAATTGTATAGCTAAGACCATTCCAACCTGTGCTATCCTCAAATACAGCATATGTCAGAGGAGTATTATAAAATGCATATGCACCTATGTGTGTAACACTTGCAGGGATAGTGATTTTTGAAAGTGAAGTATTGTTAAAGGCATAACTACCGATTTTCTCAATACCAGATGGTAATGTTATATAAGATAACTTAGCACAATCATTAAACGCATAATTTTCTATGGTAGTAATTGAAGAAGAAATGTTTACAGTTTCTATCTCTGAATGTTCTGCAAATCCCTGTTCAAGTATTACAGTTACAGCTTTTTGATTATGTGATTCAGGAATTGTAATTGTTTCAGGAAGTTGTACATTGGATAACGCCTTTACACCATAGGTGTTATCAGACAACAAAACAAAATCTAAGTAACTTGTATAGTCTACTTCATCGGATTGTGTAATTGACCCTAAATTGTCAATTTCGCCATCGGTATATGTCACTATCAACTCTCCGTTGATAATCTCCATATCGGCAATTCCTCTGCCATCCTTACCATCTGCACCAGGGTCACCCTTGTCACCTTTCTCGCCCTTTTCGCCTTGGTCACCTTTTTCGCCTTTTATATTACCAAGGTTGGAAACTGTATTATCAGTAAGGATAATGCTCAAGTCGCCTGATGTAGATAATGTAACAGATTTTATACCTACACCATCTTTGCCGTCATTGCCGTTTGTTCCTGTAATTACACCAAGATTACTGCTTTCGCCATTTGAATAGGTGAGGATAAGTTCGCCGTCTGAGTTTATTTCAGACTTTGAAATTCCAATGCCATCAGAGCCTTTAATGTTACCAAGGTTAAGTACAGTACCGCTTGATAAAACTACACTCAAATCACCATCATCAGAGATTGTCATATTAGTAATACCAACACCGTCTTTTCCGTTAGTACCATTTGCACCAACCACAACGCCAAGATTAGATGATTCACCGTTTGTGTAGGTTAATATAAGCTCGCCGTTGGTGTTGATTTCCGATTTAACTATACCTATGCCGTCAGCTCCTTTAATGTTACCGAGATTGAGGATGGTTCCGTTTGACAATTCAACAGATAAATTACCAGTCTCAGAAATCACAACATTGGTAATGCCTACACCATCAATGCCGTTTGCTCCGTCCTTACCATCCGTACCATTTGTGCCGTTAGTTCCGTCTTTGCCATCTGTACCATCAGCACCAATTACCTTGCCAAGATTGGTTGAATTGCCGTCAGTATATGTTAAGACTAATTCTCCATCGGCATTTATTTCTGACTTTGAGATACCAAGACCGTCAATTCCCTTGATATTACCAAGGTTTAATGATGTTCCGCTTGTTAGCTCAACAGTTAGTATACCATCATCAGAAATTGAAACATTAGATATTCCAATCCCATCCTTACCATCTGCTCCGTCTTTACCGTCCTTGCCATCAGCACCGTCTAAGCCATCTTTGCCGTTCTTACCATCAGCACCATTCAAGCCATCTTTACCGTCTTGTCCGTTTATACCATCGGTTCCGTCTTTGCCGTCTTTACCAACTACGCATCCGAGATTTACACTTGACAAGTCAGAGAATGAAAGTACAAGTTCACCATTGGAGTTTATTTCGACATTAGATATACCAATGCCGTCTTTACCATCTTGTCCATCCTTACCGTCTGCTCCGTCTTTGCCATCTAAACCATTCACTCCGTCTTTACCATCTTGTCCGTCTAAACCATCTTTTCCGTTAATGCCGTTTATTCCATCTTTACCATCAGAGCCTACAATTACTCCAAGATTTACAGAATTACCATCAGAGTAAGTTATAATTAATTCGCCATCCGAGTTGATTTCGGAGTTTTTGATACCAATACCATCTTCTCCATCAACACCATCAGCACCATTTATGCCGTCCTGACCATCTTCGCCATCTATGCCGTCTTTACCATCCTGACCATTCGCACCTACGACAACACCGAGATTTACAGATGTATTGTCTGAATATGTCAAGACAAGCTCACCGAAATTATTTATAGTAGCTTCGGATATTCCTATTCCATCTTCGCCATTAGAACCATTAACGCCATCCTTGCCGTTCGTACCGACTATTATTCCAAGATTATCAGAATCTCCGTTGGAGTAGGTTATTACAAGTTCCCCAAAACTGTTGATTTCAGATTTTACAACACCGATACCATCCTGACCGTCTGCACCGTTTGTACCATCCTTACCATCAGCTCCATCTTGACCGTCTTTGCCATCAGCTCCGTCTACGCCATTTTTACCGTTCTGTCCGTCAGAGCCTTTTACAATACCGAGGTTTACAGATGTTCCGTTAGAATAATTTATAACTAACTCACCGTTATTGTTTATTGTTGTGCCTGTAATACCTATGCCATCTTTACCATCAACGCCATTCAATCCATCCTTGCCATCTTGTCCGTCTTTACCGTCCTGACCATTCAAGCCATCTTTACCATCCTGACCATCTGCACCTTTAATTGTTCCGAGATTCAACTCAGTGCCATTTGTCAGAGTGATTTTTAACTCATTATTGTCGTTTATGGTGATGTTGTTGATGCCAACGCCATCTTTTCCATCTTGACCATCAACACCGTCTTTTCCATCTTTGCCGTTTGTGCCATTAACTCCGTCTTTGCCATCTTTACCGTTAATGCCGTTTTGACCATCTAAACCGTTTTTGCCATCAGCACCAACTACCACACCGAGATTATCAACAGTATTGTCTGAATAAGTTAATATCAGTTCTCCCTTGGAGTTGATTTCAGATTTTGTAATGCTGATACCGTCCTTACCGTTAACACCATCAGTACCATTTAAGCCGTCTTTTCCATCCTTACCGTCAATACCGTCTTTGCCATCTGTACCATTTACTCCATCTTTGCCATTAGCACCAATAACAACACCGACATTCGAAAGTTGCCCGTTTGAATATGTAAGTACTAATTCGCCCTCTGAGTTGATTTCGGCATTGGTCACACTTATACCGTCATTTCCATCTTTACCGTCTACGCCGTCAGCACCATCTTGTCCATCTGAACCAATTACATTACCAAGATTTGATGTTGCTCCGTCTGAATAAGTTAAAATAAGTTCACCAGACGCATTTATAACAGAAGATGAAATACTGATACCATCTTTTCCATTTTCGCCGTCAATACCATTAGCTCCATTCTTGCCGTCTTTACCTATAACAGAACCCAGATTTGAACGTTGACCATTGGAGTATGTAAGAACTAACTCGCCATTAGAATTAATCTCTGAATTTGTTACACTTACACCATCAGTTCCGTTCATACCAACTACTTTGTCGAGGTTTACGGATTTGCCATCTGAAAAACTGAGTATTAACTGACCGTCATCATTAATGCTTGCATTAGTAATACCAACACCGTCAACTCCGTTTACACCATCTTGACCGTTAGTACCATCTAAGCCATCCTTACCATCAATACCATCTTTTCCGTCAACACCATTCAAGCCGTTTTGACCATCTTTACCATCTATGCCGTTTGTGCCGTCTTTGCCGTCAGCACCGACAGCAACGCCAAGGTTTAGTACAGTATTATCGGATAATGTAATAAGTAACTCTCCCTTTGAAGAAAAAGAAGCTGTTTTAATAGTAGTTCCTTCCTGACTTGCAGAAGCCTCTAAAGAAGATAACCATTCCTTCTCTGTACCTGAATATCCGTTATTTACTGCAATTTCATATGCTGATTTCCCATTAAGAGAATTAAGCCAGTCTTGTATACTGCCTTCATAACCGTATTTAACGGCTAACTCATAGGCAGAAAGACCATTTTCTACTTTTGTTTCTCCTGAATTATTCTTGAATGTAAATATACCAATTCCGCACATACTAAGTAAAAGTAAGATTATTAAAACTATGCTTAGAATTTTGAAGAATTTATTATTCTTCTCTCTTACTACTTCGTATTCAATAGCTTGTGTATTATCTGTCTTTTCTTTTAACATACATTTACCTCCATATAGTAAATTTTATCTACATTATATTACTCGTTTTGTAAATCGTCAACACAATTCGTGTTGTATATTAAAAATTTTTATATTTACTATTAAGATATATACGAGGTGATAATAATGAACTTTGGTGATAGACTTCGTATGTTGATTGAAGAACGAGATATTACACAGAAAGAACTTGCGTCTCAACTGAATATTGCTCCATCTACTGTCAGCAGTTATGTTCAGAATACTCGTGAGCCTGACTTTGCCACCTTGAAAATGCTTGCAAAATATTTTGATGTTTCCATAGATTATCTCTTGGATTTTCATGTGGGTAAAAATACCACTCTCCAAGAGGAAGAAATGCTCCGTGCATTTAGGTGTATAACACCCGAACAACAGTATGTTTGTATAGAACAATGCAAAGTATTTGTCCGACTTAACCACAAGGAAACAGCTAAGAAAAAGTCGTCATAATAGATTTTAATAACAGATAGTTTACTATGCCCTCTGACAACCGTCGGGGGGATATTTTTATATCTAACCTTTTATAATTACAGTCAGAAAAATACTGTAATAAGTTTACTTGCTAAGTAAAGTAAAACATTTGCTACCTTTGCAATACAGGCTTACATCTAACCGAGATGAATGTACAGATTGAATTAGTTAATATCAAGGAGAATATACATGAAGAAATTAAAGAAGAAAGTTAATGCTACAACTAACATTTGGAATGAGGAATATGTACTTTCAATTCAGACTTTGCTAGAACTGCTCAATGATATTCCCGAACTAAGAGGATTAGAAATCGGAGTTAGTCAACATACAGAAGATTATATTATTATAAATATCGGTGGATATGAATATGACCTTTTGAGTATCTCATAACAGTTACCTTCTTTACCTGTTTTACACTATCATACTGAATAAATGATAAAGCCAATGAACATTCTCGTTTCTGTTCATTGGCTTTGTTATTTACAGATTTAATTGTTTTGGGGTGGTTATAATGTAAATTCAGCAAAAATTACACTTTGCTTCCCACTCTAACTATGGTTGTAAGTGTGCCTAAAAAGCTACGCCACTTTTACGCCATTTCGGTATTTATCTATGTGTATATATATGCAGATTTATCAAGTGTAAAATACTACAAACTCAGTAAATATGGTGGTTTATAAAAATATATATCACCTACAAGGAGAAGTATGAAATCCTCGGTATATAACAATACCTAATTTCATTTTAAATTCCTCCAAAGAGTGATAGAATATAAGAAACGCCGTAAATTATCGGCTGATGAATTACATAAATAATAAAAGCGTTGGTGCCAAGAAGCGTAAAGAAGGGCACCCTTTGTTTGTACATAAATTCGGGGTATCTTCCCTTTAAAAGTCTGCCTGCAAAAGTTCCTGTAATAAAAGCAAAAAACCAAGGAAGCAGGGGGAAGTAATCGGAATAAGCTGTGTCTGCTCTTACAAAGCCCAAAAAAGAAAGGGAGTTGTTTTGGTAAAGGTTTTGGGGAAGGTTAATTTTAAAAAGTGCTTCAAAACCTAAATAACCATTTATTACGTTATAAGTAAGAAGGAATAAAGCCACAGAAACCGAAAGCCCTAATACAGGATGAATTTTTGCAAAAAGCTTTTCTGTAAAAGAGTAGAAAAGAACACAAGCTCCTAAAAGGTGGAGTATTCCGAAAATTATGGGTGCATCGGGGGTTATAAACAAAGACACCAAGGTTACGGCAAAAGCGGCACCTAAAATAGGCAGACTTCGCTTAAAGTTGGAGCGGCTTAAAGTAGAGGATATACCGCACATCATTATAAAAGCAAATGCAAACGCAGGACTTATGTGATTGAAGAAAAAGAACATGTCCTGAGCTGTTTTTATTCCGAACATAAAGCCCATGGTGAACATTGCATGGTAAAAAACCATACACATTACACAAAAGCCTCTGACCTCATCAATAAAGTGAATCCGCTTTTTTTCTGACAAATTGTCACCTGATTTCAAAAATCTGTTGAAAAACACTTTTGGGAAGTGTAGTATAATAGTATAACATAAATTAGTTGAATAAACAAGTATATTATAGAAAGAATGGTAAAACTTATGCCTAAATATGACTACATTTTATTTGACCTTGACGGAACCCTTTCAGAAAGTGCCCCGGGAATAAGAAAGTGCATCGAGCTTACTCTTCAGAAACTTTCAAAGCCTGTTCCAGATTTAAGTGATTATTCCAAGTTCATAGGGCCTCCTCTTGCTGATACCTTTTCAGGGCTATGCGGTCTTAGTGCAGAGGATACCCAAAAGGCGTTGGTGATTTATCAGGATTTTTACAAAATCCACGGTTTAAAAGCTAACAGGCTTTATGACGGAATTGAGGAGTTGCTTAAAAAACTTTATGAGAGCGACGCAAAAATTGCCGTTTGCTCATCAAAACAGCAGAAGCCTGCCGACAACGTGTGTAATTTTTTGGGAATTACAGGATATTTTGACGCTGTGTGCGGTTCTGCTCCGGATGGGTCTCGCAAAGAAAAGGAAGAGGTTATTCCTTACACGGTTAACGTTTTGGGTGGAAAAATCTCAGATAAAGTGGTTATGATTGGCGACACAAAGTTTGACGCCAAGGGTGCAAGGCTTAATAATGTTGATTTTATAGGTGTTAATTACGGCTACGGAACCTATGAGACAATGACGGCAGAGGGTGCTTCGGTGTTTGCCGACAGTGCACAGGATTTGGAAAAGCTTTTGTTTTAAGGCGGATGCATAATATTTTTGCACCTAATCTTCACAATAAAGCTTCATAATGAGTATGGAAGTTAGCCTTATCATATTTAAAGCAGGGGTATAAAGGGCTTGTGTTTCCTCATATAGTTTTATGAGGTGAGGCAGGTGTGTTTTGTAACGGTTGACACAAGGCTTAAAAGAAAGCTTCTTTTCATATGTTTGGCGATTGCGGTAACTGCAGTTTTGGCGGTTGTTCTTTCTTTTTGTATTTCTGATAGCCCCGAGAACGCAGGCCGTTCCTTCGATTTAAAAGAAACAGGAGGGGTAAGCGGATTTCTCAGTCAGTTTTCCTTGAATTTTCAGAGTCAGGTAAGCTCAAGGGAACTTACCTTGCCAAGCAAAGACGACGAAATCTTACTCGAGTATCAGAAGCTGCAGAGCCAAATCGGGCTTAATATCCTTAAGTTTTCCGGCAAAAGGGTAGAGGAAAGGTACCTTAAGCTAAAAAACAAAAACAGCTCGGGGCAAAGGCTGTATGCGGTAATTTACATATATAACGAAGAGGTCATAGCAGCTCATCTTACAACCTTGCAGGAAGGGGCACAAATAACCGCGTTTGTATGATTTTACCTGTGCAAACTGTTGAAAATGTCAAAAATAAGGTAATAAATCGGGCGTTTTTTTGCTCTTGTGTTCGTTTTACATAAAATATTTAATAAATCTTTAGTTATTTCAATAATGGTAAAGTCGAAAAAAAAGTGCTACACTATTATCGTATGAAATAAGTATTCTGCCCTGTCATACGAAGTAGGCAGACATGGAGGTTAATAATTATGGCAAATGTTTCATTGAGACATGTTTACAAAATCTACGACGGCGGCGTTACCGCAGTTACAGACTTCAACCTTGAAATCGAAGACAAGGAGTTTATCATCCTCGTTGGTCCTTCAGGTTGCGGTAAGTCCACAACTCTCAGAATGATTGCTGGTCTTGAGGATATCTCTAAGGGTGAGCTTTATATCGGCGACACTCTCTGCAACGACGTTGCTCCTAAGGACAGAGATATCGCAATGGTATTCCAGAACTACGCTCTCTATCCCCATATGACTGTATATGATAACATGGCTTTCGGCCTTAAGCTCAGAAAGCTTCCTAAGGAAGAAATCAAGAGAAGAGTTGAAGAAGCTGCAAGAATCCTCGGTATTGAAGAGTATCTTGACAGACGTCCCAAGGCTCTCTCCGGCGGTCAGCGTCAGCGTGTTGCTCTTGGCCGTGCTATCGTTCGTGATCCTAAGGTATTCCTTCTCGACGAGCCTCTCTCAAACCTTGATGCTAAGCTCCGTGCTAACATGAGAACTGAGATCAACAAGCTCTATCAGAGACTTGGTACTACATTTATCTACGTTACACATGACCAGACAGAGGCTATGACAATGGGTACTCGTATCGTTGTTATGAAGGACGGCTTCATTCAGCAGGTTGATACTCCCCAGCACCTCTATGATATGCCCTGCAATGAGTTCGTAGCA
>JAFTIP010000035.1 GCA_017456845.1 Ruminococcus sp.
CAGAGCACAGGCAATACATCCGCAGAATATGTTACCAATGCAGATGTGATACAGTTTTTGCTGGCAATGGCCGGAATCATCTGGTTTATTGGTATATTAGGACTATTAATTTACAGCGCAGATGCGCACCTGAAATTACATAGAAAAGCGCAAACAAAGGGCCGGTCCAGCGGTCGAGTCTGTCCATAAGCTCTTCGGAAAAGTCACAAAGGTTGCAGAAAACTGTTCCCATCATCATTGAAAGAAGCAAAGACGAGAAGCCAACATGAATACCGCCAATATTGAACTTAAGTGTGGAAATAGCTACACCTAAAAGAACAAAAGCAACAGTTAATGAAAGACGTTTGCTTCTTGAATGGAAGAAACGCTCAACAAATGCAAGGCCTGCACCTAAAACAGAGCCAACAGCAAGGGATGCTGCAATCTCAATAATAGGCTCAAGCACTAAAGAAAGCACGTTAAGATAGCCTGTTGCAAATGCTTTAGCCGCACCGAAGCAAACTGCAAAAATAATAAGACCGATAGCGTCATCAAGTGCTACAACGGGCAAAAGTATTGTGGTAACCGGGCCTTTAGCCTTGTACTGCTTAACAACCATCACTGTTGCCGCAGGAGCAGTAGCCGCCGCAATGGCACCCATAATAAGTGCTGTGGGAACGCTTACAACGTCCGGCATAAACTGATGAATAATAAGAAGGCCGCCGCCAACAAGGATTGTTGCAAGTAAAGCCGCACAGGTGGAAACAATAGCCGCCTGCTTGCCGATAGCCTTAACCTGAGCTAATCTGAACTCGTTACCGATTGTAAAGGCAATGAAGCCCAAGGCAACGTCACAAATAACCGAAAGGCTCTCAACGTAATGGAGGCTTGTAAAGCCAAGCCCGTCAATACCCAACTGACCTAAGCAGTAGGGGCCGATAAGAATGCCTGCCACAAGGTAACCTGTAACGGCAGGAAGTCCTAAGGGTTTGCAAAGTCTTGTCATTAAAAGTCCTGCAAGAATCGCAACACCCAGACAAAGTACTACGTTTGTCATACTAAATCGCCTGATTTCTATTTTATTCTGGTTTTAACCTACGAAATAATACCCCTTTTTCGAGCCAATGTCAACAGAAAAAGAGGTATCATTTTTAACATATTTTATTCAATTTTAAGCCCTTGTTTAATCATTTCTGTCAGCCGCCGCAGAAAGCAGACTTCTCAGGCGAATTCTAACGGCGCCCATATTTGAGATTTCGTCAATTTTAAGCTGGGTGTAAATTTTTCCGCCCTCTTCAATAATAGAGCGTGCCTCGTCGGTAGTAACAGCATCAACACCGCAGCCGAAGGATACAAGCTGAACCAGATTCACCTTGTGGCCCCTCTTATGCTCTGCCACAAATCTTGCGGCAGCATAAAGGCGGGCGTGGTATGTCCACTGGTTACGCACATTTACTCTGAACTTTTCATACATATGGCTCACAGAGTCCTCGGTGATTACCACCGCCCCCTCTGAGCATATAAGAGTATCAATGCCGTGGCTGATTTCAGGGTCAATATGGTATGGTCTGCCCGAAAGAACAATAACGGGCAAATCCTCTTTTTCGGCAATTTCGAGGTATTCCTTTGCCTTTGCTCTTACATCTGAGAAGAATTTGTTATATGCTTCGTAAGCTTTATCTGAGGCACGTTTAATACTCTTTTTATCAAACTTTTCAAAGTGCTTCTCCAAGATAGGAGCAATATGAACCTCAAACTGCTTTTTATCGTGAAGGCCGATAAAGTCTGAGATAAACTTGGTTTTCTCTATAGCTCCAACATTTGACTTGATAACCTGAGGATAATAAGCAACTACAGGGCAGTTAAAGTGGTTATCACCCATTTTTTCGTCCAGATTATAGGTCATATCGGGGTAGAATACTGCATCCACACCCTCATCAACAAGAGCCTCAATATGACCATGCATAAGCTTTGCAGGATAGCAGACTGTATCTGAAGGGATTGTGTGCTGACCCTTAAGGTAAAGCTTGCGGTTAGACTTGGGTGAAACCTTTATGTTAAAGCCAAGCTCATAGAAAAAGCTTGCCCAGAAAGGCAGAAGCTCGTACATATTAAGTCCCAAAGGCAAACCGATTGTAGGCTTACCCTCAAGCAGCGGAAGCTCTCTGTAAGCATCCAGAAGCTTGTTTTTATACTCGTAAAGATTGTAAGTTTTTGCACCCTTTGCGTTCTGCAGAGGCTTTTCGCATCTGTTGCCTGCGATGTATTTATCGCCCTCACCAAAGGTATTTACGGTAAGTCGGCAATGATTTTCACAGCCGTGGCAGGTAATTGCTTTAACGCTGTGCTTAAAGTTTAATAATTCCGCTAAGGAAATTAACTTTGACTCCCTACCCTTTTTCTTATACTTCTGCATACTGTAAAGTGCGGCACCGTAGGCACCCATAATGGCAGAATAGGCAGGCCTTATTACGTCTCGGCCTATTTCCTGCTCAAAAACTCTCAGCACGGCATCGCTCAGGAAAGTACCGCCCTGAACAACAATATTTTCGCCCAAATCCTCAGCTTTTGCACAGCGGATAACCTTATAAAGTGCGTTTTTTACCACACTTGTAGAAAGTCCTGCCGAGATATTTTCAACCGAGGCACCGTCTTTCTGAGCTTGTTTTACGGAGCTGTTCATAAAAACTGTGCAACGCGAGCCTAAATCAACGGGTCTGTCGGCAAACAAACCAAGGCGTGCAAACTCCTCAACAGAGTATCCAAGAGCCTGAGCAAAGGTCTGCAAAAATGAGCCGCAACCTGATGAGCAGGCTTCATTCAGGAAAATATTATCAATAGCACCATTGCGGATTTTAAAACATTTGATATCCTGACCGCCGATATCAAGAATAAAGTCAACGTTACTCTTGAACTTTTTGGCGGCAGTATAGTGAGCAATGGTTTCAACAATACCGTAATCTACATGGAAGGCACTTTTAATTATATCCTCACCATAACCTGTAACGGCTGAAGATTTGATTTTGAGGTCAGGATAATCCTTGAAAAGACTGATAAGATAGTCCTTTATAACAGGCACGGGATTGCCGCTGTTGGATGTATAATAAGGGCGGAAAATATCACCGTTTTCGCCGCAGAGTACACACTTAACGGTGGTTGAGCCTGCATCAATACCAAGGAACATTTCTCCCTCAGGCTCGCTAAGCTCTTTAATACCCTCTGAAGCCTTTCTGTGTTTTTCCTTAAACGCCTCGTACTCAGCTTCATTTTCAAAAAGTCTGCGACAGCTTGTGTAGCCCCCTTTAGCGCTGTAGGTTTCGATGATTTTAGAAAGGTCTTTAATATTCTTTACCTCTGCGGCTGAAGAAAAAGCCGCACCCAAAGCAACAAAGTAAAGGGAATTTTCGGGCAAAGTACCCTTTAATTTAAGCACATCGTCAAAGCTTAAGCGAAGCTCAGACATAAAGGTAAGTGGTCCGCCCAAATAAAGGATATTGCCTTTAATCTCTCTTCCCTGAGCAAGTCCGCCTACAGTCTGATTAACCACAGCATAGAAGATACTTGCACTTATGTCTTCTTTTCTGGCACCCTGATTAATAAGGGGCTGAACGTCGGTTTTTGCAAAAACACCGCAACGGGATGCAATAGTGTAAACCTTCTCTTTATTTTTAGCAAGCTCGTTAAGCTCCTCGGGAGTTATATTGAGAAGGGAAGCCATCTGGTCAATAAATGCACCCGTACCGCCTGCACAGGTACCGTTCATTCTTACCTCCAAGCCACCTGAAAGGAAAAGAATTTTTGCATCCTCACCGCCTAATTCGATTACAACGTCTGTATCGGGGCAAAGCTTTTTAACGGCGTTACGTGTAGCGTAAACCTCCTGCACAAAAGGCAGGTGCAAGTCGTTTGCCATACCCATACCTGCAGAGCCTGAGACTGCAACAAACATTTCGCTGTCGCCGGTCTGAGAATGCACTTCATTTAAAAGCTGTGACGTCATTTCTGAAATTTTAGAAAAATGGCGTCTGTATGTAGAAAATACTATCTGATTATTTTCATCCAGCACCACGCACTTAACGGTAGTGGAGCCTACATCAAGACCTATTCTTTTCATAGGTTCATTTCCTCCTGAGCCACAGAAAGCATAAGCTTAATGCGGTTTTCCTGATTTACCTTTGATGCTCCTGCGTCAAAGTCGATGGGGAAAATATTGGCATTGGGGTAAATTTCACGCATACTGCGGATTACACCCTTGCCTACAATATGGTTAGGCAGGCAGCCGAAAGGCTGAGTGCATATAACGTTTGAATAGCCTTTTTCAATAAGCTCGGCAGTTTCTGCAGGAAGAAGCCAGCCCTCACCCATTTTAACGCCTCGGTCTATTACCTTTTCACCAAGCTCTTTTATATGCTTAAAAGGTGCGGGAGCAGTAAACTGAGGATATTTTTTAAGCACGTCAAGCATAACCTCTTCCACCTTAGCGGCGGCAAACTCTGCAATTTTACCGCCCTGCTTAACCCACCAGCTTCCGCCGTAGTATTTATAGTCGGTTTCAATATTTGCAAAGCAATACTGGAAAAATCCAAGCACACCCGGCACCATATACTCAACTCCCTGAGATTCCAGAAACTTCTCAAGTCCGTTGTTGCCGAAAGACGAAAACTTAACGTAAATCTCGCCCACAATACCTACCTTGATTTTAGGGGTCTTTTTAATCTCAATATCCGCAAAATCTTTGGCAATACCCTCTAAGTTTTCTCTGAACTTTTTGGGTGAAAGACCTTTGCCCCCTTTAAACTGAGAAACAATCTCTTGAACCCATTTATCAAGAACCTTTCGGGTGTCACCTTTATTAACTTCGTAGGGTGTTGTCTGATTTTTGAGAAGCATCAGCATATCACCGTAAATAATCGCCATAATGGCTTTGAGCATAAGAGGCAAAGTAAATTTAAAGCCCGAATATTTCTCAATACCTGTAAGGCTTAATGAAATAACAGGAATATGACCCCAACCCATATTTTTAAGAGCTTTTCTCAGAAGCCAGATGTAGTTGGATGCACGGCAGCCGCCGCCTGTCTGAAACTGGATAAGAGCACATTTATTGGGGTCAAAGTCGCCGCACTGCAAAGCATAAATCTGCTGACCTGTAGAGCAAATTGCAGGATAACACATATCGTTGTGCATATATTTAAGGCCTGTGTCAATAACCTCTTTGCCTTCATAGTGGGCAACAAAAAGGTTGTAGCCCTGCATTTTGAAAAGCTCCTGCAAAATTTCCATATGTGTAGGAAAAATATCGGGAGCGATGATTGTATATTCTTTTTTCATCTGTTTTGTAAAATCAACAGGTGCTTTTTTACTTGGCATACTGCATCTTCCTTTTTTAAAAGAAAATTCGACATTTTATAACATATTTTATATTATATACGTTTTTATCGGTCAAGTTATGAATAAATGATTAATAATACAAAAACAAAAAGCACCGAATAAACGGTGCTTGAATCAATGGAAATCAACTATTAAGTATCTTTTCAAATTTAGGCAATACTCCAATGCCATCTTTTCGGTGAGGGGGTAAACCGTAAATATCATGGCCCGGAAAATCGTTGCCCTCAATAATCAAAGGGCCTTTTTCAGTTAACGCAACATCCCAACCTACAAGACCAACCTGAGGCACAACCGAAGAGGCTCTTTTTACCAAATTTACAGCTTCGTGCCACATGGGAACCTTAAAACCCTTTATGGCAACGTTTGTAATAGGATGCGTCTCAAAAAGCTCGCCTTTTTTATTAACAGCAGGAAACTGAACTTCGCCCCTGTCCTCTTCCACAGGCACTACCATACCGCCTGAATTGAAATTATCTACGTGCTTACCGTTGCCTATACGCAAGTAAGCCGCCACAACGTTAGCCTTGCCGTCTTTAAGCAGAGTAATAACACGGCAGGTATTTACGCAGTAAGGGTGAAGCTCACTCATCACAGGGTGTTGGGTAATAACCTCCTCTAAAAGCATAAGATTTTTGCTAATAAGATAAGTCCTAATTTCCTCTGCGGAATTAAACTCAGATGCAGTAAGCTTTTCTATTCCTTTGCCGCACATCCCGTTAAAAGGCTTGGCAATAAACTCAGGATGCTTTAAAATAAAGCCCTCAAATTCTGCACGGTCTGTTTTTTCCAAATCTATCCATTCGCGATTTATAAAGTCAGAAAACGCCTTGTTAAATTTACGCTTATCGTCAAAAATACAAGTGTATTCAGGGGTATTAAACCGCTTTATAAAGGAATTGTTTATTCCTCTTGTTACAACGGTTTTTCGCTGAGCTTTGTTTAAGTTATACATCTCAAAAAGGGCATAGTCCATATACCCTGCCTGATACTTAAAACCGCAGTATATCATATCTAAAAATATTACAACCTTACTCTTTCCGCTTTTTTCATTTACCTCTTTTATCTTTTCAAACATACCTCGGGAGTTCATAGAAAACACCCTGCGTAAAACGTAGCCAAGCTTCAAAATAAAACCTTCAATCCCATAAAAATATATATCTGTAAATATTATAATTATAAGCA
>JAFTIP010000036.1 GCA_017456845.1 Ruminococcus sp.
ATCGTCGTAGATGTCATCATCAGACTCACACTCAGATTCTAAAATTTTTCCGCTAACGGCGTGAATTTCGTACTCATATTCAAATCCGTTGGCAGAAAATTCGAGCTCATAGTATGGCGTTCCGTCATCAAGGTCAAACTCTTTGTCGTCAAATCTGGCGTCAGCCTCATTAACGTTTGCGTCATTGAGGGCTATTTCTTTTGCTTCATTAAGAGAAATAAACTCTTTAGGATTAATTTCATCCGAGGTGCCGGATTTTGAT
This sequence comes from Ruminococcus sp., assembly GCA_017456845.1. Taxonomy (GTDB): domain Bacteria; phylum Bacillota; class Clostridia; order Oscillospirales; family Acutalibacteraceae; genus Ruminococcoides. The sequence goes on from JAFTIP010000036.1 coordinate 263, forward strand.
TTTTCTTTTTCAAACTCAACTACCTTGCCGTTTAAGGCGTTGACCTCGCACTCGAACTCATAGCCATTGGCAGTAAATTCAAGCTCATAGTATGGTGTACCGTCGTCAATATCGTACTCTTTTTCCTCAAAAATTGCGTCCTCTGCCCAAACGTTTGAGTAAGCCAGGGCGATTTCAATAGCTTTTTCCAAGGTAATAAACTCTGATGGTTTTGTGGTAGTATTGTACTTGTTGTCGTAATCCTTATCTTCGATTTTTATAAACTCAGGCTTAACTTCAAGGCTTTTTACGGTGTTTTTGGCATTTGCTTCAAGCTCTTCCAAAAAGCCGTCCTTAGGAGCTTTGCAGCCGGATTCAAGCTGAATAACGATTACCTTGTTTTCGCCGTCAATATCGTCAACAAGATATCCTGCATCATTTACAAGAACTAAAAGGCTGTCTACAACTTCTTTGCAAGACTTACCCTCATAACCGCTGAAGTTTTCGAGCAAAGCTTCGGCATCTTTGTTTTCGGCAGAGACTGAGGTTACGTTTCCGTCAGCATTAAATCCGATTCGGATTTCAGGATTTATGTTTAAAAGTATAAATCCTCCCTGAGGAATTGCTTCGCCCTCAAAGTCTAAAGGCTGACCTATGAGAAATGTAACTTCGATATTCGCAAGCCATTTTTGTATTGCGGTGGCGTCTTTGATGTTTATTTCTCCGTTTTTGTCAACGTCAGAAGTTTTCTGTGCAAGCTCACCTAAGGAGGTGATTTTTGCAACGGCTTTCTGAACGCTTGTGGCGTCCTTGATGTTTACCTTTTGGTCAAGGTTTGCATCTCCAAGCAGCAGAGAGGTAGCATCAGTTTCTGCGAAAGCAGCGAACATGAAACCCTGCATTGATACGGTGAGTGCAAAGACTAAGGTAAGAATCAGGCATAAAGTTTTGTTTCTTTTCATTGGTGTTCCTCCTGTTGTTTTTTGGCAGAGTTTTACTCTGCGGTTTAATGATAAAAGAGGCGTGTAAAATCCACAACAGATTATTGTTAAATATTTGTAAAGTATAAAAAGAAGATAATTTTTGCGATAAAAATTATCCTTAGTAACATAAAATACTTCGTAAAATAAAATATTACTAAGCGGTATAAAGTTTTTTAGCCGTGGTAAAAATATTAATGAGAATAAACATACGGAGTGTTAATAAATGAACGTCAGACGCGGAGACATATTTTATGCAGATTTAAGCCCTGTTGTAGGCTCTGAGCAGGGAGGACTTAGACCTGTGCTTATTGTGCAGAACGACGTGGGTAATAAGTACAGCCCCACAGTAATAGCCGCCGCCATTACAAGCCGTCAGCAAAAGGCAAACATCCCTACCCACATTGCCATAGGTGCAGATTCAACAGGACTTTCCAAAGACAGCGTGGTTTTGTTAGAGCAGGTAAGAACCATCGACAAGCGACGCTTAAAAGAGAAAATGGGAAGTGTGGACGAAGCGGCTATGAGTAAAGTTAATGAGGCAATATCAATTTCTTTTGGTATAAATAATAATCCAACATAATAATAGCCACCGACTTAAAATCGGTGGCTTAAAACTTATTCGGGAATATTAAAATCAAGTGTGATAGATTTAATGCTTGGAGTAAGCTTTGTAAACTTAACTCCTGCTGATTCTATCATTCTTTTAGAGGCTAAGGTAGAGGGAGTTTCGGCATATTTATCTGAAAGATAGAAAAACTCCTTAACTCCGCTCTGAATAATCGCCTTTGCACATTCGTTGCAGGGGAAGAGTGTTACATAAAGCCTACTGCCTTCTAAATTTCTGCCGTGAGCGTTTAGAATAGCGTTAAGCTCGGCGTGAACCACGTAAGGGTATTTGGTGTCTTTTCCTTCTCTTTCCCAAGGATATTCGTCGTCAGAACAGCCTTTTGGCATTCCGTTATAGCCTGTGGAAATAATAATGTTGTCTTTAGAAACTATACAGGCACCAACCTGAGTATTTGGGTCTTTGCTTCTTTGAGCTGCTAAAAGTGCAATGCCCATAAAGTATTCGTCCCAGCTTAAATAGTTTTCTCTCTTCATGGCTTATAAAAGTTCGGCTACAGCCGCTTTAAGAGCGTCAACTTTGTCGGTAGCTTCCCATTTAACGCCTAAGTCTTCTCTGCCCATATGGCCGTATGCTGCAAGAGGACGGTACTTGGTTTTAGTAAGGCTAAGCTCGCGGATAATAACGGAAGGACGGCAGTCAAATACCTTTCTTACTGCTTTGGAAAGAACTTCCTCGTCTACTTTTGCTGTGCCGAAAGTTTCAACTAAAACAGAAACAGGCTCTGCAACACCGATAGCATATGCAAGCTGAACCTCGCATTTTGAAGCAAGCTCAGCCTTAACAATGTTCTTAGCGATGTAACGTGCATAGTAAGCACCGCTTCTGTCAACCTTTGTGGGGTCTTTGCCTGAAAAAGCACCGCCGCCGTGACGGCCGTAGCCGCCGTAAGTGTCAACAATAATCTTTCTGCCTGTAAGACCTGAGTCGCCGACAGGACCGCCGATTACAAATCTGCCTGTGGGGTTAACAAAAATCTTTGTGTTGTCGTCCATAAGAGCCTCAGGAATAACAGGCTTGATTACATACTCAATAATATCTTTGCGGATTGTGTCTAAAGTAACATCTTCGTCGTGCTGAGTTGAAACAACCACAGCGTCGATTCTTACTACCTTGTCGTCGTCATACTCAACGGTAACCTGAGTTTTGCCGTCGGGACGAAGGTAGGAAAGAGTGCCGTTTTTTCTAACAACTGTAAGCTGAAGAGCGAGCTTCTGAGCTAAAGAAATAGGCATAGGCATAAGTTCTTCGGTCTCGTTGCAAGCATAACCGAACATCATACCCTGGTCACCTGCACCTATAAGGTTGTCGGCATCCTCTTTGCCGTCTTTAAGCTCTAAAGACTCATTAACACCCATTGCGATGTCAGCAGACTGAGCGTCAATATAAACGTTAACCTTGCAGGTTTCAGCGTTAAAGCCGTATTCCTCTTTGTTGTAGCCGATTTCATTGATAACTTCTCTTGCAATAGCCTCAAAGTCAGCCTCGGCATTGGCTGTGATTTCGCCCATAATGTTAACCATACCTGTTGTGGCGGTAACCTCGCAGGCAACGTGAGCGTTTTCGTCCTGAGCTAAAATAGCGTCTAAAACTGCGTCAGAAATCTGGTCGCAGACTTTGTCGGGATGACCTTCGTTTACAGACTCGGATGTAAATAAATATCTTGCCATATATATCTTCCTTTCAAATAAAAATATAGAATAACCAAATAAAAAACCGCCGTCGCAGACCGACAGCGGCTAAAAACTCATCTTTCGGTTCTCCGCAGGATTTAGCACCTTACATTTGCAGGTTGCCGGACTTCAACGGGCCTGTTCCCTCCGTCACTCTTGATAAGCGGTAAATTTTAAGTTGTAATAAGTCGGAATTATTCCAACCATAGGGTATTATAAACTAATATGTAAGCGGTGTCAATGGTTAATTTAACCAAAAACAATGGTGCCGTCGTCATTCATGGATTCTACGATTGCCAAGGACTCAACGCGAATTCCCTGAGCTCTCAGCTCTTTACCACCCGGCTGAAATCCTTTTTCAATGGCGATACCGCATCCTACTAAAGTTGCGCCTGCATCTTTTATCAGCTTGCAAAGTCCTCTTAAGGCACAACCGTTAGCCAAGAAGTCATCAATAACTAAAACACGGTCGTTTTCGTTGAGAAATTCTTTGGAAACAATAACCTTGTTTGTGGTGTTGTGAGTGTAGCTCTCAATGTCAACACAGTAAAAGTCGGAGCCAATGTTGGTGGTTTTGCTTTTCTTTGCAAAAACCACAGGGCAGTCGAAATACTGAGCAGCAATACATGCTATGCCTATTCCTGAAGCTTCGATAGTAAGAATTTTGTTGATGCTCTCATCTTTGTAAAGCCGTGCAAACTCCTTACCCATTTCATTTAACAGTTCAACGTCTATCTGATGGTTTAAAAAGCTGTTTACCTTAAGCACGTTGCCCTTGAGCACTTTGCCTTCGCTTACAATACGTTCTTCAAGTAACTTCATAATAATCCCCTTAATTTTCGTCAATGCTTGAAAAATTCAGCTCATCATCTGTTGCGGGCAGGGTAAGCTTTTCCTGCTTGATTCCGTACTCGCCCAAAAGCTCAACAACCTCGTTGTAGGTTTTAGCATCTGCGGGGTTTTGTGTGTCGTTGATAAGTGCAATTGTACAGTAGTTGTTTTCTGCATAACGCTCTGCAAAGTAAGCGTTTAAGGCGTCAAGGCTTATATTTTTACTGCCGTTAAGGTAAATATCTGTACCCGACACGGTAATTGTAACCGTTTCCATTTCAGGGGAATTTGTATCTTCAGAATAGAAAAGGTCAGAAATAATAATAGAGCTTACCGCAACGATTGCAAGAACAACAACCAGAATCAGGATTTTTAGAAATTTACCGCCCTTTTTGTTTTCACTTTTTTTCTTACTCATAAAAATCTCCCTAATTCCTATGTGAAAATTAGCATATCATAATATAAAATCTTTTGCAAGATTTTATTTAAAAAAGGGTGTTTTTGTAACAGCAGGCAGGGTGAAGTAGTGAACCAGAGAGGTTAATGCACCTGTTATAAGTGAGAATAAGGTTACCACAGGAATATAGGCAAACGTTGCCTCACCAACTATAAGAAATGCTACTGCAAGCTGAGCGATATTATGGGTGAAAGCTCCTGTAACTCCTACACCCAGACAGCCGAAAAGAGGCTTCTTTATATGTGCTAAAAGGTACATGGCAAGAGAACTGAAAATCGCACCTGCAAAGCTCATAAAAAAAGCTGTAGCACCTTTTGTTACAAGTGTGAAGAGTGCCCTGACCAGAGCAATATAAATAACCATTGGCAGGGGGCAGGTTTCAACCGCTAACATTACCGCTATATTTCCAAGGCCAAGCTTCATACCCGGTAAAACAAAAGGTAAGTCGGGAATAAAGCTTTCAAGAATTGAAAGTACCACGGCTACCGCTGACAAAAGTGCGGTTCTGGCAATTATAAAAAGCTTGTTGTTAACTGTTACTTTGCTCATATTGTCACCCCACAACTCCGTCAATTTCAGGTTCAGACTGTGCCATAACCTTAACCGAAACACCTGCAGGCAGACAAGCCGCCGATTCGTTAGCCTCTATAAGTCCTGAGTGCATACAAAGTCCGTCGGGGCACTTAGCATTTATAAATCTTATGCCCTCACGGCTTACCTCAAGGGTAACAGGCAGGTTGCCCTCAACTGTAATTTCATAGGGTGTTCTTACTGAAGTAAGCTCAATGGTTTTAACAACCTGTGAATTAACTCTGATTTCAGCAACAGCAGGGGCAGAGCCTGCTTGGTTTTTAACGTGAATAAAAACAAAGCTTGAGGCAGATACAAATATAACAAGTAATATAACAATCAAATCAGTTAATTTAAAATAGGGCCTTTTCATTTTAATCTCAAATCTCCCTATGGTTTTAAAAAAATTATACATTTTAAAATGGATTTTGTAAACAGCAATTTATTGTTGCAAATTAATGATGATTGGTGTAGAATAACAGTATCTGAAACGGAATGAGGTTATGTTATGAAAAAGTTTTTAGCTCTTGCTCTTGTTCTTGTATTAGCCCTGTCTGTAACGGCTTGCTCAAAGCATACGAGAAGCTATGATATAGGCAACGCTGACAGAGCGAGGGTTTTTTTTGAAAAATATAACAGTATGGTAGAAAAATACGGTGAGGGTAAGTCGGTTGACGGTACACTTTACGGTGCAGCCGTAGTCAGACTGTATGACTTTACAGGCGACGGCTATCCTGAAATGCTCCTTGCATATTCTTCTGAAAAAGATAAGCAGGTAGACTCTGTAATGGTGTGCGGTTTTGATATGGGCTATGCCGAGATTTATAACGAAAAAATCACATCGAAAGAGTCAAAGGATGCAAAAAGCGAAACCCTTTGGGCATACACCGATGCAGGAAATTTAAGTTATCTTGTTATTGGTGAAGATTTATCTGCTGAGCGTTCGTATCAGACCTTTATTAAAGCAGATATCGAAGGCAAGGCAAGCTATGCGTTTGCTGAGGCTTTCTCAACAGACGGCAAGGACTTGAACGGTACCTACGAAATATTTGATATTATGGGTGCGGATTTTAAGGCAATTGATGCTGAAAATCAGAACGTTCTTAATGCCCTTGAAACACAGAAAAACTAAATAAGCTAAAACAAAAAAGCAGTTGAGCGAAAAACTCAACTGCTTTTTTACTTTAATTAAGCTTTGCCTGTAAGTGCACGGTCCAACCAGATTTCTGCGATGTCCATTGCAACGTAAAGGCCTGTTTTCTCAGAAGCTTTGATAAGCTGCTTTCTGGGAGAAAGGTCAGGGTCAGTGCACATAAGCTGAATAGCTACCTTATCTGCAATCTCAAGGTCGCCAACAGTTTTTTTGGTTTTAATCTGCATACGTATAACAAAACGCTCTGCCATACTTCCGTAGTAAAGCTCGTCACCGCATCTAACCAAAGGCCTGCCTTTATATGTGAAAAATTCTTTATTTGCCAAAATAATACCTCCGTCAGTTTTTAAGATAAGATTTAACCAACGCCTCTAAAAGGTCGTCCCTGTCAATTTTAGAAATGATATTTCGGGCATTGTTGTAGGTGGTGATATAGGTAGGGTCTTCAGAAAGAATATAGCCCACAATCTGATTAATGGGGTTATAGCCCTTTTTACGCAATGCATCGTAAACTATCATCAAAGCACGCTTCATCTCAACGTCTCTGTCGCCGCCTAAAGAAAATACCATGGTTTTATCCAACATCCGAAACACCTCCGAAACTTGAATTTAGGATAAATCTCTGTAGAAATCTACAATATAGAAGTATTATACAATACTTTTTAAAATTAATCAATACCCTTTTATCATTTTCGCCATAGCCGAAAATGAAGTGATATATTTTCCTGCGGAAACAGTTAAGGGTCGCTTTGTTCAGAAATTTTAGCAGATATTAGCAAAACTAAAACCCCGCCGTTAATGATGAACGACGGGGTTAAATGAGTTTATCCGTAGGCTGAATCGCCCACCGTGGCTAACGGTCGGAATTGTCCACCGTGGCTAACGGTTTATCTTAAGCTGACGCCAATATTTGCAAGGTTTGCAATTACCTTATCCATAATCTCCTGAATCTCGGCACTTGAAAGTGTACGTTCATTAGAAGAGAACTCAAATCTTACGGTAATTGAGTGAACCTCGTCGGTGTCGTAGGTGTCAACAATCTTTGCAGATTTAAGAAGCTCTGTGCCAACCTTTGACCAGCAGTTCTTGAGGTTCTCAAAGAGCATACCGTTAGGAACTTCTACACTGATATCGTAGGTCATTGCAGGGAACTTGGAAGGCTCGTCATAAACAATAGCCTCAACATCTGCCTCTGTGAAAGCATTCATATCAATTTCTGCAAATACAACGTTTGCTTTTTTGTCAATCTTCTTGAGCACAGAGGGATGGGGCATACCCATAACGCCGATTTCTGTATCGCCAATGAATACCTTGTTGTAGTTTACAGGGTGAATGTAAGCCTTGTCAGCCTCAGCTGCCTTAAAGCTTAAGGTGTTGTGCTTGATGTCGGAAACTGCAACAGAAAGCATATCGCGAAGCTCAAGATAAAGAGTTTTGATGTCTTTTGTTTTGCTGAAAAGTGTAATAGTGAGCTTTTTCTGCTCGTTACAAAGTCCGTCTTCTTTAACGCCCTTGATAACCTTGCCGATTTCAAAAATACCAAAGTCGGTGCTGTAGCCTGTGTTAACCTTAACCTGACAAAGCTGAGTGGGGATAATGGATGTGCGGATGGTTTCGATGTTGGGATTTGTGGCATTTAAAAGCTTAACGTTATCCTCAACCTCAATGCCAAGAGCCTTAAGCTCATCGGTGTATGCCCAGATGTAAGAGTGAAGCTCGTGGAGATTATACTTTTTAACAAGTAAATCCTTAAGACGATTTTCGTTTGTTTTCATAACTTCTGCTCTTACAGGATAAAGAGGAGCATAAGTAGTGCTAACCTCAAAGTTATCGTAGCCGTAAATACGGGTGATTTCCTCAATAATGTCAGCCTTGATGGTAACGTCCTTTGTTGCACGCCAAGAGGGAACAACTACTGTGAAGTTATCATTCTCTAATGTAACCTTAAAGCCTAAGTCTGTAAGAGTTTTAACAATAGCTTCGTTTGAAATTTCAATACCTGTGTAACGGTCAACGTAAGCTTTGTCGAAGCTGAGCTCAACTGTGTCATACTTGTAAGCGTACTCATCAGTAAGAGCAGAAACAACTTCTGCACCGCCGTCATATTTCTTTAAAAGATTTATAAATCTTGCAATAGCAAGGGTTGTCATCTCAGGGTCAAGACATTTTTCGTAGCGGATAGAAGCATCTGTTCTGTGTGCAAGTCTTACTGTAGATTTACGGATAGAAACTGCATCAAAGGTAGCAGACTCAAGGGTGAGGGTTGTGGTGTCCTCAACGATTTCAGAGTCAAGACCGCCCATAATACCTGCAATGGCAACAGGTGTATTATCGTTGCAAATCATAAGAGTGTTTTCGTCAACATTACGCTCAACACCGTCAAGAGTAGTGAAGGTGAAGGGAGTGTCAAAACGTTTGATACGGATTTTTTCTACCTTTCTGGAGTCAAAAGCGTGCATAGGCTGACCAACCTCAAGCATAAGGTAGTTTGTAAGGTCAGCAAGGAAGTTAATGCCTCTCATTCCGCAGTAGAAAAGGCGGATTCTCATATTAACAGGGCTTACACTTCTTGTTATGTTCTCAACCTGCATACAGCTGTAACGCTGGCAGAGGTTGTCCTCAATTTTCATATCAATCTTCTTGAGTTTATCGTAAGCTGTTAAGTCCTCAAGCTCAAGGGGCTTAAGCTCTCTTCCTGATAAAGCCGCAAACTCTCTTGCAAAGCCGTAGTGGCTCCAGAGGTCAGGGCGGTTTGTGAGAGATTTGTTGTCAATTTCAAAGATGATATCCTCAATTGCGTAAACGTCCTTGATGTCTGTGCCGACTGCTACATCCTCAAGAATATCCATAATGCCTGAGTGGTCGTCAGAAATGCCTATTTCAGCTTCACTGCAGCACATACCAAAGGACTCAAAACCTGCTAAAGGACGTGGAGCAATCTCGATTTCGCCTAATTTTGCACCAACCTTTGCAAAAGCGGTTTTCATACCAACTCTTACGTTAGGCGCACCGCAAACTACGTCGGTTAATTTTCCGTCGCCTGCATCAACCTTTAAAAGGTGGAGCTTCTTTGATTCAGGGTGATTTTCAACTGATTTAATTTCAGCTACTACAACACCTGAAATGTCAGAGCCTTTGAAAAAAATCTCATTTTCTACCTCAGCGGTAGAAAGAGAAAGCTTGTGTATAAGTTCAAGTTTATCAAGACCGGATAAATCAACAAAGTCCTGAATCCAATTCATAGATAAAAACATTCTCTTAACCCTCCTTATTCGTCGTCGGTAAACTGGCTTAATGCCTTTAAGCTGCCGCTGTTGAGGTTACGGATATCTTTAACACCGTACTTCATCATAGCAAGACGTGTAAGACCTAAGCCGAAAGCAAAGCCGATGTACTCTTCGGGGTCGATGCCGCCGTCTCTGAGTACGTTGGGATGAATCATGCCGCAGGGGCAGAGCTCAAGCCAGCCTGAGTGCTTGCAGGAGGGGCAACCCTCACCGCCGCAGATAAGACAGCTTATGTCAAGCTCAAAGCCGGGTTCAACAAAGGGGAAGAAGCCGGGGCGGAGTCTTACTTTGATATCTTTCTGGAAAACTTCGGAAAGCATTGATTTCATAAAGTAAATAAGGTTAGAAATATTGATTGCCTTGTCAACCATAATTCCTTCCATCTGGAAAAATGTATTTTCGTGGCAAGCATCTGTAGCTTCGTTTCTGAAGCATCTGCCGGGGAAAATAGCCTTAATGGGAACGCCATTTTCCATAAGGTTTTTGCCGTACTTCTTAAGAATAGCATTCTGTGCGGCTGATGTGTGAGTCTTTAAAAGCTGGCCGTTTGAAAGGTAGTAGGTGTCCTGCATATCACGGGCGGGATGGTGCTTGGGAATGTTTAAAGCCTCAAAGCACTCATAGTCAGTAACAACCTCAGGATAATCCTCAACTGTAAAGCCCATAGATTTAAAGATTGCCTCGCACTGACGCTGAACAAGTGTAATGGGGTGGTAAGAGCCACGCTCATCATTTGCAGGTGCGGTTACGTCGATAACAGGCATTGCGGCGATTTCAGCAGCAATTTCCTTTTCTTTAAGCTCCTGAAGCTTAGCTTCAAGAAGTGCGGTGGTTTCTTCTTTAAGGGTGTTAACCTCTGCACCGAATGTCTTCTTTTCTTCTACAGATAAATCCTTCATACCTTTTAAAAGAGCTGTAATACTGCCCTTTTTGCCAAGGTATGCAACTCGAATCCCGTCAAGCTCTGTAAGGTCAGAAACTGTGCTGAGCTTTTCAGCAATTTCGTTTTGCAAAGCAATGATTTTCTCGTTCATTTCTTTAGCCTCCATAAATAGTTTCGAAAATAAAAAATCGCCCTCTGCGATTTAATCGCAGGGACGAATGAATATCCGCGGTACCACCCTGATTTTTGCTCTTTATCCGAAGCAAACACTCCTTTGGCCTGTAACGGTGCCTGCCGTCAGAACCTACTTGTAAGAAAAACTCATTTCAGCCCTGCCACTCAGAAGGGAACTTCACAATACCAAACCAAAGGTGAGTTTTTCAGCCGCGAACTCACTCTCTTTGCAAAGGCTTTGCGGTATGTTACTTTCTTCGTCATAGTGTTAATAAAACTAATTTTAACATTATCTTAAACTTTTGGCAAGACTTTATTGAAAAAAATATTTTATTATGTTATATTATATGTATATTTTCTCGAATGGAGTGTTTTTAATGGAAGGTTTCTGCGAACAGGTTGTAAAGGTTAAGAAAGGTACAAAGCACGTAGTTTTGTGCTTACTTATAATTCTTGCATTTCTTTTGCCCATAGTCTGGCTGATGGCTATGTACTATCTGACTGCGGCGGCAGGTAAGGCTGACTACTTCTTTGCGTTGTTTGCTTTAGTGCTTGCTATGTTCGGTGTTTTTACCTTTTGGGCAGTTTTTCCCAGAATTATGAAGGTAGAGTATGATTATTCCGTTTACGGCAGCGACTTTATCGTTGCAAAGGTAACTGCTAAATCTACGCGTAAAAGAAAGCTTAAGGTTGAGATTAAGCATATTGAAAGTTTTGCAAAGATTTCTGAAGAAGATATCCCAAATAAAAAATATGTTAAAAGATATGATTTTACAGGCGGTCACAGTGCTGACGAGGTTTATTTTGCCGAGTTCAGATTACCCCAGAAAGGTCTGTGCCTTCTGCTTTTTGTTCCTAATGAAAAGATTTTGGATGGTATGCGTCCTTACCTTAGCCGTGAGCTTGCCTTAAAGCTTTTAAGAAAAGCAAAATGATTACAGATATAAGCTTTATAAAAGCTAATCTTCCCAAAATTCCTGCGGATGCTCATAAATACTCAAAGGGTTATGCTGTTATTTTTGCAGGTTCTTATTTAATGGCAGGTGCGGCTGTGCTTTCAGGCAGAGCTGCCCTTAAAAGCGGAGCAGGAATTATAAGATTAGTTGTGCCCGAAAGTATTTATTCCGTTTGTGCTTCTGCGTTGCCTGAGGCTGTTTACAGTCTTTTGGAAAATGATGTTGATATTTCAAAGTGCGGCGGAGTTTTGTTTGGTTGTGGAGTAGGACAGGGAAAACTTGCCGAAAACACCTTGCTAAGGCTTATGGATGAATGCCGAAAGCCGCTTTTGATAGATGCCGACGGCATAAATATTCTTTCAAAACATATAGATGTATTAAAGAATAAAAAATGCCCTGTGGTGCTTACACCTCACGTTGGTGAAATGGCAAGGCTTACAGGGTTTAGTGCGGAGTATATAAATAATAACCGTGAAAAAGTTGCTGAAAATTTTGCAAAAGAGTATGGCGTTACTTTGCTTTTAAAAGGGCAGAATACGGTTATAGCAAGCCCTGAGGGTGAGGTTTTTATTAACCCTACAGGCTCCTCGGCTTTAGCTACAGCAGGCTCGGGAGATGTGCTTTCGGGAATTATAACCGCCTTTATGGCTCAGGGGGCTCTGCCTTTTAAAGCCGCAGTTATGGGAGCTTTTATTCACGGCTTAAGCGGTGAAAAGGCTGAGCAAGATTTAACTCTGAGGTGCGTAACTGCCTCAGATATAATTGAATATTTAAAAGAAGCTTTTAAGGAATGTTAATGTACAAAAAATGAGGGTGTTTTTATGAAAAAACTTGCTCTGTGTATATTGATGTTCCTTTTTCTTTTTGCATTTTCAGGTTGCAAAGAAAAATCCCCCGAAGAAATCAATATGCATATCGACAGCTCATATACTGCCACAATTGGAAATATGGGTTTAGAGGGATTGCTTATTTATACTGATGAAGGAAAAATGTACCTTGATATTTCAACGCCTGATGAGCTTAGCGGTCTTTCCTTCAGTTTCGATGAGGATTTTACCATAGGTTATCGTGGGCTTAATGCCATTACCGAAAGCGGGTATCTGCCCGATACCTCTTTTGCACAGAGCGTTAAAAATTCTCTTGATAATGCTAACTTTGAAAAACCGACTCTGGAAAAATCTGCCGATAAAAAATACACCGCCATCGCCAAAGGCGACAGCGGTTGCTATAAGATTCATACCGATGAAATGGGAAATATTGAAGAGATAGAAGTAACAGGAACAGATGTGAAATTAAAATTGAAAGCAGGAAATTGAAAGTTGAAAATTTTGGTGGCACGCATAGGCGTGCGATTGGAAAAATTAAACCAATCCCGCCGTTGGTGACAGGTTGCCTCTATATTTTTTCTATCCGTAGGCGAATAGCCCATCGTGGCTAACGGTTCCTTAATCCTTTGGGGTATTTGTTTTTGAGTCTGCCTGAGCTTGCCTTGCCAAAACCTAAGGGTATACCTTCAACAGATACTAAAGTAAAGCCTTTTTCGTTTGTGTCGGCAGGAATCTCTTCACCTCTTAAAAACTTTTCAAGTCTTGGGTCGGAAAGCTTAAGGTCCAATACTTTTTTTACGTTTTTTACGTCAGCCGAAGCAAAAAGCGAATGCTCGGGCTCAAAATAATTTTTCTTGATGCATCCTACAAAAACGCCTGCCCTTATGGCGTGGGTGCCCTGCAAATCGGGACAAACCTCAGGCAAAGCAAAGACCTTGTCATCCTTTATCAGGAGTTTTTGATAGGGTGTGGTATCGTAAAAAGTTTCATTAAGAAAATCATAAACAAGCTGTGGAATTTTATTGGCAGGAGAAATAAGGGCAGTAGAGGTATTTACAAAGCCTAAGCTGTCCTCTTTTTTTCTAAGCTTTGCGGCAAAATGCCCCTCTCCGCCATCCATGGGGTAAATTCTTCTGGCTTTGCCTGAAAGGGTAGGTCTGCCAAAAGTTTCTACGGCGTCCATAAGCTCAAAATCAGGATTTTCACTCAGAAATTCTTCAATAACACCTTCGTTTTCTTCATAAGAAAAAGTGCAGGTTGAATAAACCATAACACCGCCGGGTTTCAAGACCTTTTTTGCACTGTTAAGGATTTTAAGCTGTCGTGTAGCACAGCTTAAAGTGTGTTCAACACTCCATTCCGTAAGAGCATTAGGGTCGCGGCGAATCATACCTTCACCGCTGCAGGGTGCGTCAACCAGCACCTTGTCAAAATACCCCTCCAAAGCAGAACAAAGACTTTCGGGGTCAGCGTTTGAAACAACACCGTTTCTTATACCGCATCTTTCAAAATTACCCAAGAGAATATTAGCTCGGCTCTTAACAATTTCGTTGCTCCAGATTAAGCCGGTACCGTCTAAAGTCGCTGCAAGCTGGGTTGACTTTCCGCCCGGTGCGGCACAAAGGTCTAAGACCTTATCGCCCTTTTCGGGTGCTAAAAGTGTTGCCGCCGACATTGCGGAAGGCTCCTGAAAATACACCGCACCTGCGTGGTGCAAAGGATGATTTCCGCTGAAAACTGCCTTGTCTTCAAGATAAAACCCATCTTTACAAAAAGGTGTTTCATCCTTTTCGGTAAACGCATCAGTAAGGCTTAAAAGCTTTTCTTTACTGCACTTAAGGGTGTTTACTCTTACACCGATGAAGGAAGGCTTAGTATATTCATTTTTAAAAATCTCAAGTTCCTCAGGTGAGAGGAGCTTGCTCATTCGTTCAAAGAATAGTTCCATTATATCACCGTGAAAATTTATATATATCTATTATATATAAAACCAAGTATAAATCAAGCAAAACAAAAAGAGCAGAGGAAAACTCTGCTCTTGGTTAGTGTGTTTTGCAGTGCCAAGGGTGCTGTTTGTATAAACAACATTTGGGCTTTGTTAGTAATCCTTAACTAAAAAACCTGAAAACTGGTAGAACCATTATTAGAAGTATTATCGTAAATAGATTTTCTTTCTACTTCTTCCCGATAAGCTTCAGCAATCTGATTATTAATTGCGTCTATATCCAGCGGAGGAAGCTCAACATTGGTAGGCTCTTCGTACTCATTGCTATTATCTACCGGAAGTATAACTGTTAGGGTAGGAGCAGGTGTTGTTTCCCGAGGGTAAATTCCTGCCTCGCGAAGCTCTTCACAGCTTGAGCACGGACATTCGTCAGAATGATTTCGGGTATCTGCTTTTAGGGTGTCATAACGTTTTTGCATAATTTCGGCTTCTATCTGAGGCCGAATTACCTCGTCGTAATACTCATCGAAGCTCTGAATTGTCTTCGGCTCTTCGTAGGTGTAGTCGGACTCCTCGTTTTCATAAAACACCGATTCTGAAGGCTCAGCTTCGGCTGCGTCGGTTGCGTCTGTAGACTGAGTTTGTAAAGCCTCTGTTGGGGCTATTGTTGTTTCTGCTGCTGTTGTGCTTTCGGTAAGATTGCTCTCGCTTGAAGCTTCCGTAGTTTCTACAGGATAAACCTCGTTGACGGTAGGTGTTTCTTCAGGGGTAGTTTCGGCCTTAGGGTTTGTCAGCAAACAGCCTGAGGATATAACAGAAATAACTATGGCCAATGCAATTATCCACATTGCAGGCTTTTTGTAGCACAGGGTTTTCTTAATTCTGTCCGAAACGTTAACCTCGCCAAAGGCTACAGGACAAACTGCAATGTTGCTGCGGTTAACCTTGCAGTTTAAAAGAGCGAAGGCGTAGTTCTTACGTTTATTAATACTGTAATCTTTGATTACCTTTTCGTCGCAGGCAACCTCAATGTCTCGGCAAAGAAGAACGTAAGAAAGCCACATCAAAGGGTTAAACCAATGAAAGCACAAAAGTAAGTATGCAAAAGGTTTTACAATGTGGTCTTTGCGTTTAATGTGTGCTTCTTCATGAGCAAGTACGTACTTAAGCGTTCTTCCCGATAGATTAAAAGGAATGTAAATTTTAGGCTTTATAAAGCCTAAAACAAAGGGCGACTTAACATTTTCGCTTTGATAAATGTTCTTTTTAAGCGGGATTGCCGTGCGAACTCTTAAGAACATCATCATGTAGCTTATTATGCCGTAAATAAGCACCAAAGCCGCTACTGAAACCCATACAATAGCGAGAATATCCATAAGCTCAAGGGCTTTCTGTGGTTCAGGCATAGACGTAAGCTGTTGGTTTACCGTGTTGTTAAGTGCGTTGTTACCTGTATGAACTTTAAGAACGTCAGAAGATTGAGGGGTTGATGCAACAGTAAACATATCTGTGCTTGGAATAATGGAAAGCTTACTTTCAATGGCAAAGGGGAAAAGAAGCCTTAAGCCTACCAATGCCCAAAGCAGACAGGTAATCCATCTTGGTGCTTTTTTAAAAAGCAACCTCAGCAGAATAACGGCTATGGCTACAATGGCAGCCGTAAAGCTTATGTTAAGTATGCTCAGAAAAAAAGATGTCATTATTTTCCTGCACTTTCAATAAGGCTCTTAAGAGCGTCAACTTCCTCCGACTTAAGCTTTCTGCCCTTTGAGAATGCGGCAATAAAAGCAGGCATAGAGTTTTCAAACTTTTTCTCCATAAGTTCGTCAAGCTCTGATTTCTGAGCCTCCTCCTTGGAAACAATGGAGTGAACGTAGGAGTTTTCTACCCTGAGCACACCTCTCTCGCTTAAACGCTTGATAACTGTGTAGGTAGTAGTGCGGGACCATGTGAGCTTTTCCTTACAGATTTTTGCGATTTCCGCACATTTGATGGGTTCTGTTTCCCACATAATAAGGCAGAATCTGTACTCACTTTCAAAAATTTTGGGTGTAGACATAAGATAACCTCCTTGTAAATATTTTTAAAGACTATAATATTAGACATTCCTACAATATAAACTTACTATAAAAATCTTGATTTGTCAACACTTTACTTAGATTTGTCACATTATTTTCAAATAATTATATATAAATTTTAAAATATGTATAATAATTCAAATCTATCTGAAAAATTTAAGTAATTATTGATATTATAAAGTCGTTATGGTAAGATTAAAATGTGTATATATAACCAATTTTTTATTAAATATTGCAATGTCAATAAGGATTTGTTAAAATAATAACAAAGCCTATGTCGGCTTTATAAATAAAGGTTAAATATATCCGATTCCATTATTTAGGAGGATAAAAATGGAAAATAAGATTTACGACATAATTGATAGCGTAGCAAAGCTTGAAGCAGCTTTGAAACGTATAAAAGAAGCTCAGGCAGTTTTCGCAACCTACACTCAGGAGCAGGTAGATAAGATTTTCTTAGCTGCTGCAAGTGCCGCCAATAAGGCAAGAATCCCTCTTGCAAAAATGGCTGTTGAGGAAACAGGCATGGGTGTGGTTGAAGATAAGGTTATCAAGAATAACTACGCCGCTGAGTATATCTACAACGCATATAAAGACACAAAGACCTGCGGTGTTATTGAAGAGGATAAGGCTTTCGGTACTACTAAGATTGCCGAGCCTATCGGTGTAATTGCCGCAGTTATCCCTACAACAAACCCCACATCTACTGCAATTTTTAAATGTCTTTTAGCTCTTAAAACAAGAAATGCTATCATCATTTCTCCTCACCCCAGAGCAAAGAACTGCACAATCGCCGCCGCAAAGCTTGTGCTTGAAGCCGCAGTTGAGGCAGGTGCTCCCGAGGGTATTATTGACTGGATTGACGTACCATCCCTTGAGATGACAAACACAGTTATGAAAGAGGCAGACATCATCCTCGCCACAGGCGGTCCCGGTATGGTTAAGGCTGCCTACAGTAGCGGTAAGCCCGCACTTGGTGTTGGCGCTGGTAACACTCCTGCAATTATCGACAGCTCTGCCGATATCTTACTTGCAGTTAACTCCATTATCCACTCTAAGACCTTTGATAACGGTATGATTTGTGCAAGTGAGCAGTCAGTTATCGTTATGGAGGATATCTATGACGCAGTAAAAGAGGAGTTTGCAACCCGCGGTTGCTACTTCCTTAATGCTGATGAAACAGAGAAAGTTAGAAAGACTATCATCATCAACGGTGCATTAAATGCAAAAATCGTTGGTCAGCCTGCCGCTAAGATTGCTTCTCTCGCAGGCGTAGAAGTGCCTGAGGGTACAAAAATCCTCATTGGTGAAGTTGAGTCCGTAGAACTTTCAGAAGAGTTTGCTCACGAAAAGCTCAGCCCCGTACTTGCAATGTACAAGGCAGTAAGCTTTGAGGACGCTCTTAAAAAGGCAGAACAGTTAGTCGCCGACGGCGGTTACGGCCATACTTCTTCAATTTACCTCAACGAGATTACAGAGCGTGAAAAACTCTCTGAGTTTGCAAGCAGAATGAAGACCTGCCGAATCCTCTTGAATACTCCTTCTTCCCACGGCGGTATCGGTGACCTTTATAACTTCAAATTAGCTCCATCTCTTACCCTTGGTTGCGGTAGCTGGGGCGGCAACAGTGTAAGTGAAAACGTAGGTGTTAAGCACCTCTTAAATATCAAGACAGTAGCAGAAAGAAGGGAAAATATGCTTTGGTTCAGAGCTCCTGAGAAAGTTTACATCAAGAAAGGATGCTTACCCGTAGCCCTTGACGAGCTTAAAAATGTTATGGGCAAGAAGAGAGCATTTATCGTAACAGATACTTTCCTTTATGAAAACGGCTACACAAAAGCAATTACCGATAAGCTTGACGAAATGGGTATTGCTCACTCCACATTCTTTGATGTTCAGCCTGACCCCACACTTAAGAATGCAACTGACGGTGCAAAGCAGATGAGCGCCTTCAAGCCCGACACAATCATTGCTTTGGGCGGTGGCTCTGCAATGGACGCCGCAAAGATTATGTGGGTGCTTTACGAACATCCCGAAGCAGACTTTATGGATATGGCAATGAGATTCATTGATATCCGTAAGCGTGTATATACCTTCCCCAAGATGGGCGAGAAGGCATACTTCATCGCAATTCCCACTTCCGCAGGTACAGGTTCTGAGGTAACACCTTTCGCAGTTATTACAGACGAGAAAACAGGCGTTAAGTATCCTCTTGCTGACTACGAGCTTTTACCCAATATGGCAATTATTGATACGGACTTCCATATGTCAGCTCCCAAGGGCTTGACAGCCGCAAGTGGTATCGACGCAGTTACCCACGCAGTTGAGGCTTATGCCGCAATGCTTGCAACAGATTATACAGACGGTCTTGCTCTTCAGGCTCTCAAGAACATCTTCAAATATCTCCCCAGAGCTTACGAAAACGGACAGACTGACGTTGAAGCAAGAGAGAAGATGGCAAATGCCGCCACAATGGCAGGTATGGCTTTTGCAAATGCATTTCTCGGTGTATGCCACTCTATGGCACATAAGCTGGGTGCTTTCCACCACTTACCCCACGGTGTAGCAAATGCTCTTATGATTGAAGAGGTTATCCGCTTTAACGCAAGTGAAGCGCCTGCAAAGATGGGTACATTCTCTCAGTACGACCACCCCCATACTCGTGCAAGATATGCAGAGATTGCAGACGCTCTTAACCTCGGCGGTAACACAAATGAGGAGAAGATGGAGAACTTAATCAAGGCTATCAATGACCTTAAGGCTAAAGTTGGTATCAAGGATACAATCAAGGACTACGGCATTGACGAAGCTGATTTCCTTAATCGCCTTGATGATATGGTAGAGCAGGCATTCGACGACCAGTGCACAGGCGCTAACCCCCGTTATCCCCTTATGAGTGAAATTAAGCAGATGTATTTAAATGCTTATTATGGTAATCATTTTACAGAAACAGCAAAGCCCACAGAAAAAGATATAGAAATCGGTGCTGAGGTTGACGCAGTAAAGGTAATATATCGCAAGGGTAAAAAAGCTGAGGTTAAATAAGGAGGATTTTATAATGAAACTTGACAGAGTTATTGCGGTGAGAAATAACAAAACCGTTTACCGTGACGGTGATAGATGTGTAAAGGTGTTCAACAAGGATTACTCAAAGCAGGATGTACTTAACGAAGCTCTCAATCAGGCAAGAGTAGAGGAGACAGGACTCAATATTCCTAAAATCCTCGAGGTAACAATGATTGACGGTAAGTGGGCTATTGTTACAGAATTTATCAA
>JAFTIP010000037.1 GCA_017456845.1 Ruminococcus sp.
ATAACTTCCTCAGGCTTAACCTGCATAAGCTTTGCAAAAAGCTCACGGCAAGAAGGAAGACCTTCAAGCAAACCATAGTTACGGCAATCAAGACCTGTTTTGGACTTGCAATCGTGCTCACTGTTTACAATATCAAGCATATGAACAGAAATATCAAGCTGCTCTGCACAAGGCTTACCGCGGGACATATCAAGGCGAAGGCCCATATCGAGGAACTTTTTATAAGCAGCCTTAAGACTTTCCTTCTCTGCAAGGAGCTGCTCTTTTGAATAATCTGAATAATACACTATTGCTCACTCTCCATTGTCAATAATTCATTTTAAATGCAATAACTCAAATATATTACACAATTTTGCAAGATTTGTCAACTAATCCTGCAATTTTTCTTTAAAAAACAACCCACCAAAATGGCGGGTTGTGAAAAATCAATAATATTTGTAGTATCCGTAATATCCTTTGTAGTGTTTTTTCTCATGAACAGCACAGCCAACCTTAAGAAAACCTAAAATTTTGCTGTCAGCGAGCTTGATGCTCTGTATAGTTTTTTCGATGTCACCATGGGAGGTAACCTTTTCTCTTACAACAACCACATAACCACCGATATATTCCTTTAAAAGGAGAGTATCGGTAACAACACCTAAGGGAGGTGAGTCTATTATAATATATTCATATTCATTACGGATTGTGTTAATTAACGCATCAAAACTTGTGGAAGCTAAAAGCTCGGAAGGGTTGGGAGGAATTGAGCCTGAAGTTAAAACATCAAGGCAAGGAAGCACATCGGTGTGAACTGCCTCTTTAAAGGTTTTAAACTTACCCACTACCTCAGAAAGACCAACTGTATTGTCAAGCTTTAAAAGGTTGTGAACGTTGGGTCGGCGAAGGTCACAGTCGATAAGAAGAACCTTTTTGCCCATTTTGGAAAATGAAATGGCAAGGTTGGACGTAGCAGTCGACTTACCTTCACCTTTCGACCAGCTGGTAACAACGGCGATGTTGTTTTCAGCGGCAGAAAGAGAGAAAACAAGATTGGTTCTTGCAATTTTGTAGCCCTCAACAATGGCAAACTTGCTATCGTTGCTGATTACGTTTTTGGATTTATCAACATATTTTATCTTTTTATTTTTAGAACCTAATTTTTTCATTTCTTCTTGACACCGCCTTCCGAATCAAAGTCAACGATTTCAGCAAATACGGGAATGTCATACATTTTATAAAGGTCGTCGCTGGGTTTGATGGTTGTGTCGATAACCTCAAGAATAATTGAAATCAAAACAGAAATAATAAGACCTGCAATAAAACCTATCATTGCGTAACGGGTAGCATTGGGTGAAGAATGTGCACCAGGGGCAACCGCAGGATCGCCAAAAGGAATAGCCTCGCCGCCTTTATAGTATTTTTCAACAACCTCGGGTGCAGTATTACGCACCGCATTGGCTGTATCTGCACAAACTTGGCCGTCTGCACCTGATACTGTGATACGCATAAAGTTAGACTCCTGCACCTGAGAAACAGAAACAGAATAACCTGCAGGCCTGATAGCCTTAATCTCACTTGCACCGGAGAACATTATGGAAATATTTTCAGCAAGATTCTGAGCAGAGCTGATGCTGTTGGAGGAAATTCTGCCATCCTCATCAGTTTCTGACTCAACAACGGTTGAGTTATTATTAACCATAATACAAATCATAGTGCTTGCAGAATAGGTTTTCTGGATAAAATTATCTGCATATATATATCCGCCAAGAGCAAGGACAACTGATACAACAATAATAAGCTTAATATGTGCCAGAAGCATCTTAAGTATATCGTTAATAGTAATGTCTCTCACTGTACCAACTCCTTTAGCTTTATTTTAAAGGGAAGACTAACTATGAGCCAAAGCCTTTGGCTCATAATAATCATAATAGGAAACAAATAATTCGGCAGCGTTTTTAGCCGAGGATGCTGAGGAGCACACCAGCGGCAACTGCAGAGCCGATAACGCCTGCAACATTGGGACCCATAGCGTGCATAAGAAGGAAGTTTGCGGGGTTTTCCTGCTGGCCAACCTTATTAGCAACACGGGCTGCCATAGGAACAGCAGAAACACCTGCTGAACCGATAAGGGGGTTAACCTTACCGCCTGTAACAACATACATAATCTTACCAAAGAGAACACCGCAAGCAGTACCCATGCAGAATGCCAAGAGACCGAGAGCAATAATGCCGAGAGTCTGGGGCTTTAAGAAATTCTGACCGGTAGCGGTAGCACCAACAGTAACACCGAGGAAGATTGTAACAATATTCATAAGCTCATTCTGAGCAGTCTTGAAGATTCTGTCAACAACTCCGCTTTCTTTGAAGAGGTTACCGAGCATAAGCATACCTACAAGGGGAGCTGCATCGGGCAGGATAAGAGCAATAACAATTGTTACGATAATGGGGAATAAAATCTTCTCCAGCTTAGAAACAGGACGAGTTACCTCCATCACTACAGAACGCTCTTTCTTTGTTGTTAGAGCCTTCATAATAGGAGGCTGAATAATGGGAACAAGAGCCATATAGGAGTAAGCCGCAACAGCAATTGGACCTAAAAGCTCGGGAGCGAGCTTTGTGGCAACATAGATAGCTGTAGGACCGTCGGCACCGCCGATGATACCGATAGCACCTGCCTGCTCTGGTGTAAACATACCGGGGAAAAGTGCATTAAGACCAATAGCACCGATAAATGTAATGAAGATACCAACCTGAGCTGCTGCACCGAGAATAAAGCTCTTGGGATTAGAGATAAGGGGACCGAAGTCGGTCATAGCACCAATACCAAGGAAGATAAGAGGAGGATAAATGCCTAACTTAACGCCCTGATAGAGGTAGTAAAAAAGGCCACCGTTATGAGGATAATTTACGTACTGAATACCCTCTAAGGTTGTAATAGGATAACCGATAGTAGCCTCTGTTACGTCGGGATGAGAAGCTAAATATTCGGTTAAAGGAATCATTTCGGTAGAAGGTGCACCCATAATTCCGGGGAAAAGGTTAACAATGAGCATACCGAAAGCAATAGGTAAAAGAAGCAATGGCTCGTACTGCTTTTTAATTGCTAAGAAAAGAAGAACACAAGCCACGCCTACCATAACGTAGTTCTGCCAAGTAAGGGTTGCAAGACCTGAGGTGTTGAAAAGATAAACAATGGAATCTAAAAATCCTTGTAAAATACTCATTTCCAATCCCCCATTCTGAAGGGCTGAACGTTTTCTCTGAGAGCAGCGTCAGACCATTCGCTTCTTGTGGTTCTCTTGCGGATACCTGTAACACGGATGTTAGAGTTGCCCATACAAGCTACCGCAGCGGCTGTAATAACTGCAACAAGCTCATCAGTTAAGCCCTGAGGCTGAGCTACCGCCATAGCACCGTTATTCTGAATAACAGCTGCCTGAGCTACGTTACCGTCATTTCCGCCTTTAGGTGCCTTAGGAGCACGGTTCTGGGCTTTGTAAACGATTGTGGAATACAGCTTAATAAGTAAAATAAGCAGTAAAAGCACAGCAAAAACAACAACAATACCTGTAATAAGAACATTAAGAGATAATTCCCAAATGTTCTCGGTACCCTGAGCTGTTTTTGCCAGAGTGGAAAGAAACATAGTAACCTCCGATAAATCAAAATTTTACTAATACATTATATAAAATTTTAAATTTTTTTTCAATAGTATTTACGAAATTGTTTATAAAATATGAATTTTGTTTTTATTTGTCGAAGCAAACTTTTAAAAAACACTCCCTTTGAATTAACAAAGGGAGTTATAATTTCTTCTAAAGAATAATACAAATAAGACCGTTACATCCGTCGTTGATGATTTTTTCAACGGTTTCGGAAAGCTTTTTACGCGCATCCTGAGGCATTCGGTAAAGCTTGTTGTTAAGGCCTTCGCTTACAAGCTCATGAACAGATTTTCCGAAAATATCTGACTGCCAGATTTTCACGGGGTCTTCCTCAAACTCTGAAAGCAGGAATTTTACAAGTTCCTCAGATTGTTGCTCACTGCCTACTATGGGAGTTACCTCGGCAGCGGTTTCTATTCGCATAAGATGAACGGATGGAGCAGTAGCCTTAAGCTTTACGCCGTATTTACCGTTTTGCTTAATAATTTTAGGTTCTTCTAAAGACAGTTCTTCCATAGTAGGCATAACAATGCCGTAACCAGACTCCATAACCTCGTCGTAAGCTTTGGCTATACGCTCGTATTTCTGCTGCTTTTCGCTCATTTGTGAAAAACGCGCTAACAGAGCACGCTCGTCAGGCAAATCAAGGCCCGTCTGCTCTGAAAGCACCTTGAAGAACAGCTCGCGGCTTATGTCAATTTTAAGCTTTGCCTCTCCCCTGCCCAAGTCAAGACTTGTTAGCTCGGTTGAAAATATATATTCGTTATTAATCAGCATATCGCAGCTTTCCTGAACCTGACGGATTTTTTCGATTTTTCCTGCGGCTTCTTTAATCGCTGAGAAAACACTTTGCTTTATAGGATGGCTATGGTCAAGAGTTACTACCCAACTTGGAATATCAACTTTAATTTCGCGTATGGGGAATTCAAAAAGAATCTGTGCAAGAATACGCTTAATCTCATTTTCGTCAAGCTCCGCACAGGAGGTTGGAATTACAGGCACCTGATATTGAGCGGACATTTCTGACGCTAACACCTGTGAAGACTGAGAGTCAGGGTCAAGGGTGTTGAGAAGAATGATAAAGGGCTTTGAAAGTTCCTTAAGCTCCTCTACAACACGCTTTTCCGCATCTATGTATTCCTCTCGGTTTATGTCGGTAACAGTGCCGTCGGTAGTAATTACAAGACCTATTGTGCTGTGGTCCTCAATCACCTTGCGTGTGCCGAATTCGGCGGCCTTATCAAACGGAACCTCGGTATCAAACCAAGGGGTTTTGACCATTCTGGGGAATTCGTCCTCCATATACCCCAAAGCGTCGTTAACGATATAGCCTACACAATCTATAAGGCGAACCTTTAAGTTAACATTATCGGCAAGGGAAATCTCTGCCGCCTGCTCGGGAATAAACTTAGGCTCAGTGGTCATAATAGTTCTGCCTCCCGCTGACTGAGGAAGTTCATCCTGAGCACGCTCACGCTTGTATTCATCGGCTATATTTGGAATAACCAAAGTATCCATAAATCGCTTTGAAAAAGTAGATTTGCCGGTTCTGACAGGCCCTACCACTCCTATGTATATATCTCCGCCTGTACGCTCGTAAATATCCTTATATATATTTCTTTGTTGCACTTGAGTACCTCCGATTTTTACTGTTGATTTACACCTTGGGAATAAGCAGAAGCATTTTTTCTGTTAACTCTTTTTTATCAAGGTTGTTTTCTATACACAAAGCCATTTTATCTGTACGGTAACGCTTGGCAATATCCCACACACTTTCGCCTTCATCTGCAAAATAAAGAGTAAGGGCACAATCGTCTTTATCCTCAGGCTCACCGCAATCGATTACAGACGTTACCGCCTGAATATTTTCGGTTTTAATAAGCTTTGTAAGAACCAACAATTCAGCCCGAAGCTCCATATTATTGTTATCTGCAAGTCGGTAGCTGACGGATTTAATCATAGATGTTATGTTATCGCAACCGTTAAATGTGTCACTTAAGGACTCGGTATTGTCGATCTCTATGCAACGCTCAACGTAAGTAAGCTCAGAATTATCGTCTAAAGCCAGAATGCAAAAGTTAGCCTTTCCGCTTAACTTTAATTTATCAGACACAAAGGGCTTCATGGTTACGTTATCGCAGAAAATATCTATCACTCTGGAAACCTTGATTTCACCTAAGCTTATAGTTGATTTATTCATAATTGTGGTTACTTTCGGAAATACCGAAGATTCGAGGGTAACAGGGGCATACTCAAGCTCTGTATCGCAGGAAGTTGAATATGCATCGCTTATGTAGGTTACCTCTGTTTCTTTACGACATGCTACGCTTACACAAAGCTTTGCTTCAAGCACTACAAGAGGATTATCACCTGTGATATCGCTTTTAAGCTTAATATCATGAGACATCAGATTTAAATCAATTTCTCTTACCACACTATCCTGAGCGTCGGGGCATTCCATATTATGAACAAAAGGACACACATAGGTAAACTGCTCGGGAAGTTCTGCTGTATGGTCAGTCAAGTAAAGCATACAAAGGGTAAGCTCTCCTTTTAAAAGCAGGCGGTTACCCACGGCTGAAACATCAGTAAGCACAGTCTTTACCTCGCTTCTCAGTACAGTCGTTACAGGCGACTTAGAACTTACGGAAATGCTCTCTGCCACAGAAAAAACTTCGCTTTGCAAAGATATAAGCTCCGAAACCTTGGTTTTTCTCAAGTCAGTCTGAAGTTCATCACACTCAGGCGGCAAATATAAATTAGAGGGCTTTTTCTCGGTAACCTTTACATTAAGGGTAACACACCCATGAATCATCAGTCTTCTGGGAGATACAGCCTTACAGTTTACATATTCGGTTTTTGCTTTTACAGAAGTTATAAAGTCAGCTACGTCGGCATTAAGATTGAAAGACGCAGAAAAAGGCAAGGTTTGCTCTGCACATTTAAGACTTTTCTTATCGCTTGAACAATAAAGCACCCGAACCAGAGATGCCCCCTCAACAGTAAGCTGTCCGCCGCTTGAGTTGGCAGAATAGACCTCAGGGGTAACGGTGCATTTGAAGATTTTTTCAACATCGGCACAGTAATCGGGCAGGGTAAAATCCAAATCTACAGGCTGTTCACGAGATACGCTGAGAGCATCCTCTGCAAAATATACAGGCTCAGGGGTTAGTGTAAAATCCATATTTTTCTCTCCTTTATTCTTATACACCATTTCTATTACGCGGAACTGATAAATATGATTGAATATGCAAAAAAGCTCCCCTTAAAATTAAGGAGAGCTTTTTTCGCATAATTAATTTTTGAAAAGCTTTTTTAAAAGCGTCAAAAGCAATATAACAGTTATAATTAAAAAGATAAGGAAAATAGCGCCAATCCAAAGGCACACAGAAAATGTATCCGAATAAAGATTTATGCGGTAGGTATCGCCAACCAGCGCAAGGGTGTTCATATACTGAGCATCTTCACAAAGCTTTTCGAGATAATATCCTATATCAAACAGATTATCGTATGGAATATACTTGGAAACAATAAAAATGCTGAAATCAGCCTTTATGAAGACAAACACAAGTAAGGCAGGTATAGCTAAGACCGTAATAACAAACGCTATATACTTAAAGGGAACAGATAGGAAAGACTTCAAAAAATAATTTTTCTTAAGGTTCTCACCTATTTCTTTTAAAAGCTTGGCACAGATTTTATACCACAGGTACATAAGCACAACCGCAGAAACCGCATATATAATCAAAAAAACAATATGCTTTATGCAGTTAATTACCTTTGCTTTTTCAGCAAGGCTTGTAAAGTGATACTGAGGGGTATTCATCTGCTCAATAACACCTGCGCTTGTGGTACGGGTATCATAAACGATTGTATGAACAGGCAAATTCTCAGGATTTTCAGCTAAGGTGTAAGGAAGAAATATACGCTCTTTGCCATCTTTTGCAAATTTATCAATAAGATTATTGCTTTCGTTAAACACACCGCAAACCACGTACTCCTCGCCGTTAAGCTCTAAAATTCTGCCCACTGCGTCTGTGTTTAAATAAAGCTTTAATGAAAGGGTATCGCTTATGATTATTTTCTTTTTAAGAGCCGTTTGGTCATCTTCAGTAAAGCTTTTTCCATTAAGGGGTTGGTTTAAAAGTTCAAAATAGTTGCAGGTGGTATATACAGGAATAACCTTTTCACCTTTTAGTGTAACAGCTTCGGTTTCAGAAGTAAAGCTGTAGTGCTTGGTGCGTACCCTTTTGCTGATTTTATCAAAGTAGCTTACGGTTATGGGCTCGTCACCTTCAAGGGCATTGAAATTCGCCATACCTGCGTGGGGTAATTTGCTGAGTGCATTATCTGCAAAAAACAAACATCCCGACAAAGCAAGAGCAGCCAAAACCACAAACACTACTAAGGTTATTATATGTTTTTTAAGGGTCATATCAGTCCTCCACTACGTACACGCGGTCGACGTCTGTAAGACTCTTTGAGGTACTGTAAATAATCCGGTTGCCACCATGAAGCCCTGAGGCATACACCTCATAATACATTCCGTCCGAGCCTATAATTTGAACCTCGATCTCATTGGCATAGTAGTCGCCATCAATCCAGTTAATAACAAAAACTGTACCTGTTTCACCAAAGCCCGACACAGCCTTTACCGGAATCAGGAATCTGTCTTGCTGGTTATAATAATAACCTTCCTCACTAAGTTCTCCCCTCATAACCTCGGTGGTTTTAACGTTGGGAATGAGCATTGCATCTATGGTGCTTGAAAAATAAGTGAGGAACAGAACCACCAGTAAGAACAAAATGCCCAAAACAAGGCTTACTCTTTTAATCTTATCTTTTTTCATACTAACCTCCTATTTGTCTGTGCTTATAAAGGGTGAGTCAATATCCTTGTGACCATAAGCAAAAATAAGCAAGGGCACGACCATAAACATAACACCGCAGGCGAATATTATACCAAAGTCGCTATTTCCGATATCACCCAAAGTTACAGACAAAGGATACATTCCTTC
This sequence comes from Ruminococcus sp., assembly GCA_017456845.1. Classification (GTDB taxonomy): domain Bacteria; phylum Bacillota; class Clostridia; order Oscillospirales; family Acutalibacteraceae; genus Ruminococcoides. The sequence goes on from JAFTIP010000037.1 coordinate 8,663, forward strand.
ATCTTCAAAATAGATAAGAGGCTGTTCAACAATATTCCAGTTATCTATAAAGGTAAGAAGTACCAGTGTAGCAAGTCCGCCTTTAATCTGGGGCAAAATTATCTGAGTAAAGATTTTAAAGTAACCGGCCCCGTCAATACGGGCAGCTTCTATGGATGAGTCAGGAATATATTTTATACTTTGCCTGAGAAGGCATATACCAAATGCCGAGAAGGTACCCGGCAAAATAACTGCAAGAAAGTTGTTAAGCAGATTCAGATTTTCCAAAACCATATAGTTTGGAACCAATGTTACCTGCAAAGGCAGAATAAGCAGAATAATATAAACAAAGAAAAGCTTATCACGGAACGGGAAATTAAGCTTTGCAAAAGCAAACGCCGCCATGGCTGACACCACAGTTTGACCTATTACCGTTGGAAATGTCATTATTACTGAGTTCCAGAATTTATCAAGATACTGGGGTCTGCGGAAGAAAACCTGATAATACTGCTCACCTGTAGCTTTTTCGGGAATAAGCTCGATGCTTTTATACTCTTCATTTGTAAAGTCAAGCATTGTGTTTACCTGACTTTCGGGCATAAAGGATGCCGCTAACATATAAACCACAGGAAACAAAAACACAAGGGTTATGATTATTAAGAGAATATATTTAAAAATATTTTTAGTCTTTTTCATAATTAACCTCACTGTGTAAAGCTGTGTTTACGCTCGAAGAGATAGAAAACCAAAAGCAGAAGAACAATAAATAAAGAAAGAACTATTGAAGCCGCCGAAAGACGGGGATAATTCAGGTTATAGTAATTGTTGTTTATAAAGTTCTGCAAAAAGTAAACGTTTTCGTTGGGATAGTCGCCGAAAATGGCAAAAACCTCGCGGAAAATCTTGAAGGAATAGATAATCTCCATAAGAAACACAAAGAAGGTTGTAGGAGTTATCATAGGAATTGTTACGTGAGTTACCATTTTAAATGAGGATGCCCCGTCAAGGCGTGCACTTTCGTAAAGGTGCTGCGGCACACCTGCAAGACCTGCGGTAAAAAGTACAACGCAAAAACCGCAATACTTCCAGACGTAGATTATAATTATCATCACCATTGAAAAAGGCGAGTTAAAAAAGCCCACGGTTTCAAGTCCCAAAGCGTTGAGAAGCCCGTTAACTGCACCGTAATCGTCAAAAAGAAGCTGCCAAACCGACACAAGAGAGGCTATGGGGACAACCACAGGAATAAGCAAGGAGCTTCTGAAAAAGCCAGAGATGCTTTTGAATGAATTAAGAAACAAAGCAATAAGAAAGGAGACTATCATCAAAAGCGGTATTGCAATTACAGAAAAAATACCTGTATTTTTTAAAGCAAGAAGAAAGGTTTTGTTAGTAAAAAGCTCAAGGTAGTTATTAAGCCCGACAAAAGTATTGCCTATAAACAGACTTTTTACAAAACAGATTATATAGGGCACCACGTAAAATACCGCTATACCTAAAACCGACGGCAGTACAAAAAACAATGCTGCGAAGGCTTCTTTTCTTTTATATTTCAATTTATTCACTCCTTTTTACTCGCTCATATAAATGGTAACCGCAGATGTGAGACGCTGAACAAACTTATTGGTTGTTATTTTATCATTTAAATAATCAGTTATAATATCCCCCACTACATTTTGATACAGATGCGACTTAAGCTGAGAGTTGTATCCGTAAAGATTACAGGAAGAGATATTCTCTATCATAGGAAGATACTCCTCGGTTACGGCTTTGTTTTTTCTATCTAAGGTAGCCTCGTCAAAATCATAACCCCACCAGAAGCTTTCAAAATTAACGGCTTCGGTAACCGCATTTTCAAAAACAGAGTTCTTAACAGGCAAGGCAAGACCGAAAGAATTAGTATCGTCTCTGCCGCCTCCGAAATACCCCTGTGAGGAATCACTCAAGAGATATTCAATAAGCTTTGCAGCCTTGTCCATTTTTTTGCAGTTAGCGTTTATGGCAAAGCCCACCTCAATGCTGGCGGTAATTTCTCCGTTGCGGTTATAATCGGGGATAAGCATCGGAGGCTCCTTGCCGTACTCTAAGGCTGAAAGATAATCAAGTGCATAGGTTGTAAGAGATCCGCCGTAATAGTTATTTTCATTTGCCGAGAAAACATAAGCTGATCCATCTTCAGGTTCGCGCCAGTTTTCGCTTGTTTCAGGCTCATAGGTAAGAAGCTCAGCATAAGTGCCGCCTTTTAAAATTGCATTTTTAAAACCCTCGGCTAAACCGTAAAATTCATCGCTCTCGAAATCTACGCTACCCTTATAAAAATCCATATACTGACGGATAAAAGAAAAGTAAAAAGCTTCTGCTGAATACGGATGCACAAGATACGCGTTAATAGAATCGTTTTCGTAAGCTTTAAGAATTGATTCAAAATTACAGTTTTCAGGGTCAAATCCTAAGCTTTCAAGCTTTTCTTTGGTAGTGTAAAGAGCATTAAGGCGGTAATAAAGCGGAAGTATAAGGCGTTTTCCGTCAACAATGCCGCTTTGCATTACGTTTTCGTTAAATTCGATGAAGTCAACATCGACATTATAGGTACTAACTATTTCATCAATATCGGCGAGGGATTTGTTTCTGACCAATTTTTCGAAAGGATAGGTCTGGGTAAGAGAGAGAATATCGGGGCCACCGCCTGCCATAAGCTCGGTAGCTAAGGCAGAGTTCATCTCATTATAGCTTTCGAAATATATAAACTCTACGCTATCTTCAAATGTATCGTTAACAGCACAGTATTTATTATATTTTTTTAAGAACTCGTAAAGCTCATCACCGCCCTCACCTACACAATAAAACGTAAGCTGGTCACTGCTTGTTACCTGTAAACCATCACAAGCCGACAGTAAAGGGCAAATAGTTAAAATTAAAATCAGTAATAAAGAAATAATCTTATTTTTCATACAAAGACCTACTTTTCGGGATTTAGAGCATTACGAAAATTTATTATTACTCACTAAGATACGTATTAACCGAGCTTGTAAGACGGCTTATAAAGGTATCAAGAGTAATATCGCCTTTGAGATAACTGTTTATAGGAGATTTAAGCACGTTTTTAGATATATAGGTATTGGTTATGCTTTCAAAATCATATAAAGAGCAAGTTGTTATATCCTCTAAAAGCGGGCGGTAATACTCGCTTAAGGCTTGGTTTTTCTTTTCAATAACCTCATCGGAAAGTGTAACCTTTCCCGATTCATTATAATACTCATCAATCCTATATTCAAGAGCATTTTTGTAGGAAGCATCATAAACTTCAAGATTAACGGGCAACCACCCTCCGCCGCTTGTTGATTCGGGGTCGCCTTCTCTGCCGCCGCAATAATAGCTTTGAGAATCAAAGCTCAGCATATACTCAACAAGCTTCATTACTTTATCATATTTCTTGCAATTTGAGCTGAACATAAGCCCGAATTCAACTGTTGCAGAAAGCTTCTCTTCCCTATTAAAATTGGGATAGAATAATTTTTCATTGTCAGTGTCCTTTTCCATACTATCTACAACAATATAATTAGAGCTTCTGAGATATGACCTTGCAAAAGCTCCGAAAGAACCGGCATTAAAACCGTTTTCAAAACTATCGAGCAAATATTCACGATTTGTTTCGCTAAAAGCATCATAACTACTGAAATCATCATATGAGTCCCCTACCAAAGCCTTACGAAATATTGGTGCAAGATTTTTAAACTCATGGGTTTCAAATTCGGTTGTTCCTTTGCGTATATCAATATACTGATTTACAAAGGAATAAAAGAAATTATCGCCAAAATCAGGGTGAACAAGATAGCAATCAGGTTCATCTTGGTTTATATCATCACACAAACTCACAAAAGTTGTGCCATCCAACTCTACATCAAGATGCTCAAGGCGTGAATTTGAGGTAACAAGAAAATCAGGGCAGTAGTAAAGAGGCAAAATATACCTTTTTCCGTTAAAAACTCCGCTATCCATAACCACCTTATTGTAATTATCAAAGTTAAATTCAGGGTTCTGCGAATTAATAACTTCATTCAAATCAAGCAAATTATTGTTTTTAATAAGCTTTTCTATAGGTAGATTCTGGCTTAAAGCAAGGACATCGGGACCTTTGCCCGCCATAATCTCGGCATTAAGCTTTGCCTCATATTCTTCGTAAGAATCAAAATATACAAATTCTACACAATCATCTTCCCTGTCGTTCACGTTACAATATGCATTGAATTTCTTTAGAAAACGAACCAGCATATCATTCTCATTAACTGCATACACCGTAAGGCGGTCAGAATCGTTATATGCACCACTATCTGTACAGGCAGTCAAAATTGAGCACATAATTATGATAATTGCCAAAATCATTGATAAAACTTTCTTTTTCATAAAAACACCTCTTTAGCATTAATTTATATATAGTTTACATTATGTAGACTGTGTTGTCAACAGTTTTGTTTACATTTTGTAGACTGTAGAAATTAAACGCGTCAAGCAAGAATAGGCAACCGCCATAATAAACTATTATTTAAAGTTATGCACATACATTATTAAGAGGCTCAAAAAGAAATTACAATAAAAAGTTAGAAATCATATGAAAGCAAAATATTTATCAAAACGCAAAAAGAGAGAGTCGGATTCCTCCGACTCCCTTTGTCAGTAAATTTTAATTTATATCAATAGAACACATTTCCCATAAGCTCAGCAAGAGTGGTTTCGCCCCAGCTATAATTTGAAAGGTAGCTTCCTTTGAAAAGCGAAGCGTGCTCTTCTTTACCTGAAAGATATTCATAAAGGTCGCATTGGACCTTATCTGTGGCTATTCTTCTTTTTCCGTCTACTACTTCCACAACGTCTGAAATGCCGTATTCCTCAAGGGTATTCTTAAGCCTTAGGGCAACCTTTCGGTAACGTGCAAGAGTAACGGAGTTAACAGGCTCATCCTCCCACAAAAAGCTTATGGCTTCGTCACTTGTTACAAAACCGCCTTTTCTGTCAACCAGAAGTGCAAAAAGCTCCTTGCTTTTTTTATTACGGAAAGCCACTGCCTTATCGTCAACAAAAACGTCAAAATATCCGAAGGTACGGATTGAAACAATTCCCTTTTCGCTTTGCTTTACTGTATTGCTTTTTGCTTGCTCATCAACATTATACAGCAATACGTATCTTGGAGAAGCCGAAGGAGATTTTGGTGAGCAGATAGCCTTTATTCGGCGGTTTTCCTGACGGCTTATGTCATAGTAGGTAAACTCTGCCTCGCCTGTTCTGAGAAGCTCAGAAAATTCCTCTAAATCAACTTCACTTTTAGAAACAAATTCACTGAGCTTTGTTGACTTGTTCATTAAAGGTAACCACTCGTCCTTATCAACTCCGAAAAACTCGCATACATTTTCACTGGCATATAGTGGCTTAACAAAATCATCCTTAAGCTCAAATGCGGCAACACCTTCGGAAAACCTGAGGACAAGCTCCTGCATATTTTCTTTAAGCGAAATATTCTCACTCTTTAAAGCAAGTGTTTCTTCACTATCGGAAACGCAACGGCAACAATAAAGGCTTTTGGTGTCATCTGTTTTTATAAAAACTCCCTGATAGGTTTTTACATCGCCTTTAGAAGAAACCGCTTTATATGTAATTTGAGAGGGCTTTGTGCCGTCGTAAAGCTTCTTTTCTTTAAAAGCTGTGAAAAAGTCGCGAATATACTGACGCTCCTCCTCAACAACTGTGCCTGTAATCCACTTTTCGGTGGCTTCATCCATTTGCATAGGGATGTTCTCAATAAATCTGAACATAGGCGAATCTTTACCGTAAAGGCAGGTAACGGTGTTATCCATAAGATTATATTCAAAAATTTTATCGTAAACATCAGAAAGAGCCTTGATATAACGCTTTGCTTCGCTTGCTTTTTTCTTACGATAACGCTCAGTTATATCCATACACACACTTTGAAACTCTTCTGTTCCCTGCTCGTTTTTACACTTAGTTACCCAGCCGAAAACGTGAGCCTTTGTGCCGTCACATCGGAGCAGGGTCATCTCACCGGCCATTGGTGCCCCTGCCGAATAAACACGATTGAGGTAAAGTGCAAAACGCCTTCTGGCCTCCATGGGAATCATAAGAAAAATATTATCCTTACAAAGCTCCATATAATCCAATTCACCGTCTTTTTGCTCAGGGAAACGGAGAATATCCATCATCTGCTTATTTATATACGTAACCTTGGGTTGCTTTTCGCAGGTGTATTTTAAAAATCCACATGGAACAGTATCGCTTAAAAATTGCAGATTTTCGTTTTCTTTTTTAATATGAGAAATATCCGTAAGCACCGAATAGCCCTTTAAATTACCGTCAGAATCAACTTTTGATGAAGTTGTATCGCTGACATAAATATAATTACCGTCGCTTTTTTTAAGGCGGTATTCAAGGGTTTTTGTTGTTTGCTTTTCTGAAATTTCTTTTATAAATTCATCAAAACCTGCCTTGTCATCATTATGGACAAGGTCAGCATATTTGCTTAAAAGCTCCTCAGCCGAAAAGCCTAACATAGAGGCTAAGTTTTCGCTTACAAAGCTTAAAAACGAGCAAGAAGCCAGAGCATAAACGTGAAAACCGCTTATGCTCTGACTTAATATATCATCTGAAAATCGGGGTTTATTATTCATAATAGCTCCTTAATGGGGTATGCGGTAATTATACCACAAAACCATTATCATCGCAAATGAAAAAGAGGTGAAAATTATTCAGCGGCGGTGTTTCTCTGAACACTTTTCTGAATTTTACCGCTTATGGTTTTTGGCATTTCGTCCACAAACTCAATTAAACGAATCCATTTATATTCGGCAAGTCGCTGATTTGTGAATTCTCTGATTTCAAGTTCAAGTTCTTTTGAAGCCTCATAGCCCTTACCCAAAACGATAATCGCCTTTATCGCCTGACCTCTGAGTGCATCAGGTACACCTATAACGCTGCACTCTACAACGGCTTTATGCTCCATAAGTACGTTTTCGACCTCATAAGGGCCTACTCTGAAGCCGCCTGTTTTGATAATATCGTCAAATCTGCCGTGAAACCAATACTTGCCGTTTTCGTCCATATATGCGGCATCGCCTGTGTGATACACACCATCTCGCCAAACATACTCAAACTGCTCTTTATTATCAAGATAACCACTGAAAACGCCCACCTGCCTGCCTTCTTCCTCGGGGATAATTACTACCTCGCCGATTTCACCTACTCCTACCTTTTTACCGTTTTTGTCTCTGAGCTCAATATTATAAAAAGGCGAAGGGGTTCCCATTGAACCCTCTGTAGGACTGTTACCTGCAAAGTTTGCAAGTAACAGGGTGGTTTCTGTCTGACCGTAGCCCTCTGAGAGTTCAAGACCTGTTCGCTCATAAAATTTGCGGAACACCTCAGGGGCTAACATCTCGCCTGCTGTGGTTGCATGCTTTAAAGAGGGCATATCGGGAATACCCTTGCGGACTAAATATCTGTAAACCGTTGGAGGTGCACAAAAGGAGGTTACACCGTAGCGGTTAATTACTGTTGTAAGCTGCTTAGGGTCAAAGTTATCAAAATCATAAACCATTACTGCAGATCCAACAAGCCATTGGCCGTAAAGCTTGCCCCAGCTTGCCTTTGCCCAGCCTGTTTCGGCAACTGTAAAGTGAAGACCGTCGTCTTCTGCCCTGTGCCAATATTTAGCGGTAACAATATGAGCCAAAGGGTAGGAATAATCGTGAATAACACCTTTGGGATAGCCTGTAGTGCCTGAAGTAAAGTACAAAAGCATAGGGTCTTTGGCGTTGGTTTCAATACGCTCAAAGTCTTCACTTGCATTTTCCGTAGCAGTTGTTAAGTCTTCATAGCCGTCAACATTTTTTTGCACACAGAAAAGCTGTGGGTTAAGGTCGGTTTTCGATACTGCCTCTTTAATTTTTTGAGGTACTTCGTTCTGAGCAGTGCAGACAATTGCCTTTACCTTTGAGGCATTAAGGCGGTAAACAAGGTCATTTACTGTAAGCATATGGGTGGCAGGAATCATAACTGCCCCTAACTTATGAAGTGCTATGGTGGCAAACCAATACTCGAAGTGACGCTTAAGGATAACCATTACTCTGTCGCCTCGGCTAATTCCATGCTCAGAAAAAACATTTGCCATTTTATTGGAATACTTTTTGATATCTGCAAAGGTAAAAACATGCTCCTCATTTTCGGTATTACACCAGACCAGAGCCCTTTTATCGGGAGTTTCATCTGCAATAACATCTACAACGTCATAGCCGAAATTGAAATTATCGGGAAAGTTCAGTGTAATTTTACAAAGGCTTCCCTTTTCGTCAAAAATTTCTTTGCAAAATCTTTTGTATATGCTCACTTAAATCACTCCTTAACCGTGACGGTTGCCCCTATCTTTCTGAAGCGGTCATATCTTTTTGAAACCAAGTCTAAATCTTGAGAAAGAACGCTTAGTTCGTCAGACAAAAGCTTGCGGATTCTAAGGTAAAATTCCTTTTTGCCCAAATCTTTTTCGGAAAGAATACGTTCAATAACCCCTAAGCTTTTTGCGTCCTCTGCCGTAAGCTTAAGGCTTTGGGCGGCAATGTCCGCTTTGGCAGAATCTTTCCACAATATACTTGCACAGCCCTCGGGGGAAATTACGGAATAAACGGAATTCTGAAGCATCCATACTCTGTCGGCTACAGCAAGTGCCAAAGCTCCGCCTGAGCCGCCTTCGCCGATTAGAATTGAAACAATGGGAACGCAAAGGGTTGACATTTCCATTAAATTCTCAGCAATCGCCTGACCCTGACCACGCTCCTCGGCACCTACTCCGCAATAAGCACCTGAGGTATCTATAAAGCAGATAATAGGTCTACCGAATTTTTCTGCCTGTTTCATAAGGCGAAGTGCCTTACGGTACCCCTCGGGATGAGGTGCACCGAAGTTACGTACCTGTCGCTCTTTGGCGGTGTGACCCTTTTCAATGGCAATAACTGTAACAGGGTTTGAATTAAGCTCTGCAATTCCGCCCACAATGGCTGAGTCGTCTGCGTATCTTCTGTCGCCGTGAAACTCAATAAAGCTTCTGAAAATATTTTTTATGTAGTCAAGGCCTGTGGGTCTTGTGCTTTCTCGGGCAAGCTTTACTCTGTCATATGCTTTTTCACTCATATTCTCTTACCCTCCGTTGTGCATTTTAAGAAGGAGCGAAAGCATCTTCTTCTGATTTTGTCTCTGAACAATTTTATCTATAAATCCGTGGTCAAGTACGAACTCGGACGTTTGAAATTCTTTGGGAAGACTTTTCTTTGTAGTCTGCTCAATTACTCTTTGACCTGCAAAGCCGACGGTTGCACCCGGCTCGGCAAGAATAATGTCAGCCTCCATGGCAAAGCTTGCAGTTACTCCGCCTGTGGTGGGGTCAGTTAAAACTGCAATGTAAAGAAGTCCTGCGTCAGAGTGACGCTTAATAGCGGCACTGGTTTTTGCCATCTGCATAAGGGATAAAAGCCCCTCCTGCATTCTTGCTCCGCCTGAAACAGTAAAGCCTACAACAGGCAGGCGATGTTTTAAAGCGTACTCGAAAATAGATGTAATCTTCTCACCTACTGCACTGCCCATACTACCCATCATAAAGTAGCTTTCCATTACAAATAGGCAACACTTCTGCTTGCCGATTTCGGCTACTCCTGTGATTACCGCCTCTTCCTCAGAGCTTGCGACTCTTGCGGTTTCGGCTTTATCCTTATAGCCCGGGAAATTAAGTGGGTTTTCTGACTTTACTGAGCTGAAAAGCTCGATAAAGCTATCTTTATCAGCAATAAGCTTAATACGCTGGCGTGCCTTCATTCTGAAATGATATCCGCAGGCACACACAAGGTCATTTGCCCAAAGTCTGCTTAAGGAAATATCTTTGTGGCAGTTGGGACAATTCTTTTCGGGCTCGCCTGCGTCCTCGTGAATCGGGGCGGAGGTTCTGCCGCCTTCTTCAAGCTGATTTTTAGGTTTTAAAAAGTTTATGAGTGCCATATAATCACCTGTTGCCCATAAAGGTTAAATCGTAATTTCCTGACATAAAGCGGTCGTCACCTATGAGGCTTAGCTGCTCTTCGATATTTGTGGGAATACCGTCAATAACAAGCTCGCAAAGAGACGCACGCATTTTTCTTAAGGTTTCTTCTCTCTCTTTGGCATAAACAACGAGCTTACCTAAAAGAGAGTCATAATAAGGCGAAACTGTCGTGCCTTCTATAAGGCAGGTATCAAAACGAACAGAAGGTCCGCCTGGAACGTGGAGCATCTTAAGCTTGCCGCAAGCCTGTGCGTTAATTCTGCACTCTATAGCAGAACCCTTGATTTTAATGTCCTCCTGAGAAAAATTGAGAGGTATTCCTGCGGCAATACGAATCTGCCATTTTACAAGGTCGTAGCCTGTGAGCATTTCTGTAACTGTGTGCTCAACCTGAAGTCTTACGTTCATTTCCATAAACCAGAAGTTACCTTCTTTATCTAAAAGAAACTCAAGTGTACCTGCACCGACGTAACCGATTTTCTTAACTGCATCTACAGCAAGCTCCATAATCTCGTCACGCTGAGCTTTATTAACAGCAGGAGAGGGAGTTTCTTCAATGAGCTTCTGGTTTCTTCTCTGAAGCGAGCAGTCTCTGTCACCAAGACAAACAGCATTGCCGAACTCATCAGCTAAAATTTGAAGTTCAACATGCCTTGCAGGGAAAATGTATTTTTCAAGGTAAACACTGCCGTCGCCAAAGGCACTTATAGCCTCACTTGTAGCCTGCATATAGGCGTCCTCAAGCTCTTCTTCTGCACGGATTAAGCGAATCCCTCTGCCGCCTCCCCCTGCACAAGCCTTAAGCATAACGGGATAACCTATCTTTGCGGCTTCCTTCTTAGCTTCGCTAATTGAAGCCACAGCCTTTGTACCGGGAATAACCGAAAGACCTGTGTTTCTTATAAGCTCTTTTAAAATAGCTTTGTCGCTTAAGCGTTCCATACTGTCAGGGTCAGGGCCTATGAAAACAAGTCCGTTTTTACGGCAAAGACGGGCAAAATGAGCATTTTCGGAAAGGAATCCATAACCCGGATGAATAGCCTGAGCCCCTGCTAAAATAGCGGTACTTATTATCTGATTTTCATTTAAGTAGCTGTCGGTAGCCTCGGCAGAGCCTATGCAGTAGCTCTGGTCTGCAAGGGATACGTGCAGAGCGTTTTTGTCAGCCTCGGAATATACCGCAACGGTAGCCACGCCCATTTCTTTGCAAGCACGGATAATACGAACGGCAATTTCACCTCGGTTGGCAATAAGAATTTTAGAAAACATCTTTATTCACCTGTAATAGCAAAAGAAAATTCAGCCGAAACACAAAGCTTGCCATCTACTGTTACTGTACCCTCAGCGAAATAGAATGGGTGCTTTACTCTTTTTATATTGCAGTTAGTGATGATAGTATCACCAGGTTTTACGGGATTCCTGAATTTAACATTGTTAAGCCCTGTGTAAACAGGAGTTTTTCCCTCTTTCATCTTATCCATAAGGAGCACACAGCAGGACTGTGCAAGAATTTCGCAAAGGATAACACCGGGCACAATGGGATTATCGGGAAAATGACCTCTTAAAAAGAACTCATCGCCGCGAACGTGATACTTGCCGATAGCAAAACCGTCTTTGTTTTCCGCCTCATCTAAAAGCAGCATATCTTCCCTGTGGGGAAGGATCTTCATAATTTCTTCCTTATTCATATACCTTACCTCTTAATACGGAAAAGCTCTGTACCGAACTCAACCACCTGACCGTTTGTGACGCAAATCTCAAGGATTTCGCCGTCTTCTTCGGCGGTAATTTCGTTCATAAGCTTCATAGCTTCTACAATGCACAGGGTCTGACCCTTCTTAATTTTATCGCCGATATTAACGTAGGGGTCTGCATTCTCGGCAGGAGCTGCATAAAACACACCCACAATGGGAGATTTAACGCTTACATAATCTGCACTTACAGGGTCAGCAGAAGAGGTTGCAGGCTGGTTAGAAGCCGAGTCAACCGCTACGGTTTCTCTTACCGCCTGAGGGTTACTGCGTTCTAAACGAACCACCTTGTTATCCTCAGTAATCTCAAGACCTGTAAGACCAAGTTCCTGCATAAGACCTGCGTATTTTCTTATATCTTTTTCGTTCATAAAAGTTACACCTTTCTGAATGCAAGGCAGGCATTATGTCCGCCAAAGCCTAAAGAATTTGAAAGTGCTAAAGTAATATCTGCCTTAACTGCAGTATTGGGAACGCAGTTAAGGTCGCAGAGTTCGTCCTGCTCTTTAAGGTTGATTGTGGGAGGTATAATACCTTCCTCAAGAGCCTTGATACAAGCCAGAGCTTCAACTGCACCTGCGGCACCAAGCATATGGCCTGTCATGGATTTTGTAGAGCTTACGAAAGCTTTCTTTGCGTTATCCTCGCCAAGTGCCTTTTTAATGGCAACTGTTTCGATTTTGTCGTTCATAGGTGTGCCTGTGCCGTGAGCATTAATGTACACAACATCAGAATCTTTGAATTTTGCTTCTTTCATAGCCTGAACCATTGCCTCTGCTCCGCCTCTTGCCTCGGGATGAGGAGCTGTAATATGGTAAGCGTCACAGGTTGAACCGTAACCACAAACCTCGGCATAAATCTTAGCACCACGGGATTTTGCATGCTCGTATTCTTCAAGCACCAGAGCCACACCGCCCTCGCCCATTACAAAACCTCCGCGGCGTTTGTCAAAAGGAAGAGAAGCTTCGTCAGGGTCGGTTGCAAGTGATAAAGCCTGACAGTTGATAAAACCTGCGGCTGCCATAGGAGTTATGGAAGCCTCTGCACCACCAGTAATAACTGCATCAGCATAGCCGTGACGGATAAGACGCATAGCCTCGCCTATAGCGTTGGAGCCTGACGCACAAGCAGTAACACAAGGCTGAGCGGAACCACGACAATCAAAGCGGAGAGCAATCATACCTGATGCCATATTTGCAATCATCATAGGCACAAAAAGAGGAGAAACTCTTCTGGGGCCTTTTTCCATAAATTTTGTGTGTTCTGTTTCAAAAGTGCTGATACCGCCGATACCTGTACCCATCTGAACTGCAAAACGCTCAGGCTCTACTGTACCTACAACACCGCTTTCTTCAACTGCCTGCTGAGCAGCGGCTACTGCAAACTGCGTGAAGCGATCAGTTCGCAAGGTATCGTTAATCTCCATATACTCTTTAGGGTCAAAGTCTTTAACCTCTGCCGCTAATTTTGCCTTGAATTTTTCTGTATCAAAATGTGTAATGGGTGCAATACCGATTTTGCCATTTTTAAGGCTTTCCCAAGTGGTTTCTACATTATTACCAATAGGAGTAACTGCACCTAAGCCTGTTACTACAACTCGTCTTAAATCCATATTGTCCTCCGAATTATTATTCTAAAAAAATGGAATATATCGTTATTTACATAGCAATACCGCCGTCTACACGGAGTACTTCTCCAGTTACGTATTTAGCAGTTGCAAGGTATGCGGCCGCCTCGGCAATGTCTTCTGTTTCGCCCATTTTACC
>JAFTIP010000038.1 GCA_017456845.1 Ruminococcus sp.
CCATTCTTATAGTAGCCTCTGCCATTTTGCGGATTTCTCCACATTCATCGCCTGTTCTGCCACCTAAGAAAGTGATAATCTCAGCAATATCCTCGGCCTGGTCGCCTATTCGCTCCATATCTGTAATCATTTTAAGTGCCGCTGAAATTTGCCTTAAATCTCTTGCCACAGGCTGCTGATGAAGAAGAAGTTTGAGACAAATAGACTCAATCTCTCTTTCCATATGGTCAATTCCGCCGCCTATTTCTGCTACTGTTTTTGCCTTTTCTATGTCGCCTTCAAGCAAAGCCTTTGCGGACAACGCAATTATGTTTTCACACAAGGCACCCATTTCAATCATCTTTTTATTAAGCAGTGCAAGCTGTTCGTCAAATCTTCCTCTCATATTAACCAAACCTTCCTGTAATGTAATCCTCTGTTCGCTTATCCTTAGGAGCAGAGAACAGATTGTCGGTTTTATCCACCTCTACAAGCTCGCCCAAAAGGAAGAACGCAGTATAGTCGGAAACACGCACAGCCTGCTGCATATTATGGGTTACCATAACAATAGTATACTTTTCTTTAAGCTCCATTGCAAGCTCTTCTATTTTAGATGTAGATATAGGGTCAAGAGCCGAGGTAGGCTCATCCATCAAAAGCACCTGAGGCTCAACCGCCAAAGCTCTTGCTATACAAAGTCGCTGTTGCTGACCGCCTGAAAGCCCAAGGGCGTTTTTCTTGAGTCTGTCTTTAACCTCGTCCCAGAGTGCGGCACCTTTTAGGGAACGCTCAACAATTTCATCAAGCTGAACCTTACTTTTTATGCCGTGTGTACGAGGTCCGTAAGCTATATTGTCGTAAATACTCATTGGGAAAGGATTAGGTTTCTGAAAAACCATACCTACCTGTCGTCTAAGCTCATTTACATCAACACTTTTGTCAAAAATATTAGCTCCGCCATAGGTAACTTCACCCGATATTTTCACACTTGGAATAAGGTCATTCATACGGTTTAAGGTTTTAAGAAATGTTGACTTACCGCAACCTGACGGACCAATTAACGCTGTAATGCTTTTCTCTTGAATATCAATGTTTATATTTTTAAGTGCCTGAGAGTTTCCATACCAGAGGCACAAATCTTTAGCTTTAATTATACTGCTCATACTTTTCTCCTTTTCTCAAAGTATTTCTGCACAAGTGTTGCCGAAAAATTGATTATAAGTGTCAGAATCATCAGAATTGCCGCTATGGCAAATGCCACTTCAAATTCGCCCTGCTCCTTTGCATAAACATAAAGCGCAACAGTAAGAGTAGCACCGGGACTGGTGAGAGCTTCAAACATATTACCCATTGCATGAGCAAAGCCTGCTGTAAACAGAAGTGCCGCAGATTCGCCTAAAATTCTGCCGATTGAGAGAATACAGCCTGTAATAACACCGTCTACACAGCCGGGTAAAACTACCGTGCGTATCATTCGCCATTTGCCTGCACCAAGCCCGAAAGCACCCTCTCTATAGCTTTGAGGAACAGTTTTCAGGCTTTCCTGAGTGGTACGCATAACATTGGGAAGATTCATAATAACAAGGGTTAAAGAGCCTGCAATCAGTGAAGTTTTAAGTCCCATAAACTGACAAAAGAAAAGCATACCCACAAGTCCGTAAATAATTGACGGAATACCTGAAAGGGTTTCTGCAGCAAACTCAATAGCCGCAACTATTTTCTTGTTTTTTGCATACTCTGTCAGATAAATTGCCGCACCCACACCCAGGGGAATTACAATTATCAGAGTTGTAATTACAATGTAAAGTGTATTTAAAATGTCAGGCAAAATTCCGATTCTGTCTGATATATAACTTGGCTTTGTAGAAAGCAGTTCCCAAGTGATGTTTGGCACACCCTTTATAAGAATATACAAAATCAAAAAAAGTGTAAGAGCTGCTACCAACGCAGTACAAATAAGCATACCGCTTTTCATAAAAGTTATATAAGCCTTTCGGCTTTTCTTCATTTTTCCTTTAAGCTCAGTATTCACGGTATCACTTCCTTTCCCTTTTTAAGAAAAAGTTAAGGGTTACATTTATAAGCATAATAAAAAGAAACAACACTAAAGCAATAGAGAAAAGCGCCTGTTGCTGAAGTCCGCTTGAATATGCCATTTCGCTTGATACAGCCGTTGTAAGAAAGCGAACACTTTCAAAAAGAGAAGGCATATTTGCCACATTACCCGATACCATCATAACCGCCATAGCTTCTCCAATTGCTCTGCCTACACCAAGCACAACCGCGGCGGCAATACCGCTTTTAGCGGCAGGTACAGATACCTTGAAATATGTTTCGGTAGGGGTTGCACCAAGTGCAAGAGAGGCATCCTCATACTCCTTAGGCACTGCATCAAGAGAGGTTATGGAAACCTTGATAATTGACGGCAGAATCATAACTGCAAGTACAATAATTGCCGCAAGAAGGCTTGCACCGTCAGGCACATTAAAAATCTTCTTGATACCAGGCACCAAAATAAGCATACCCACTAAGCCATATGCAACTGACGGAATACCAGCCAGCAGATTAACTGCATTTTCCACAACTGCTCTGACCTTTTTATTGGCCACCTTGGAAAGATAAACTGCGGTCATAAAACCAATAGGCACACCGATTAAAATAGCACCTGCCGTACCATACACGCTTGTTAATATAAAGGGTAGGATTCCGTACTGAGGCTCTGACTTTGTGGGCGCCCACTCTGTACCAAAAAGAAAGTTAAAAAGCCCGATTTCTTTAATGGCAGGGATACCCGATA
>JAFTIP010000039.1 GCA_017456845.1 Ruminococcus sp.
AAGGGCCAGACTATGACCAAAGACAGGCTTTTTAACTCAATCTGGGGAATAGACAGCGAGTCCGAAGCCCAGACCCTCACAGTACATATAAAATGGCTGAGAGAAAAGATTGAAGCAGACCCCAAGAATCCTGCTCATATCCTTACCGTCTGGGGTAAGGGCTATCGCTGGGAGGATTAAGATGAAAAGCTTTAATAAAGTCATAGCCGTAGCTCTTGCGGTTATTGTTATTGCCTTTGTCGCTGTTAATCTTATCCCAAGATTTATGAGAGAGTCGGCAAGTGTTTTAAATGTAGAAATCAACCGAGTTGTCCGTGAGATTGAAGAATCGAAAAGTGTTCCAGATACAGATAAATACACCACCATTTCAGGTGTATACAAGCAAAGCACAAATGAAGATTTCTTTGTATCTGACAACGAGTATGTAATCAGAGAAATTGACAGCTCTCTTTATCGTATTGAGTACTTTGAGCAAACCGAAAGCAAGGGCGGAATGCTTTATACAAATATTGCTTTGGGTGTGTTTTCACTCTTTGTAATTGCTGTGCTTTTTTATATCCGTCATAATATCATAAAGCCTTTCTCACAGATTACAAGCCTTCCTTACGAGCTTTCTAAAGGCAATCTTACTATTCCTCTTAAAGAGAGCAAAAACCGATTCTTCGGCAAATTCCTGTGGGGACTTGATATGCTCAGAGAAAAGCTTGAAGAGTCAAAGAGGGCTGAGCTTGAGCTTAAAAAAGAGAAAAAGACAATGCTTCTCTCGCTTTCTCACGATATAAAGACGCCTCTTTCAGCAATTAAGCTTTACTCAAAGGCTCTCTCAAGCGGAATTTATAAAGAGCCTCAAAAACAGCTTGAGGTATATGAAAGCATAAACACAAAGGCGGATGAAATCGAAAAGCTGGTATCGGAAATTATGCGAAACGAAACCGAAGATATCATTGCCTTTGACATCAAAAACGGCGAGTTTTATCTGTCCGAAGTTATAAACAGCATAAAATCCTATTACAGCGACAAGCTTGAAAATACTGATTTTTTAGTTGCTCATTTTAGCGACTGCATTATAAACGGCGACTGTGACCGCTTTGTTGAGGTGTTGCAGAACATTATGGAAAATGCCATTAAATACGGCGACGGCAACCATATAGCCATAAGCTTTTCAGACGAAGAGGATTGCCGGATAATTACTGTAAAAAACAGCGGTTGTACACTTGATGAAAGCGAGCTTGCCCATATCTTCGACAGCTTCTACCGAGGCTCAAATGTGGGCTCAAAATCAGGCAACGGCCTTGGACTTTACATTTGCCGTCAGTTAACAAGAGCCATGGGCGGCGATATCTTCGCAGAAATCGAAAACAGCAATATGTGCGTTTCGGTTGTTTGTAAAAAGAAGTAAAATAAACCGATAAATAAGAATTTTGGAGGTTTCTTATGAATGATAAAATACAAATTAAAGAAGAACGGATAGCAGCACAAGAATATATAGATTTTCTTAAAAGAACTGACTTGGGTTCTCAGTATCCTAAGGAAAGATTTGAGGAGAGAATCAAAAAACTGGTGAAGAATGTTTCTGTAAGCCTTGTTGCCCGAAATGAAAACAGAACGGTTGTCGGTGTTCTGTTTGGCTTGACTGATTTTGCCTATTGGCTTTATGTGACAGATTTAGGTGTTGATAGGGATTATGAGGGACAGGGTATCGGCAGACAGCTTATGAAAACTGCTCACGAAATTGCAGGCGGCGAAAAAGATATAGCAGTTTATCTGATTGCAAACGAGAACGCTATTCCTTTTTATGAAAAACAGGGAATGAAGAAAGCTGACGATGTAATGCAGTATAATAAAATTGAGTGGACTGATTTTGAAGTTAAATAGACAAATTTTGATATGTCGAACAATTAGATAAACTTGAATTTTCAAGCGTGACGCTTGACCCGATTCCGCCTATTTATAAATGTATTTTACAATAATGTTTTTTAACGGCGGAGATAGCAAGTGCATTTTGTACCGCCGTTTACGGGTGTTAACTCTACACCGAACTTTTACAAAGGCGGAATTGCCCTGCGGGTGGCTAACCCGCAAATTCCAATTTGTAGAACAGAAAGGAGAATAAAATGTTAAAGATAACTGATACATATAATTTAAAAGATATTTATGATTTTCAGCTTAGCTTCAAAACACCATACTTTTTTGATGTGGATTTCGAAGATTGGAAAAAGTCTTTTGAAGACGATATCGACGGCGAGGGCAGAAAGCTGTTCAAAGAGCTTTTTGTAAAAGCTGTTTATGATGAAAAAGTGCTTTTGGGCTTTGTTCAGTACGGCAAAACCGCCTTTGGCTTTGATGATAACGGCGAGATTTCAAGTGATATTTCATACCCTGTTATCCGCAATCTGTATTTTAAAGAGGACAGAGCAGATGCAGGCGAATTGCTGATAAATGAAGCTATGCAAAATCTTGGTACAGACAAGCAGGTATATGCTTTCTTTCATTACTTTGGTATGACCTGTTTTGCCCGTCATGGCAAGCTTTTTGAAAACAACGCTCATATCGATTCCTTGCTTAAAGAGCGGGGCTTTGAAGTTGAACACGAAAACGTGTACTACTCATCTGTTTTAACTGAGAGCAAAAACTCTGAGGTAACGCTTACTGCGGGTGGTTTGACAAAAGGCAATCATCAGTATATTGACTTCAAAATTGACGGCAATCAGGTTGGCGGTTGCGAGGTGCATTATCTGAGCGACACCACGGCATATCTTCGCTGGATTTATGTCAACGGCGATATAGTAGGCAAGGGGATAGGCACAAAATGTATGAATGCTTTGAAGGCTTTTCTTTATGAAAAAGGCATTGCTCGTTTTGATACCGATACTGCCCTTGATAATAAAATAGCACAACATTATTACGAGAAAAACAGCTTTACTCGTGAGGGTATTACAAGAAGCTATTTTAAAACAAATTTGTAGAACAGAAAAGTAAATAAGAACAAAGTAAATGCAACATTGCAGGATGATAACCTGTAGTGTTGCATTTTTGTTGTTAGTTTGAAATCTAAGATAATGTAATCAGAATCATTAAGTGAATATTTACTTTACAAATTTTCAAAAATGTTCGGTAAGTTACAAAGGTGGAAAATCGTATATTGTATTTTTGTTCTTTTCTGAAGAAAAATGGCTTAAGAATCTGTACGGCGATGAGTATGTGCAGTACTGCAAAAGAGTAAACAGGTGCATACCTTGGTTTTCAAAGCACAGAGATATAAAGGAATAATAAAATTAAAGTAAATCTGTTTTAAAAGCTGATAGCATACGTTTAATAGTATTTGCTAAATAAGCAAATTAAAGTTTGCAAGGTAACCTTATGTGGTTGATTATACTTTTGAAATAGATTACAGTATAAAAACAGGTTGGCTTATTATCGTTTTAGCCAACCTGTTTAAGCATTTATTTGTATTTCTTAGTTTTTGTGCCTTTAAATATCTGTATTTACTTCTGTGTTTTAGTTGGTTGAAAGCATAACCTTATCGCTGGTAAACTGACTGCCGCTTGATGCCTCGAACATCTGAAGGAGCTGGTCAATAGTAAGCTTTTTCTTTTCCTCGCCTTTAACATCAACCACAATTCTGCCTTCGTGCATCATAATCAGTCGGTTACCTACTCTTATGGCGTCTGCCATATTGTGAGTAATCATAATTGTTTTAAGGTTGTTTTTCTCAACTATCTCTTCTGTAATATCAAGAACTTTTTTTGCAGTTTTGGGGTCAAGAGCTGCGGTATGCTCGTCAAGAAGCAGTACCTTTGGCTTGTTGAGCGTTGCCATAAGGAGAGTCAGAGCCTGACGCTGACCGCCTGAGAGAAGTCCTACTTTTGCGGTTAGCCTGTCCTCAAGGCCTAAGTCAAGAACTTTCAGCAGTTCTTTGTATTCTGCTCGTTCTTTCTTTGTAATGCCTGAACGCAAGGTTCTTCTTTTGCCTCTGCGTGCGGCAAGGGCTAAGTTTTCTTCAATCTGCATATCAGCCGCAGTGCCTGTCATAGGGTCCTGAAAAACTCTGCCTAAATATTTTGCTCGTTTATACTCGGGAAGTCTTGTAACGTCAATTCCGTCAATCACAATACTGCCGCAGTCCACGGGGTAAACACCTGCAATCATATTGAGCATTGTAGATTTACCTGCACCGTTACCGCCGATAACTGTTACGAAATCTCCTTCGTCCAAATGAAGGTTTATGCCGTTTAAGGCTTTCTTTTCGTTAATGGTTCCGGGGTTAAAGGTTTTTCTTACGTCAATGATATCAAGCATTTATTTTATCCCCTTTCTTTGAACCTTTAACGTGGTTTTCGTTATATTTTCTCTTCCAGTAGGGAATAGCAAGAAAGATTGCAACAATGGTGGCCGAGAGAAGCTTTAAGAGGTTTGCGTCGAATCCCAAAGTAATAACCGCCTGAATAACGATGTAGTAAATTATAGAGCCAAGTGCTACGGACAAAAGCTTAAGCGCGAAATTTCTGAAGATTTTGCCAAAGAGTGCTTCGCCGATAATAACTGCCGCAAGGCCGATAACAATAGCACCCTGACCCATTTTAACATCCGCAAAGCCCTGATACTGAGCGAGAAATGCACCTGAAAATGCAACAAGTCCGTTTGAAAGCATAATACCAAGAACTTTGTTGAAGCTTGTGTTGATACCCTGTGCACGGCTCATATTAAGGTTAGAGCCTGTGGCACGAATAGCACTTCCTATTTCTGTACCGAAGAACCAGTAAAGCACTGCAATAAGAACTATAAGAACAATGCCTACGGTAATAAGGGGGTTGTGAAAAGCAAATTCCTTTACCCAACGCAGAGATACCAGAAGGTCGGTGTTATTAACATTTACCGACTGGTTAGCCTTGCCCATTATTTTAAGATTAATGGAGTAAAGAGAAAGCTGAGTAAGAATACCCGCAAGAATAGGGGGAATGCCCATAAGTGTGTGTAAAAGTCCTGTAATGGCACCTGCCAGAAGTCCTGCAATAAATGAAAGAAGCATAGCAAGCCACAGGTTGCAACCGCCCAAAATAAGCATAACACCAACTGCGCCGCCTGTTGCAAAGGAGCCGTCAACCGTAAGGTCGGGAATATCAAGTATGCGATATGTAATGTAAACGCCAATAGCCATTATGCCCCATATAAGTCCCTGAGAAACAGAGCCGGGTAGGGCATTGAAAAGCTGAAGTAAAATTTCCATGTCATTTCACCTTTGTCATTAGATTAGGGAAAGAGCCGGAGAAAAGAAGATTCCTCCGGCTGAAGTGTATGTATTTTTGATGTGTTAGTTTGCTTCAATAGCCTCGTAACCCTCAAGAGGTGTAATGCCTAAAGCTTCGCAGTTTTGCTTGTTGTATTTGGGAGTCTGCTTCTCAGCGTATTCAATGGGCATTGTGGATATATCAGCACCGTCTCTGAGAATCTTAACTGCCATCTTACCTGTTGTGTAGCCAAGGTCATAGTAGCTGATAGAAAGTGTTGCAATACCGCAACCTGAGCAAATACCCTCCTCGCCTGCGATTACGGGAATCTTTTTAGGCTCGCAGATGTTGTCAATGATACCTGTGTTCTCAGCTACTGTGTTATCAGTAGGAACATAGATTACATCGCAGTTGTCGGCGGCAGTGGTACAAATCTGAGCAAGGTCGTTGGAATCTGTGAATGGATAAAGTGTAGCTGTAAGACCTTTTGATTCAAGATTTGCTTTTACAACATCAACCTGATATTGGCTGTTAGCTTCCTTTGAGCAGTAGAGAAGACCAACTGCTTTAGCATCAGGACACCACTCTGTGATCATCTCAGCCTGCTTATCAAGAGGAGCAAGGTCAGATGTGCCTGAGATATTGCCGCCTACTGTGCCGTTGAAATCTTTAATTTCAAGTGCAACGCCGTATTCGGTTACAGATGTGCCGAGGATAGGAATTTCACCTGTAGCCGCAGCAGCCGCTTGAAGTGCAGGGGTTGCATTTGCCATAATCAAATCAACATTGTTTGATACAAACTGATTGGCAATGGTAGAGCAGGTGTTAGGGTCGTTCTGTCCATTCTGAAAATCGAACTCAACCTTGTCTTCGCCAAGCTCGTCGATAACAGCCTGCTTGAAGCCTTCTGTTGCGGCGTCAAGAGCAACGTGCTCAACAAGCTGAACAATACCAATCTTATACTTGCCGTCTGCTGTGGGGTCGGTACCGCAGGCAGTAAATGCAAAACAACAACCAACGCACATAATAAGTGCCAAAACGAGGGATAATGCTTTTTTCATAATTATATCTCCTTAAATTCAGCTTAGAATCATAGAATAATTATTGCTATGACCTTGCATTTTTCTTGTGTTCATTATATAATATATCAAACATTAGTCAAACGAATGATGTTGATAATATCTATCGAAAAATTAGATGTAGAAGGCGACAAGATGGAACTGAGAAATTTGATAACGTTTATTAACGTGGCAGAGCTTGGCAGTTTTACAAAAGCTGCAGACTTGCTTGGCTATTCACAATCTACGGTTTCTTTTCAAATAAAGCAGCTTGAAGATGAGCTGGGCTGTCTTTTGTTTGAAAGGATAAATCATACCATAACTCTTACCGAGCGAGGTCATGAGCTTATTTCTTATGCACATCAGATTTGTGCTTTAGAAGAAGAATTCAAAGAAAATCTTAAAGAAGACAAAACCTACAGTGGCCATATTCACGTGGTAACCCCAGACTCGGTTTGTGAAGAAATGCTCACAGCTCATTATTTGGATTTTCACAGAAAATACCCTGATATTTCTGTACGTTTTACCACAGGTGACTCAGGAGTTATGCTTGATATGCTTGACCACAACGAAGCAGATGTTATCATTACTCTGGACCATCGTTTGTACAATAAAGATTACATAATTGCTAAAGAGCAACAACTGCCTATGCACTTTGTTGCCGCCTCGGAATCTAAGTTTGAAGGACTTAAGGGGCTTTCGATTACGGATATTATTAACGAGCCTTTTGTTTTAACCGAATGTGGTCAGGGCTACCGCCGCGTTTTTGACAGAGAGCTTGCTAAAAGATCTTTGGAGATAACCCCTGTTCTTGAGATTGGACGAACTGACATTATTACATCCTTGGTTGCTGAGAGCAATCTGATTTCTTACCTTCCTGATTTTGTAACAAAACCCTTAATTAAGTCGGGTAAGCTTTGCTATCTTGATGTCTGTGATATGAATATTGAGATATGGAAGCAGCTTATCTATCACAAAAATAAATGGATGTCAAAAAGTTTGCGAACATTTATTGACTATGTTAAAAGAGAAGAGTTTTCAGACTAAACATAAAACGAGAGATTCAGTACTTGAACCTCTCGTTTCTTTTTTTAGTTAAGTATAGCTCCCTTAGCTCCGCCTGAAACAAGGGCGGCGTATCTTTTTAAGTAGCCTGAAAGCTCCTTTTTCTTGGGAACAAAACTTTTCATACGTTCATTAAATTCAGTTTCGTCAATCTTAAGCTCAATGGTGTTTTCGGGGATATTTATGCTGATAATATCGCCATCCTTTACAATGCCGATTGCTCCACCTGAAGCTGCCTCAGGAGTGACGTGGCCAATGCAAGCGCCTCTTGTTGCACCTGAGAATCTTCCGTCGGTAATAAGTGCAACACTTTCTCCTAAGCCCATACCCATAATGGCGGACGTAGGACTGAGCATTTCTCTCATACCGGGGCCGCCTTTGGGTCCTTCATAGCGGATAACTACGACATCGCCAGCCTGTATTTTGCCTGCATTGATTGCCGCTTGTGCCTCCTCTTCAGAGTCAAAAACCTTTGCCTTGCCTTCAAACACAAGCATTTTATCTGACACAGCAGAACGCTTCACCACACTGCCCTCGGGTGCGAGATTTCCTTTAAGCACGGCAATACCGCCTGTTTCGCTATATGGATTATCAATAGGTCTGATAACTTCATAGTTAAGGTTAACAGAGTCTGCAATGTTTTCGCCTACTGTCTTGCCTGTGACGGTTATGCACTGGGTATTAAGCAAGCCTTTTTTATTAAGTTCATTCATAACCGCATACACACCGCCTGCCTCGTCTAAGTCTTCCATATATGTTCTGCCGGCAGGGGCGAGGTGACAAAGGTTAGGGGTACGCTTACTGATTTTATTTGCAATGTCAAGGTCAAGCTCTACATTGCATTCGTGTGCAATAGCAGGTAAATGAAGCATAGAGTTTGTAGAACAGCCCAGAGCCATATCAACGGTAAGAGCGTTCATCAAAGCTTCCTTTGTC
Source organism: Ruminococcus sp. (assembly GCA_017456845.1). Taxonomy (GTDB): domain Bacteria; phylum Bacillota; class Clostridia; order Oscillospirales; family Acutalibacteraceae; genus Ruminococcoides. The sequence continues at coordinate 8,288 of JAFTIP010000039.1, forward strand.
ATAATATCCCGTGGGCGGATGCCGCGCCTGAGAATTTCCATAACAGCCATACCTGCTTTCTTTGCAAGCTCAATTCTTCTTGAGTATACAGCAGGAATTGTGCCGTTGCCTTTCAGTCCCATACCTAAAGCTTCGGTTAAGCAGTTCATAGAATTTGCAGTGTACATACCTGAGCAGGAGCCGCAGGTGGGGCATGCTTTGCACTCATATTCGTAGAGCTTTTCATCATCTATCTTACCTGCATTATAAGCTCCAACAGCCTCAAACATACTTGAAAGACTCGTTTTATGTCCATCAATCTTGCCTGCAAGCATAGGGCCACCGCTGACAAAAACTGTAGGGATATTTACCCTTGCCGCCGCCATTAAAAGCCCGGGGACATTTTTGTCGCAGTTAGGCACCATCACAAGGCCGTCAAAGCCGTGGGCGAGTGCCATTGCTTCGGTAGAGTCTGCAATGAGGTCACGGGTAACAAGAGAGTATTTCATACCCTTGTGACCCATTGCAATACCATCGCACACTGCAATAGCAGGGAACACTATGGGTGTTCCTCCTGCCATTGCTACGCCTATTTTTACAGCGTCTACGATTTTGTCAAGATTCATATGCCCGGGGACAATTTCGTTATACGAGCTTACAATGCCGATAAGAGGACGGTTTTGCTCTTCTTCTGTAAGTCCCAAAGCGTGAAAAAGTGAGCGGTGAGGAGCATTATGCACTCCTTTTACTACATTTTCTTTTGACATAATATCACCTTAATTGTTGATAAGTTTATCTTCGTCGCTCCAACTGTAAAGCTTGCGGATGTCTGCACCTACAAGCTCACTGGGGTGTTCACTTGCAAGCTTTCTCATGGCATTGAAGTGAACCTGAGAACCTGCCTCACTCATATCAAGTAAGAACTCCTTGGCAAATGTGCCGTCCTGAATGTCCTTGAGGACTTTCTTCATAGTTTTCTTGGTTTCTTCGGTAATAATCTTAGGGCCTGTTACATAGTCGCCGTACTCAGCGGTATTTGAAACAGAGTAACGCATACCTGCAAAACCGCTCTGATAAATAAGGTCAACAATAAGCTTCATTTCGTGAATACACTCAAAGTAAGCATTTCTGGGGTCGTAGCCTGCCTCAACCAGAGTTTCGTAACCTGCCTGCATCAAAGCAGTAACACCGCCGCAAAGCACAGCCTGCTCGCCAAAAAGGTCGGTTTCTGTTTCGGTGCGGAATGTGGTTTCAAGCACACCTGCCCTTGCACCTCCAATGCCAAGAGCATAGGCAAGGCCTAAATCCCATGCATCTCCTGTCGCATCCTGCTCAACGGCAATAAGACAAGGCACACCCTTGCCGACCTGATACTCACTGCGAACTGTGTGACCGGGGCCTTTGGGAGCAATCATAATTACGTTTACATCCTTGGGAGGCTTGATACAACCGTAGTGAATGTTAAAGCCGTGAGCAAAAGCCAGGGTTTTGCCTGCGGTAAGGTTAGGCTCAATGCTCTCTTTGTAAAGCTTTGCCTGCTTTTCGTCGTTAATAAGAATCATAATGATGTCAGCGTTTTTTGTAGCCTCGGCAGAGGTCATAACTTTTAAGCCCTGAGCCTCGGCCTTTGCCCAACTCTTAGAGCCTTCATAAAGACCTACGATTACGTTAACACCGCTTTCTTTAAGGTTAAGAGCGTGAGCATGACCCTGAGAGCCATAGCCGATAATCGCAACTGTTTTACCGTTAAGCTTTGTAAGATCGCAGTCCTGCTGATAAAAAATTCTTGCCATAATAATTACCTCTTTCTGAATTTATAAATTGATTGCCTGCCTTAAAACGGAGCCGCCTTTTTCAAGAGAAGCGGTACCTGTACGGCAGATTTCTAAAATTTCAAAGTCTTTCATAAGTGTTATGAAATCGTCAAGCTTACTGCCCTGACCAATAAGGCGAAGCACAAAGGAATCTCGGGAATAGTCAATGGTTTCTGCCGAAAAAGCCTCTGCCGCCGCATAAATATCGGGTCGGGTGGAGGATGAGTTTTTCATTTTTATCATCATAAGCTCGCATTTAACGGAGTTTTCATCTGAAAGCTCTTTAATGGAGCAAACATCAGGCAGTTTATAAAGCTGATTTATAAGTTGTTTTTTGTTTTCCTCTTCGCCGTCAAAGCTAAATGTGATTCTCGAATATTCGCTTGATTCGGTTTCACTGGCGGTAAGAGAATTTATGTTAAACTGTCGTCTGCGAAACATACTTGTAAGCCTGTTAAGCACACCAAACTGGTTTTTAACAAGTATTGCTACTGTGTATCTGTTCACTTTTGCACCTCCAACTGAGTAATTATGTCGTCCATACTGCCACCGGGCGGAAGCATGGGAAGCACAAATTCGTCTTTGTCGATTTTGCAATCGATAACATATACGCCCTTTGATTCAAATGCTTTTTTAAGAGCATTGTCCAGTTCTTCAGGAGTGCTGACTTCTTCTCCGTCTGCACCAAAAGCACGGGAGAGAGCTGCAAAATCAATCTTTCTGCCTAAGATGCTGTTTGAATAGTGCTTTTCGTAAAAAAGAGTCTGCCACTGACGAACCATGCCAAGGACGCCGTTGTTCATAATCATAATAACAATGGGGATGTTGTAGGAAACAGCTGTTGCAAGCTCATTAAGGCACATACCAAAGCTTCCGTCACCTGTGACTAAAACGCTTCTTTCTTTTGTTCCAAAGGCGGCACCGATTGCCGCACCCAAGCCAAAGCCCATTGTGCCAAGTCCTCCGCTCGATACAAAGCGTCTGGGAGTTTTGAAGGTAAGGTTCTGTGCCGACCACATCTGGTGCTGACCCACATCAGTGGCAACCGCGGTGTTCTCGCCTAAATATTTGTTGAGAGTAAGAATTGCTCGTCTGGGTGTAAGCGCTTCTCGGTTGTCAAGATAGTTTTCTTCCTCTGATTTAAGCGAAGAAATCCTTTCTTGCCATTGAGGTTTCTTGCTTTCTTTTATAAGAGGCAAGAGCTTCTCAAGTGTAAGCTTTACATCTCCTCGTAGTCCGCAAACAGCATTAACTGTTTTGGAAAGCTCTGAGCCGTCAACGTCAATGTGGATAATCTTTGCACCTTTTGCAAATTTTTCTCGATTGCCTGTAACCCTGTCGTTAAATCGAACACCTAAGGAAATTATAAGGTCAGCATTATGCATTGCCATTGATGAGGCAAAATGCCCATGCATACCTTGCATGCCTAAAAACCTCGGATGCTCAGTAGGAATTCCTGAAAGTCCCATTAATGAGCAACCTATGGGAGCATCAATTTTTTCGGCAAGTGTTTGCATTTCTTCCTGAGCATTGGCGGTAATAACACCGCCGCCAAAATAGATGTAAGGCCTGCTTGCTTTGTTGATGTACTCAGCCGCTTCTTTTATGCGAATGTCTTTAGCGGCAAAAGCTTTTATAGCCTCAACCTGTGGCTGAGGTTCATACTCGCATTTTGCAATCTGCACATCCTTTGGCACATCTATAAGTACAGGCCCGGGTCTGCCTGATTTAGCAAGTTTGAAAGCCTCACGGATTGTATCTGCAAGGTCCTCTACAGTGCTTATAAAGTAATTGTGTTTGGTTATGGGAAGGGTAACGCCTGTAATGTCAATTTCCTGAAAGCTGTCTGAGCCAATCTGGGTTGTGGGTACGTTACCGCAGATTGCAACCATTGGGATTGAGTCAAGATAAGCTGTTGCAATACCTGTTACAAGGTTTGTAGCCCCAGGGCCTGAGGTGGAGATTACAACGCCAACTTTACCTGTTGTGCGTGCATATCCGTCGGCGGCGTGTGCTGCACCTTGCTCGTGTGCGGTGAGGATATGGTTAATCTCTTTCTGATGTGTGTAAAGACTATCGTAAACATTTAAGATTTGCCCGCCCGGGTATCCGAAAACAGTGTCGCAACCTTGCTCAATTAAAGTCTTTACTAAAATATCTGAGCCTGACAGAAGCATTTTATCACTCCTTTTTAAGGTAATTGCAAATAAGCTCTCCGCATTTTTTGCATCCGACAAGTGTCATTCCTTCGCTCATAATGTCGGCAGTACGAAATCCTGAATCAAGATATGCTCCTACCGCTTTTTCAATAGCGTCAGCTTCCTTTTCCATATCGAAGCTGAATCTTAACATCATTGCGGCAGAGAGAATTGTGCCCACAGGATTTGCAATGTCTTTGCCGGCAATATCGGGAGCAGAGCCATGAATAGGCTCGTAAAGTCCGCAAGCAGTAGCGCCTAAACTTGAGGAAGGAATCATACCGATTGAGCCTGTAATCTGTGAGGCTTCGTCAGAAAGAATATCGCCAAACATATTCTCCGTAACAATAACGTCAAACTGAGAAGGGTTCTTTACAATCTGCATTGCACAGTTATCAACCAACATATCGGTAAGCTCTACATCGGGATATTCTGCCGAGAGCTTGTGCATAACCTTTTTCCAAAGTCTGCTTGAATCAAGGACGTTTGACTTTTCTACCGAGCAAAGCTTTTTGTTTCTTTTAAGTGCGGTTTCAAAGCCTATACGACCGATTCTCTCAATTTCGCTTTCGCTGTATGTAAGCACATCTGTGGCCACATTGCCTTCGGTTTTATGCTCGCCAAAGTAAATACCGCCGATAAGCTCTCTTACAATAATAAAATCAATGCCTTTTTCCACTATGGATTTTTTTAGGGGAGAGGCGTCACTAAGCTGAGGCCAGATTTTTGCAGGGCGGTTGTTAGAGTAAACACCCATACCTGCCCGAAGTCTTAAAAGTCCTTTTTCGGGGCGTTTAGAGCCTTCTACATCGTTCCATTTATCTCCGCCAACTGCACCTAAAAGCACGCTGTCAGAGTCCGTGCATTTTTTTAGTTCTTCTTCGGGAAGAGGGTCGCCGAATTTATCAATAGCACAGCCACCCATATATACATCTGTGTAGTTAAAAGTGTGACCGTAAAGTTCGGCTACTTTGTTAAGGACTCTTAAAGCCTCGTTTACAATCTCAGGGCCTATTCCGTCCCCACGGATAACTGCAATATTCTTAACCAATATTTTCACCTTCTTTCAAGGATTTAAGAAGTCCGCCGTTTTTGATAATGTTCTGAATAAACTCAGGAAAGGGTTGTGCTTTATATTCTTTGCCTGTGGTCAGATTTGTGATAACACCCGTGTTAAAATCCACCTTTACTTCATCATTTGCGTTTATTTCCTCAGCCGCTTCTTCACATTCTAAAATAGGTAAGCCTATGTTGATTGCATTGCGGTAAAAGATTCGGGCAAAGCTTTTGGCAATAACGCAACCTGTGCCACAGGTTTTAATAACAAGGGGTGCGTGCTCGCGTGATGAACCGCAACCAAAGTTATAGCCTGCTACCATAACATCTCCTGCCTGTACCTTCTTCACAAATTCTGTGTCGATATCCTCCATGCAATGGAGTGAGAGTTCTTTTGCATCGGGAGTATTCAGATAACGAGCAGGAATTATAACATCGGTGTCTACATTGTCGGGGTATTTAAAAACTTTTCCTTGTGTGTTCATATTAAACCTCCTTGTATTCGGTGATGTAGCCTGTGAGGGCACTTGCCGCCGCTGTGTGAGGAGAAGCAAGATAAACTTCGCTTTCTACATGTCCCATTCTGCCAACAAAGTTGCGGTTTGTTGTTGCAATGCATCTTTCACCTTCAGCTAAAATTCCCATATACCCCCCAAGGCAAGGGCCACAGGTGGGAGTAGACACAACCGCACCTGCATCAATAAAGGCGGTGTAGTAGCCTTTTTCTACACAGTCCCTTAAAATCTGCATTGTGCCGGGGATGATGATACAACGAACACCGTCAGCTATCTTTTTATCTTTTAAAATTTCGTAAGCTGTCTTCATATCTTCAAGTCTGCCGTTTGTACAAGAACCAATAACGACTTGGTCTATTTTAATGTGATGAAGTTCACTTGCAGGGTGGGTATTCTCGGGCAGATGAGGACAGGCAACCGTTGGCGCAATTTCGCTTAAATCTATGTCATATATCTTTTCGTATTCTGCGTCTTCATCTGCTTTAAAAACTACAGGCTTTCTTTCGCTTCTGCCTTCAAGATACTTCATTGTAACTTCATCAACGGGGAAGATACCGTTTTTTGCTCCAGCCTCAATCGCCATATTGCAAATGCAGAGTCTGTCGTCCATTGAAAGATTTTTAACGCCCTCGCCTGTAAACTCCATACTCTTGTAAAGTGCTCCGTCAACACCTATCATACCGATAATGGTAAGTATTACATCTTTGCCGCTGCAATTTGCGGGTAGCTTGCCGTAGAGGTTGATTTTAATTGCAGACGGCACTTTAAACCATGCCATACCCGTTGCCATACCTGCCGCCATATCTGTAGAGCCTACCCCTGTTGAGAAAGCCCCCAATGCACCATAAGTACAGGTGTGGCTGTCAGCACCGATTATGCAGTCACCTGCGGTGACAACTCCCTGCTCAGGGAGGAGTGCGTGTTCAATCCCCATTTTACCCACATCGTAAAAATGGCTGACACAATGTGAACACGCAAATTCTCGGCAAGTTTTGCTTTGCTGAGCCGCTTTAATATCTTTGTTAGGCACAAAATGGTCAAGTACGATTGCCACCTTGTCTTTATCAAAAACCCTGTCAAAACCAGCTTTTTTAAACTCGTTTACAGCCACAGGAGTTGTAATGTCGTTTCCAAGTACAATGTCAAGCTTTGCACTGATAAGCTGACCTGCCACCACGCTGCTAAGTCCTGCGTGTGCGGCAAGAATTTTTTGAGTCATAGTCATTCCCATATCATTTACCTTCTTTCGTCATATTGTGAAAAGCACTTAAAAGGGCTTTTGTGCTTGCCTTGATAACGTCTGTGCTACTGCCTGCGCCAAAGAACATTTCGCCGTTTTCTCTTTCAAGCCCTATGTAAGAAACCGCCACACTTCGTGAGCCCTCGCCCTGCATGCTGTGCTGAGTAAATACCTGCAAGGTGTAATTTTCGCCCGTGTAAGCTTTAAGTGCGTTATTTATAGCACTTAAAGAGCCGTTACCTTCGGCTTCAATTTCGGTTTCCTCAGAGCCTTTCATAAAGGTGATGTTGATTCTGAAGGTTTCGTTTTCACGCTCAAAATCATAATCGGTAACACTTATGTCGGTATTGATGTTAAGGTAGTTTTTAGTGAAAATCTCCATTATCTCATCAGGTTTTAATTCCTTGTGCTGATGGTCAGATATATCCTTGCACATATAGCTTAAATGCTCACGCATTTTTTGCGGCAGATTGTAGCCATAAGTCTGCTCTAAAAGATAACCGATACCACCCTTGCCTGATTGGGAATTTACACGTATAACGTCTGCGTCGTAAGTTCTGCCTATGTCTTTAGGGTCAATGGGAATGTAGGGAACATTCCACATGTGAAGTGCATTTTTGCTTCTGTATTTCATACCTTTGGCAATAGCGTCCTGATGAGAGCCTGAAAATGCCGCAAAGACCAATGCTCCTGCATAAGGGGCTCTCTCATAAACGCGCATTCTGGTGCAACGCTCGTATTTTTCAACCAAGGTGGTCATATCAGAAAGGTCAAGTTTAGGGTCAACTCCGTGGGAGTACATATTCATTGCCAGAGTGATAATGTCAACGTTACCTGTTCTTTCTCCGTTGCCGAAAAGTGTACCCTCGACCCTGTCAGCACCTGCCAAAAGTGCAAGCTCTGTGTCAGCAACTCCTGTGCCTCTGTCGTTATGAGGATGAAGTGAAAGGGTAACAAACTCTCTATACTTTAAGTTTTCGCTCATATACTCTACCTGAGAGGCGTAAACGTGGGGGAGGCTCATCTCCACCGTTACAGGCAGGTTGATGATTACATTGTTATTCTCTGAAGGCTCTAAAACGTCCAGAACCGCATTGCAAACCTCCAATGCATATTCAGGCTCAGTACCTGTGAAGGATTCGGGAGAATACTCAAAACGGAAGTTTCCTTCGTATTCGCCTGCAAGCTTTTTCACGAGCTTTGCACCGTCAACTGCAATCTTTTTAATCTCTTCCTTGCTCTTTTTAAACACCTGCTCACGTTGAGCAACGCTTACTGAATTATAAAAATGAATAATAGCACTTGGTGCACCCTTGCAAGCTTCAAAGGTTTTGCGGATAATGTGCTCTCTGCACTGAGTCAGCACCTGAACAGTTACATCCTCAGGAATCATGTTTTTATCAATAAGAGTTCTTAAGAATTCATACTCGGTTTCGCTTGCGGCAGGGAAGCCTACCTCGATTTCTTTAAATCCCACATCTAAAAGCACCTTGTAGTATTCAAGCTTTTCTTCTAAGCTCATAGGAATCACAAGTGCTTGATTGCCGTCACGCATATCTACACTGCACCACACAGGCGGTTTTTCAATATGGTCTTTCTCTACCCATTTGTTGTATTTTTTATCTACGGGGAAGTATCCCACTCGGTATTTGCTTGAGTCCATCATAAGGCTTACTCCTTTTCTGCTATTACTTCAACTTCTACCAAAGCTCCCTTGGGTAGCTCTTTAACTGCCACACAGCTTCTGGCAGGTTTTTCGGAAAAATACTCTCCGTAAACACTGTTGAAGTCCGAAAAATCGTTCATATCTTTTAAGAAGCAGGTTGTCTTGACTACATATTCAAAACCTGAGCCAGAAGCCTCCAAGACTGCTCTAAGATTTTTGCATACTCTGTGAGTCTGCTCGTTAATGTTTTCTCCCTCAAGTAACCCGGTTTCAGGGTTTAGTGCAATCTGACCTGAGGTGAAAATCAGGTTACCAAGTACCACTGCTTGAGAATAAGGACCAATTGCCTGAGGTGCGTTGTTTGTTGTAACTTTTGTGTTCATAATTTTTTCTCCTCTCAGTTTACACTATTTTAAAGCCCTCTTTTTTGAGGGACTCGGTTATTAAATTAACGTGGTCATAATCTCTTGTTTCCATTTCAATTCTCAGAAAACATCCGTTTACACTTTTTGTGTTGCCTTTTTCATAGTGAACACCTGTAACGTTGCCGCCTAAGTCTGCAATGATTCTTGAGATTTCCTTAAGCTGACCTGGCTTGTCAATAAGCTCAATAAGAAGACTTGAGGACCTGCCTGAATTTAAAAGACCACGGTCAATTACTCGGGAAAGACTTGTAACATCGATGTTTCCGCCGGATACAACGCATACGACTCTTTTGCCTTTCAGCGGTAGTTTATCAAACATAACAGCTGCCACAGCAGTTGCACCTGCACCTTCCGAGATCATCTTCTGTTTTTCAATAAGTGCTAAAATTGCACTTGCAACCTCATCGTCACTGACTAATACCACATCATCAACATACTCACTTGCTATTGCAAAGGTGTTTTCACCGGGCTCTTTAACTGCGATTCCGTCAGCAATGGTCTGTACAGATTTAAGACACTCAATTTTGCCAGCTCTCAGAGACTTATACATACTTGGAGCACCCTTAACCTGTACTCCGTAAACCTTTACGGAAGGTCTTATCTGCTTTACTGTGTAAGCAATTCCCGAAAGCAAACCGCCAACGCCTACAGGCACTACAATAGCGTCGATATTATCAAGGTCATTTAAGATTTCAAGGGCGATTGTGCCCTGACCTGCAATAACATTTTCGTCGTCAAAGGGATGTACAAAGGTGTAGCCCTCTTTTTCTTTTA
>JAFTIP010000040.1 GCA_017456845.1 Ruminococcus sp.
GATGAAATGATACCCGAAACTCATGCTCATGGCAACGAGAGAGCTTCTACGTATGCCTTGCTAATTGGCTTTTGTTTAATGCTTTTAACGGATACTATCTTAAGTTGAATATAAAAAACAAGCGTTGCAGTTTGAAGGAGTGAATTGACATCTCCCCTCATACTCTGTCTTTTTTTCAATCCACTTATTACAAAAAAGAGCCTACTTATGCCGACTCTCGAATATAATTATGTTATTTGTTACACCTCTATCTCGCTACCATTCTTAAAGCTGAACATTATGCTGCCGTCTGCATTTACTGTTGTGTGCCAGAGGGTGGGTGTCTATTTTATATTTAATATATCAAGCTCTTTGAGGGCGAAGAGGAAGGCACTCAGGGTGTCTGCCTGATATAGTCTGCGTTCTCGCTTTTGCTGTAAAACTTCATATCGACTTTTGAGCTTCTCATGACGCTGTGCAAGTGCATCGTATCGGTAGAGGTGGTTCTCCTGATTTTGAATTATCAAAAATGCAACGCTCGGGAATTTCCGTTGCATTGTATCAAATAGCGTAGTTTATGCCAAACAAAGCACTTGCATTATGCAGGTGCTTATTTTTTTGTAATGGTATTATCGTAACTCGGTATCAGCCGTAAAACACGGTGCAAAACGCACCGTGTTTTATTTATGTTGAAAGAACATGAAAATTTTGTATAATTAATTTGTAACGTTTTGGTAGTTTTCTTATCTTATAGTTGAAGGGCGGTGAGAATGTGGCGAACTTTGAAAAGCTTTTCGAGGAAAACCGAGGCTTTATTTTTAAATACCTTTTAAAAATGTGCAAAAATCAGATGCTTGCCGAGGAGCTTACCCAAGAGACGTTTTATCGGGCTTACATTAACATAGCTAATCTGAAAAAAGAGGAGAAAGCATCGGTATGGCTTTGCAGTATAGCCAAAAACACGTACTTTGCATGGTTCAATGAGCAGAAAAAACTAAAGCCGCTGGAAAGCGGTGCCGATACCGAAAGTCCCTTTGATAATCAGGAGCTCTTAGAGGATAAGGAGCTTTCGAAAAAAGCTTTTTCAGCTTTGCATACTTTGGAGGAGCCTTATAAAGAGGTTTTTATGCTGTCGGTTTTTGCAGGACTTTCCCTTAAAGAAATTAGCTCTCTTTTTGGAAAAAGCGAAAGCTGGGCAAGGGTCACATTTTACCGTGCAAAACTAAAACTTTTAGAAAGAATGAGGTAAGAATTATGGATTGTAACGTTATTATTGATTTGCTCCCTCTTTATGCAGACGGCTGTTGCTCTGAGGAAAGCGTAGCTTTGGTGGAAACTCACCTTAAAAGCTGTAAAGACTGTAAAAACGTTTTGGATAGTATGAAGGGTGAAAGTTTTAGCGGATTGTCAGAAACTATGCCTGAGGTAAAAATCAGCAGAATAAGTCAGTTTAAGGCGTCTTTGCTTCAATCGGTGCTTTTGTTTTTATCTTTTGCCGCGATTACTTTGGGTGTAACCTTTGAAGCAACAACTCCTATGGGAGTCGGAAATGGCAACTGGGCGTTTATGCTTATTATTCCTGCCACAGCTTTTATGCTTTCTCTTGCAAATTGGTACTTCGTAAGGCTTTATAAAAGTAAAGGTGTTTTCTCGACTTTTTCGATGATTATTACCCTTGGCTTGGCTATATGCGGATTTGTTTGGGGAGTGCTTCACTATGGTAACCTTTCTGTTTCTTTTGTTATTGGGGCAGTGGTTACACTTGTGCTTTGCATTTTGTCTAAAATACTTTCCTCACTTTATGCAAAGGCACTCGGAAAGCAGTGAGGTTTATGAAAAAGCTAATATGCATCTTGCTTGTGTGCTTTATGATGCTTGTCTTTTCTGCCTGTGAGTCGCCCAGAGATGTGTTGGGCGGTCTGGTGCTTTTCGGTGCACTTATGAATTCTGACGACAGCGTGCCGAAAGAGAAGATTATAGAGTTTGTAAATGAGCACAAGGAAGAACTTGAAAAATGTGAAGAAACCGGTGATTTTTCCTCTTTTGAAGGAGTTGGGATAGTCAAGCGTGTTGATGATGCCGGCGGCTATGTAGACTTTTACTGCGGAGGCAAAGGCTTCGCGGCAGGTTATTCCTATTACTGCGGTTTCTTTTATAGCGTATCCGATAGCCCAAATGCCTTAAAATCAGGTGACGAATACTATTCGGAAAAAATCTTTGACAATTATTATTTTTACGAAATTACATATTATTGATTTTAAAGCAGGTGTTTTTTATACCTGCTTTATATTTTTGAAATATGTGATAAAATTATTTAAGAAACCTGAAACCAAATTGATTCTTTTACGAGATATAGGGTAGAGGGCAAAGAAAAGGAGGTATTTTATGCAAGATGAAAAAATTGTAGAGCTTTACTTCAGCAGGGACGAGCTTGCCTTGAAGGAAACTGAGGCAAAGTACGGCAAATACCTATTTAAAATTGCCTTTGATGTTTTAGCGGATATTTCGGATTCCGAGGAAAGCGTTAACGACACATATCTTGCGGCATGGAATTCCATTCCTCCTAATAAACCCACCATGCTCTCTACATATTTAGGTAAGCTTACAAGGCGGATTTCAATTGATATTTTCCGCAAAAAGATTTCTAAAAAACGAAATGGTTCACAGTATGCTTTGTCCGTTACAGAGCTTGAAGACTGTGTAAAGTCAACGGAAAATATGGAAGAAGAAATGGAAAATAAGGCTCTTGGATTAGCTATTAACGACTTCTTGCGAACTTTATCAAAAGAAAGCCGAGTGCTTTTTGTGGGAAGGTATTATTTCTGCGACTCCCTTAAAGAGGTGGCACGATATGCAGGCGTAAGTGAAAGCAAGGCTAAATCAAACCTTTTCAGAACAAGACAGAAGCTTAAGGATTATCTTTTAAAGGAGGGTTTTGAAATATGAAAGCAGAAAATATAAGCGATGCTCTTAATTTCCTTGATGATGATATAATCGAGGAAACCGAGAGAATAAGAAGCAAAAAGAAAAGCTACAAAAGCAGGTGGATAAAGTGTCTTTCAGCCGCCGCTTGCCTGTGTATTGCTTTGGTGGCGGTGTTTGGTATAGTACCTCAGTTTGACTCGCCTTTAAGAGGCAACGATTTAAATTCTGCAAATAATTCATCTTGGGCAGGCACAAAGGGAGAAAGCCAGTTTGTAGACGAATATAAATACGGCGGAGGTTTGGGCTATGTGGCAGGCTCAATAAGTATGCCTGCGGACGGTGTGTATCTTGAAATAACAGAGTGGAAGAAAAACTGTTTTTATGCTTTGGTGCTCGGTAGTGAAAACAAAGAATTAACTAACGGCATGAAGGTTAAGGTTAAACTTAACAAAACAAGCGAATATTGTAAATACTCTGACGGAGGGGTTAAAATTCAGCTTGACGGTGAAAGTGCCGGCAGCAAAAGCTACTATTGGTTCGGCTGGGATGAAGACTCATACTCTCAGGGCAGGCCGGTTGAAGAGGACTTCCCCGTGGGCACCAAGGTCTGTGTAACTTTCAGTAAAATTAGAAACAGCTTTTTAAACAATAAGGCGGATAAGGTTATTACGGCTACTCACTTGTATGAATACAGAGGCGAAACTCCTGCAAGAGGTCCCGGTGATACTGTGAGGATAACATATTACGTAGAGATTACCAAGTGGGGGAAGAAAGAGTTTGAGGGAATAATTAAAGGTACCGTTGACGGCGTCGGCGGATTACCCTTAGGCAAAGAGGTTACTGTTAAGTTTGACGAAAATATACGCGTAAGGAAGCAGGGCGAAAAGTTTGAAAACCGCGTCCCTACCGAAGAGGATTTTCCTGTAGGTACCAGAGTAGAGGTTTTGGCGGTTGAAAAGAATGAGCCCCAATATTTAGGCAAGTCTGAAATTACGATTTATTCTATAGGCGACTTAAGTATGCCTCAGACTGTGGTAGTGAAAATTGATGAGTGGAATGATAATGGCTTTATGGGAACTTTTTCAGGCGAAAACGGTCAGCAGATTTCTTATTCCGTGTGTAATACGGCTATAGTAGAATTTACTGAAGATACCCGAATGGAAACCCGCACCCGTTTAGGCACCACAATTATATCCTTGGCACCTACAGAGGAGGACTTTCCTGTGGGTGCTATGGTTGAGGTAAGCTACAAAAAATCAATGCAAAAATCAAGCGACGAAATAGTTTACACAGCAGAGCGGGTATGGCTGTATGAGTAGTAGGGACTATATTATCAGCCCGAAAGGTTTAATATTACAGAGGCGTATAGCAGGCGATTAATAATCGCCCATACGGTTTCGTTCTAAACATTCATAAAAGTTAATCTGACCCGACGTTGATGAAAGAGTATCTTTAAATATAACCTTTCCAAAGATGAATTGCCCACTCGTGGCTAATGGGCGAAAAGCCCTGCATGTGGCTAACCTGCAAAGGAGGTATAATATGAAAACTAAATTTTTAGCATTTGTTTTAATCTTAGCTTTAACCCTTTCTCTCACTCTTTCAGGGTGTTCAGAGAATGCAGTTAAAGACTTGAGCGGTAATGTGGAGCCTGAGACTGTTGTGCTTTATGATGATGTTTTTAAGGCTCAGGATTACTCTGACTTTGCCGCAAGGCTTTTGAGTGAGAGTTTTAGTGCTGAAGGAAACACCCTTGTGTCGCCTTTGTCAATTGTACTTGCTTTTGCAATGGTAGCCGAGGGAGCAGAGGGCGAAACTCTTGAAGAAATTGAAAGTGTCCTCGGTATGGATATTGAAGAGTTAAGGGCTCTTGCAATGTCTTATTTAAAGGGCAACGGGCAGTTAAGTGCGTCAAACTCACTGTGGATAAATGATATTGAAGATTTTACCGTTCTTAATGATTTTCTTGAGAGAAATGCAGCTTATCATAGTGCTGACATTTTTGAGACAAAATTCAGCAAAAAAACCATTGACGAGATAAATAACTGGGTCAAGGATAAAACCGACGGTATGATTGATAAAATCCTTGACAATCTTGACGCAAGGTCGGTTATGTGTTTAGTAAATGCTTTGCTATTTGATGCAGAGTGGGAAACTCCTTACACCGAGCATAATGTGGATAAGGGAGAGTTCATTACAGAAGAGGGCACGACCCAGAGTGTCACGTATCTGTTTAATAGCGAGTATTATTATCTTGAAGACGATAAGGCTACAGGCTTTATCAAGTATTACGATGGCGGAGACTACGCCTTTGCGGCAATGCTTCCTAAGGAAGGTGTAAGCGTTAAGGAATACGTTATATCCCTTAACGGTGAAAAGCTCCAAAGCCTTTTTGAAAACGCAGAGGATGCATTAGTTTATACTTCAATACCAAAGTTTGAGTACGCGACGGACTTAAGCCTTAAGTCTGTTCTTAAAGATATGGGTATGGAAAAAGCCTTTGACGAAGAAAAAGCGGATTTTTCAAAACTCGGTCAGGTGCAGGACGGAAACATCTGGATTGGGGATGCATTTCACAGTACTAAAATTTCGGTTACCGAGCAGGGCACAAGGGCGGGTGCCGCTACAGCGGTTGTTATGTATGGTAACGGCGGTACACAGAATGCCAAAGAGGTATTCCTTACACGGCCCTTTGTGTATATGATAGTTGATATGGAAAATAATATTCCGATTTTTATGGGAACACTTATGAGCGTAACTGATTGAAAGTTGAAAATGGAGAATTGAACGTTTAGGTGGCACGCGTAGCATGCAGTTGCAGGCTTTTGATGCAGAAATGAACTTTTATTGCAGGGCTGATAATGTCAGCCGAAAGATTAAAAGTTTAATCAACGTAAAGCGGGCGATTGATAATCGCCCCTACAGAAAATATATTTTTGGTATATGAAAAATAGAAAAACTCAGCGGATATAAAAATATCCGCTGAGTTTTCTTTATAAAGAGATTGTAATGTGGATAATTGTTATTTGAGTTTTGCACTTACGGTACCGTTGGAAGGGGTGTTGCTCTGCTTGTTAATATTATATTCGGCGTCTGTAACTTCTGCAGGTGTGTAAGTAAGCTCAAGGGTTTTTGTAACGGTTTCGCCTGAAGTAAAGGTTACGGTTACATCTATAGTTGTACCGTCTACAAGACGTTTGAAAATCTGATTCTGGAAGTTGAAAAAACCTACCATATCGTCAGCGTTTATATATGACTCCAGAGTGTTCTTTTCTTCTGCAGTTACAACAGAAGCCGCGTTGGTTCTGTATCCGAATCCGAGAATACTTACCCAGCCGTATTGATTACCAAGGGCATCGCTGTCTTCGGAAAATGCTAAATTATCAGTACGCAGATAACCGCCCTGTACATTGTCTTTCGGGTCTTTATAGCTGAAGGCTTTTGAAACGAATTCATACTCTGCATTTTCGTCGTAAACAGGGTTAAAGGCAATCTGACTGTATTTGTGCTCGTCGTAGTTTATGGTATATTCGGGGCTGGACGCATTGTAGCCAAAGAGAACCGTATGGTTTCGATCGTACACCATTTCTTCGGTTTCATCCTGATTGCCCACGGCTAATGAAATGGCACCTCGGTTAGGCTTGTAAGTTATGGTTTCAATATCTTCTCCTACTACATTTATGCTCAGATTGGTTGCAAAGCTTTGGAAAAGATAGGTTTTTACAAGGTCAATCTCTCTGGCGTTGGTGTTCAGCTTATTGTTAAAATCAAAGAAAACCATATTTCCGCAAAGGTTTTCAAATTCAACAAAAGCATCCTTGGTGATTTCATCGGCGGAAGCTATACCTTTTTCGTCAAGGGATTGAGCATTGGCAACTATTATAAAGCTGTGCTCTTTATGGGGGAGCAGATGGGGAATAAAGATAATTCCTGCTAAAATAACAAGCACAAGGCAGGCGGCTATAAGAGCGGTGTGTTTTACTTTTTTTGGTTTTGTAAATGTAAAGGTTTCGTTTTCTCGGGTGCAATACGCTGTAAGCATTTTATCAAGTTTATCGTCGTTAAAGTTATTCATAATTAAGCTCCTTTCTAAGTTCTTGCCGTGCTGCGCTTAAGCGGGATTTTACAGTGCCCTCGGGGATGTTTAAAATTTCGGCTACTTCTTTTGTGCTGTAATCTTTAAAGTAGTAAAGTGCAACTGCCTGCCGTTTTTCTAAAGAAAGCTTCGCCATAGCTGAGTGCAGACTTAAAAATTCATCTCGGGATGCTATGTTATCGGGGATAGAATTCAGGGTGCGTTCCAAGTCCTCGGTGTTGTCAAATCTGAGGATTCTTTTGCGGAAAGGGGATTTCACCATATCTTTGTGGGTGTTAACGCAAATTGAGAACAGCCATTTGTCAAAGGGCTTTTCTTTGTTGTATTTTTTAATGTTTTTAATAACCTTTTCCCATGTGGTTTGGTAAAGGTCTTCGGCGTCTGCTTTGTTTTTGCAAAGAGATAGGCAAAGCCGGGTTAAATCCATGCCGTATAGGTTTATGTATTCTGATGTTTTGTTCACGGGGCACCTCCTTTCTATGCGTTCGAAAGCTTTCACTATATATACGATTTGGGTTTTGATTTGGTTCGGATAGTTTTTGATAATATTTAAAGCTGAGATAATCCTTGTAGGGTCGGATATTATCCGCCCGAAATTTTGTATTTATAAAGTGTTTCGGAAGATTGATAATCGCTCCTACAGTATTTATACAATATATGGGGTGTTTATTCAAATATCCCCCCATAAAAAGTGTCAAAAGGGTGTAAAATGATGTTTTAAAATTATTACACGCGGTCGGGCGTTTCTTAAATCTGTGAGAACAAGTGATTTCAAAAAATGATTGCGTATTAGAATTAAAACTAAAAAAATTGAAAAAAATCGGCAAAAACCCCTTGACTTTGAGTTTGTTTTCTCCTATAATGCTATGATGTAACATTATGGGGGGATTTACCCCTTTTCAGATTTCACAAAATCGTGAACTGAGAAATATATCACATAAATTAACACTTGTCAAGTAGAAAATTTATGTAAGTTTTTTGTTACCTTTACTTACCCCTGAGCCGCTTATTTTGCGGTGGGCGGCTGAGAATTTCAAAAAGGAGTGATATGCCTAATGATTAACGCTAAGCCCGTTAAGCTCGGCAACAGCGAGAGAGTAAGCTTCGCTA
>JAFTIP010000041.1 GCA_017456845.1 Ruminococcus sp.
GTGGCATTGTCTACCTCTTGCTGAGATTTAGCACCGAACAATGCACCCATAGCACGATGCCACTTTTCACTTAAGTTGTCGGCACTTTCTTTTGTGTAGTCTGCTTTGTTAATAGTCTCTGCCTTCTGAATTGCTGAAAAGAGTGCTTCGGTGTCCCATTCATACATAACAAGACCGTTAATTGCACTTTCAAGTGCATCAGAATGAGCATTATACTCTTCATCTGTAATATTAATCTGTTCTATAATCATAAGTCCGTCATTATAAGCTTTAATCAGCTTATTATAGGATTCCATATCGTAATTGTTACCTGTGGAGCAAAGAATATGGTTTGCTACATTCATTAGTCTTTCAAATCTGTCCCGTGCATTCTCAAAAGGTAGGCTTTCTGTGGGGTCGGTAGCCTCGGTTGCTTCTGTTACCTCTGTAACCTCCGTTGCATCTGTGGGCAACACCTCAGCAGGCTCTGTTGTAATTACAGGTGCAGTTGTAGGTAAGATTACCTCTGTGGTACTGTCAACCTTTTCGGTAGTCTCTGTATATAGTGTTGTAGCTTCGGTTTTTGGGGGCTTTGTAGCTTCTGTAAAATCAGGCTTTACTTCAATTTCTTCGCCGATTACATTATTGATTGTAAGTCCTGCAATGAATTTCTGTACTTCGGTTGCATCCTTGATATTAAGCTTGCCGTCACCGTTTGCATCAGCCAAAGCTACACCGATTGATGACAGTGTAATTATGTTTGCCAAATGTTTCTGAATTGCAGTTGCATCCCTGACATTCACTTTAGAATCCTCGTTAACATCGCCTGCAAGACGATAAATAAGCGCAGGTACAGTTGTGGTTTCAATCTGTGCTGACAATTCATTGATTACAGATTCAAGCTCTGCAGTTACACCGTCTATCTCTTCCTGAGTTTTACCGTAAAACAAAACCTTCATAGCTTTGTCGTAGGCAAGCTTATAGTCGGCTAAGCTATCCTCGGTAAAATCGTATTCTTCTAAAAGCTTATCGCCTCTGTTCATTAAGGCAACAAGATTATATGTGGACACCGTCGCCTCTGTTTCGCCCTTTGTTTCTGCACTTACCGAAAGCATAGGCACAAACAATGAAACCGCCATTAAAAGAACAAGAACTAAAGATATAACTTTACGCATAATAACACTCCTTTGTAGTTTGATAAAAAAATATCTTTCTACCTTTAATACAAATAAGCCTTTCGAAACATCTCAAAAAAATCAGTACAAAGAATCAATAATTTTTGCCACAAACTTTTGAATAGTCGTTGCATCTCTTATGGTGATTTTTCCGTCTGTGTTTACATCTGCATTTTTGTAGCTGAAATCTTCTTCAGTTTCATCAATAATAAGTGCGATAAAACGCTGAATCTGGGTAGCATCCTTGATGTTAACTTTATTGTCGCAGTTAGCGTCACCCAAGCTTCTCACATTCCAAGCAAGAGACAAAAGCTCCTCTTTTCTTTCGCTTGCCATGTTCTTTGAAGAGGATATTTTAGAACCTTCGTGAAGTAAAAAGCCGTCTGACTGACCTATAAAATATCCGTCGTCTGTTATTATGTCCTGAGGTTTTGTAGGCTCTGCCGTTGTTGTAACCTCCGTAGTAGTAACAGGCGGCTCACTTGTGGTAGTAGGGATAATCGTAGCAGTTGAGGTTTCCGTAGGGTCGGTGGAAACAGTAGTAAAATCATCCCATCCGCTTGAAGGCGGCACATCTTCAATACCTGCAGAAGCCTGAGGGTTATTATCCGTTGGCTCTATTGGCGGAAGCGGAATAAAATGTGATGGTTCGGTGGGGTCTGTGTTTATGCTTGTAACCTGAGTTGTTTCGGTAGGTGCGGTAGAGGTTATAGGTGCGGTACTACTCTCGGTAGGCATTGTAGTTGCTACAGTAGTTTCCTTAAAATATGGAAACTTTGCAATACAGTTATAAAAAGCATCATCTGCTACAAACTCAAATTCTCTGTCAGCACCGCTGATTTCTGCAAGTGATTCACTTTCTGCAAAAGCTCGAGTATATATGTTTTCAAGGCTTTTAGGAAGTGCAATACTCTCAAGCCCTGAACCATAAAAAGCATAATCGTAAATGGTATTAAGATTTTCGGGCAGTATGACATTTTTAAGGCTCTGGCAATAACTGAAAGCACCAACAGGAATATTCTCTGAACTATTGGGGAAATTTACAGATTCAAGTCGGGTACAGCCGTAAAACATATACTTACCCAGCACACCTTTATCTTCAGCGAAGGTTACGTTTTTTAAATTAACACAATCTCTGAACACACCCTGACCAACTGTTTTAATAGTGGTAGGTAGTTTGGCTGACTCCAACAAAGAACTGTAAAAGAACGCTTCGTCTTTAAGAGTGGTAACGCCCTCAGATATATTAACCTTCTTTACGTTTGTGCCATAGAAAGCCAGTGACTCAACAGATACAACAGGTAAATCATCGATTGAACTTGGAACCATTACATCAGAAGCTGTACCTATATAGCAGTGAATTGTTATAGTTTTATCCGATAAAACCTCATATATAAAATCATCGTTATAATAAAGTTCCCGCTCATCCGATTCTGCCCTTGTAAAAGTTACTGCAGAAAGTACCAGAGTCAGCATTAAAACTATACTAACAGATATCTTCATTCTTTTGCTCATTTTATTTCCCCCTTACTCTATCTCAGTTACAGCATTA
>JAFTIP010000006.1 GCA_017456845.1 Ruminococcus sp.
AACTGCAACCCCACCTACTTTGCCGCTGACATCGCTTACCACAAAGATAAGTTTGACCGCGGCTTTGACACCTGCATCAACATCTGGGGTGCTGACCACCATGGTCACGTTGCCCGTATGAAAGGTGCTATGGATGCAATTGGTTTAGACGGTGACAAGCTTGACATAGTTCTTATGCAGTTGGTTCGCCTTGTTCGCAATGGCGAGGTTGTAAGAATGAGTAAGCGTACAGGTAAGGCTATTCAGCTTGCCGACCTGTTAGAGGAAGTTCCCGTTGACTCCACACGTTTCCTCTTTAACACAAGAGAAGCCAACACCCAAATGGACTTTGACCTTGACCTTGCTGTTACTCAGGATAACCAGAACCCTGTTTACTACGTTCAGTATGCTCACGCAAGAATCTGCAGTATTTTCCGCAATCTTGCAGCTGACGGTATTTTGCCCAGAGAGTGCACAAACGAAGAGCTTCAGAAGCTTACAGCCAGTGAGGAAATCGAGCTTATCCACCACCTCAGTGCTTATACCGATGAAATCGTAGCTGCCGCCAAGGACTACGACCCCACAAGAATTACTCGCTACGTAGCAAGCCTTGCCGCACTTTTCCACAAGTTCTACAACGCTCAGCGTGTTAAGGTTGAGAGTGAGAGCTTAATGCAGGCTCGTCTGACCCTTTGCGGTGCAGTTAAAACTGTAATTAACAACGTTCTTACAATGTTCAACGTAACCTGCCCCGAAAAAATGTAAGCCGTTAGCCACGGCAGGGCTGTTCGCCTACGGATAGATTGAATTTACTTGTAAACATACATCAACGGCAGATTGGTTTTATTATTTATGAACGTTGATATATTAACCGTAGGGGCGACTATTAATCGCCCTAAGGGTTTAATATATCCCCCTATAACTTCAAAAAACAACAGCCACTCAAGGGAACCATAACCTTGAGTGGCTTTGCTTTATTTTATATCATATATTGCATTAGAAAGATTGCCAAGTTCTTCTAAAGTCAAAGCCTCCGCACGGGCTGTGGGGCTTACGCCTGCCTTTTCGCAAGCGTTATTTAAATCATCCTTGGATATCCCTAAACCTGAAGTAATAGAGTTTGAAATAGTTTTTCTTCGCTGAGCAAAAGCTGACTTTATCATCTTGAAAAACAGCTTTTCGTCCTTTACATCAACTCTGGGCTTATCTGCCACGTTAAGTCTGATAACGGCAGAGTCCACGTTAGGTGCAGGCATAAAAGAACCCCTTGAAACCGAGAAAAGCTTTTCTGCTTCGCTATAATAATTTACAGCTACGGTAACTGCTCCGCTTTCTCGTGAGCCTACCTTGGCACAAAGGCGGTCAGCCGCCTCTTTCTGCACCATAACCGTTAAGGCTTTAATAGGAAGTTTATCCTCCAAAAGCTTCATAATTATTGGTGATGTGATATAGTAAGGCAGGTTTGCACAAACTACAACGTCCATACCCTCAAACTCTTCCTCAATAACTTTATTGAGGTCAAGCTTCATAACATCAGCATTAATTACCTTGAAGTTCCCAAACTCGTCTAAAGTTTCCGCAAGCACAGGCAAAAGCCTCGTATCAAGCTCAACAGAAACCACCTTTTTGGCGATTTTACAAAGTTCATTGGTAAGCACACCTATGCCGGGACCTATTTCAAGCACTCCTGTTTTATCATCGGCACCGCAAAGCTGAGCCATTCTCGGGCAAACAGAGGGGTTTATAAGAAAATTCTGACCCATTGCCTTTGAAAATGTAAAACCATGTGCTCCCAGTATTCTTTTAATCTCACCTATATCAGACAATCTTTCCATATTTTTATTTCCTTTGTACGCTGAATAATAAGCACACACCTGCCCATAATAATGTCAAGGGAGGTGCTCTTAAATGAACCAGAACAGAAATCAGAACAATTCTAACCAGAACAATCAGAACAGAAACCAGAATTCTAACCAGAACAGAAGTCAGAATTCTAACCAGAATAAAAACCAGAATTCCAATCAGAACAGAAGCCAGAATTCTAACCAGAACAAGAATCAGCAGAACAAAAACAGCAAGTAATTATTTCTGCAGACTCAAGTGATAAAGTTTAATCAGGATTTATCACTCAAAGGCTCTCCTTGTTTTTACAAGGGGAGCTTATTAATTAATAACCTAAGTTTTCGTTTACAATAATAACTTTAATCCTGTCCTTATGCCTTTGCTGAGCAGAAACAACGTAGTTACAGCAGATTCTGCCACTACCCTTGCAGCCGTCACACATAAATGAACCTTCGTTTTTAAGCGACATACACTCCCCTGCATTTTCGCAGTAAGAGCCTGTGTGAAGTCTTACGGTGTTTTTAGGTGCAGCAATTGTTTTAACACGCTTAACGGCTTCATCAAGATTTTCAACAATCTTATTTATACCGCAAACCACAACAACACTTTCAGGGCCGTATAATAGAGCCGCCACACGGTTAGAATTACCGTCTACGTTATAAAGCTCGCCGTTTAAGGTTAATGCGTTGGCACTCATAAGATAAACGTCTGCAAAAAACGCCTTCTTATAAATCTCTTTAACCTCTTCAGGAGTCAGGCCTTCCGCATTTCTATCAAGGTAAGTAATATCCTTACGCTCTTTCACAGCATCCATAACTCCGATTTCTTCCATAGTAACACTGCCGCCGTTGGTAACTGTGTCGCCCTCTTTAATAAGGCTCATAACAAGCTCTTTAGCCTCTTCACCCGTTTGGCAGAAGTAAGGCTTCATATTATTATTTTCTAAATTTTCCATAACAGAGCTGATTAAAGCTTCGTTAACTATCATAATTTCACATCCATTATTCAGTATAAATTAATTATACATAAAATTTCTCACAAATCAAGGTGTTACAAAGGGAACTCCTAAATACTCGGCAATACTTTGAGAAACACTTCGGGCAATATTATCAATATTAGAGCGAATCCAATCTGCGTCCTGAGGATTATCATGAAATGCAGTCTCGATAAGCACCGAAGGCGCCTCAGTCCGCCTTACCTCTGCAAGGGAAGTTGTGGGTATGGTTACAATATCCTCGGGGTCTGTATAAATATTTCTGTAATTCTGTGCGATAATATCGGCGGCACGCTGGCCGGAGGCACTTGTGGGAAAATAGTAAACCTGAACGCCTTTATTCTGGCCTTTTGTTGCTTCGGGAGATGCATTGCTATGAAGTGCCACGTGTAAATCGTAATCTCCTGCGTTGCTTTGGGCTATGGTCTGAGAAAGTGTGGAGTTGGGGTCGTTGCGTGTAAAATCAATTCCGCTTGCTCTCAGGTAAGGCTCCATTGCATCAGCTACCAGATTCATATAATACTCCTCGTTGCCGCCACCAACATAAGGGTTAAACTCCTGCAAGGAAGGACTTAAAAAAACTCTTGGCATAAAAACACTCTCTTTCCAAAGTTACTAAGTAATATATATTGGAAAATGATGTAAATTATGCAAAACTATTTACAAAATTTAAAGTTTATGATACAATGAAAATCAGGAATAATTACTGATTTGAGGTGATGCTATGAAAGGCTCAAACTATAGCTCCAAGCGTGAGCTTATTTACTCCACCCTCTGCTCCACCAAAAGCCATCCTAGTGCCAAATGGGTTTACGAACAGCTTAAAGAAGATTACCCTGACTTAAGTCTTGGCACGGTTTACCGCAACATTTCCCTTTTTAAAGATAACGGAAAAGCTGTGGCAGTTGCCAATATCTTAGGTGAAGAACGCCTTGACGGCGACACTTCTCCACATGCACATCTTGTATGCAAGTGCTGTGGCAAAATTGAAGATATTGATATGCCATCTCTCACCTTAAAGGGTGATGTTGGCGGATTTAACACCGACTTTGTTTCGGTTACATACTTTGGCACTTGCAGTAAATGCTCAGAATAACAGAAAGGCTCTCTTTTTACAGAGAGCCTTGTTTTTATATAATTTCTTTTAGCTTTTCTTTAACCTTTTCGGCATCTGCCCTGCCTTTTGACTCACGCATTACATAGCCCACAAGCGCCATAATGGCTTTATCCTTGCCTGCTTTGTAATCTGCAACTATTTTTGGGTTTGTATCGATTGCTTTCCCGCAAAGGCATAAAAGCATATCCTCGTCAAATCCCCCCAAATCCTCATTGCTTAAAAGCTCCTCTGCCCTTTTACCGCTTAAAAGCATTTGCTCTAACGTGGTTTTTGCCTTGCTCATATTAAGCTTTCCGCTTTCAACTAAAAGCACAATCCCTTTTAAGCTTTCGGGGGTTATTTTAAGTTTGAACTCTTCTTTTAGGGTTTCGCTCTTAAGGAATCCAAAAATCACGCCTAAGATGAAATTTGCCACCTTTTTAGGTGAGTTTACACCCTTTGAAGCTTTTTCAAAAAACTCTGCCACCCTTGGATATTTAATAAGAAGCTCAGCATCCTTTTTATTAATACCAAGCTCAGCAACATATCTTTTAATTTTTTTGTCAGGAAGCTCAGGTAAAGTCTGACGGATTCTCTCAATATCTTCTTCGCTTATATGTATGGCAAGCAAATCAGGCTCACGGAAAAACCGATAATCGTCGGCATCTTCTTTGGTTCGCATAGAATATGTAGTACCTGATTTTTCGTCAAAACCTAAAGTTTCCTGAGTAATACTACCGCCGTTTTCCAAAACTTCAATCTGCCTTTCAAATTCATATTCCATGGCTTTCTGGATATTTGCTATGGAATTCATATTTTTTATTTCGGTACGGGTACCAAGCTTATCGGTATCTGACACAGAAATATTGACGTCGCACCTCATAGAACCTTCCTGCATTTTGCAGTCAGAAACCTCTGTATAACGCATAATAAGCCTGAGCTTTTCCACAAACTCTTTAGCTTCTTCCGTACTTTGGATATCCGGCTCAGAAACAATTTCAATCAGCGGCACACCTGCTCGATTGTAATCAATAAGTATTTCGGCGTCATTATGAATAAGCTTACCAGCGTCCTCTTCAATATGAATACGGGTAATGCCTATTCGTTTGCCGCTATCAAGCTCTACGAAGCCTTCATAACACAATGGAACGTCATACTGCGAAATCTGATATGCCTTAGGTAAATCAGGGTAGGAATAGTTTTTTCTATCCATATAAGAAAGGCTATTGATTTTGCAGTTTAGGGCAAGCCCTGCCCTTACCGCAAATTCTACAACCTTTTTGTTAAGTCTTGGCATTGCTCCTGGAAGTCCTATGCACACAGGACAACACCTTGTGTTGGGCTCTGAGCCAAACTCATTACTGCAACAGCAAAAAATCTTTGTGTTGGTCTTAAGCTCTACGTGAGTTTCAAAACCTGAGGTAAGCTTATACATCAAGTCTCACCCCCATATTATTTATGCCAAAATCTCCTCTTGCTTCTTCATACTTATGGGCAAGATTTAAAATATGGCTTTCGCTGAATTTATTACCGATAATCTGCATACCTATGGGAAGCCCCAAAGAATCTTTACCGCAAGGCACCGACAAAGCAGGAAGCCCCGCAAGATTTACAGGCACGGTGCATAAGTCTGCATTAAACGCACCTTCCTTATCTGTCTGAACTTGTGAAAGCTTAAAAGCAGTTTTGGGTGAGGTGGGAGTAATCAGTGCATCATATTTTTCAAAAACCTTTTCAAACTGAGATTTAAGCTCAAAGCGCAAAGCCTGAGCCTTTGCGTAATATTTATCGTAGTACCCCTCTGAAAGAACAAAGGTGCCTAATATAATTCTCTTTTTCACTTCGTCGCCAAACTTTTCGCCTCTGGTTTTGCAAATCATATGATGGATGCTTTCGAAATGCTCAGATTTGTTTCCGTAGCGAATGCCGTCATATCTGCCAAGATTAGAGCTTGCTTCAGCACAGGCAATAATATAGTAAGCAGGCAGAGCCGTAACAAGTGAAGGCATAGAAAAATACTCAACCTCACAGCCCATATTCTCAAAGTCACCAATTGCCTTTACAACACAATCTCTTACTTCGCCGCTGGCTCTTTCTAAAAGCTCCTTGGGCACGCCGATTTTTCTGCCACTTATGTTTTTATTGAGAAAATCAAAAGTACAGGCAGAGAAGTCAGGTGTTGAGGTGCTGTCCATAGGGTCAAAGCCAAGGATTCTGTCAAACACAATGGCCGCATCCGTCACGTTACCTGCAAGAACACCTACAGTATCAAGGCTTGAGGCATAGGCAATAAGCCCATAGCGGGACACAGCCCCGTAGGTAGGCTTAAGCCCCACACAACCGCAAAAAGAAGCCGGCTGACGCACAGAACCGCCTGTGTCAGAACCTATACCGTAAACAGCAAGATTTGCACTCACCGCTGAAGCTGTGCCACCAGAAGAACCACCCGCAACAAAGTCTGTGTTATATGGATTTTTACTTGAGCCAAACACGGAAGTCTCACAGGTACACCCCATAGCAAACTCGTCCATATTGGTTTTTCCCAGATGCACAGCACCCCTATCCTTAAGTCTCTGCCAAGCGGTTGCGTTATAAATAGGCTTATATCCCTCCAAAATTTTAGAGCAACAGGTGGTTTCGGTACCTTTTGTGGAAATATTATCCTTAAGAGTCATAGGAATACCTGCAAGCATATCAATATCTTCGCCGCCAGCAATTTTTCTGTCAATTATATCTGCCTTTAAAATTGCGTCTTCTTCGGTTATATTAATGTAGGCGTTAAGGTCAGGATTGCAGCAATTTATGGCACTAAGATATTTCTCTGCAAGCTCTCTGGCTGAGATTTCCTTATTAAGCAATAAATTATGAAGCTTAATTACGTTACTCATTTTCCGACCTCTTTCTCAGCTTAATAAAGCCGCCTTCCGTTTTCTCTGCATTGCTGAGAATTTCTGAAACAGTAAAGGATTCTGAAGCTATATCTTCCCTCATACTGTTAAAATCCAAAGGTTCTGCCTCGCTTACTTTCTCGGCTGAATCTTCTATATTTACAGCTTCCGCGTAATCAAGCATTCTCTGCACTTCGCTTATATAAAAAGGCACCTCATGAGGTTTTAACTCAAGCTTGGCAAGGGTTGCCATTCTCATTATATCGTTTTCATTAATCACACAATCACCTGCACCTATTATGTCCTTATAAATTGATTTTACCACAGCATGTGTATTATTTCAACGCATAAAAACGGCTCAGAGCTATAACTCTGAGCCGTTAATATTAATATAAATTACTTTAAGTATGACTGACCCGAGGGACCCTGAGGACCTGAGATGCCTTCAAATCCTGAAGCACAGCATACGTAAACTCTCATATTACCCTTACCTGTGGAAGGAACATTAAGAGTACCGTTAGAAACAGTCTGTCTGTCGCCTGTAACAGCGTCAATGTAAAGACCGTTGGGAATTCCCTTAAACGTTGCACCGCCTGTAATAGAAACGCAAGCAAGTGAATCGATACCATCGCCTGTGTAACGGCGGATAAAAGCAAGCTCGTTGCCGGAAACGTAAGCACCGTCATGAGTGTACTGACCCTTCTGCAAAGCTGTGCAGGAACGTCTGATAGCATTAAGCTTAGAAATATGCTTTGCAAGAGGAGAGTTAAGGGTATTTGCTACTGTACCTGAAGCTGTATACTCGCTGAAATCAGTTGCATTAACTGTACCTTCAAGGTTTTCACCAAGATATGCACGGCCTGTCTTAGCAAGAGGTGCGTTGGGGCCAACATCAATGGGCAAGCCCTTTGCAAACTCAATTTCTGTACCATAGTATACGCAGGGAATACCGCGGAACGTAAAGATAAGGTTGAGGTTTTCAGCCCAAGCCTGTGTACCCTCGCTGTAACGAGTCTTTTCCATACCGTCGGGACCATAGTCGTGAGAGTCAACATACATTACGTTCCATGTAGAGTCGTTGATGTACTGGTCTTCTGCAAAGCCTGCACGGATAGCGTTGTTAGCGTTTTCGAAGTTCCAATGCATTGTAAAGTCGATAACACCTGTGCCGTTAGCCTTGGAGTAATCGGGAGTGTGGTAACTGATACCGTTAAGGAATGCGTTGGAGCTTGTGGGAGCACCGTTGGGGTTATTATAAGCCTCGTAATGGTTAATGGACTTCTGGATATTAGCTGTGGGGCTTGAAGTATCCCAGTTACCAATCCAAGCCGGGTCTGTTTCTTTCCATGTAAAGAAAGCAGGTGAGCTAGAGGGGATATTATGGTTCCATGTTTCACGAACACGGGAACAAACCTCACCGAAGATGTAGAAGTTTTCTACCTTCTGGAATACAGGGAAGTAAGCGCTGTTAAGTACCCAACGGTTGATGTGCTTTTCTGTATCAAGACGGAAAGCATCAACACCCATATCCACATATTCCATATATGTATCTGTAATGTACTTAGCTACTACAGGGTTTTCTGTGTTAATATCAACACAGTCACCTGCCATAGAGCCCTGCTGTTCAATGGGAGATTCGTAGCCCATACCTGTTTCACGGTGGTAATACTCTTTCTGGTTAAGAGAGCTTGTCTTATGGGCTTTTAAGCAGTCAAGTCTTGCCTGGAACTGCAGACCGGGGTCAAGGCTTGCATAGTTGGGATAATGCTTAGCAAGGTCAGAACCGGGAATAACCTTCATACACTTTTCGGCATCAGCCAAGTCCTGAATAGTATTGTATTCCTTAGTAAAGAGGGGACCTAAGAAAGCTTCGCCGAAGTTACTGGTGTGGTTCCACACTACGTCCTGAACAATCTTCATATCCTTTTCATGGGCTGCCTCAAGCAAATCCTCGTAAGTAAAATCGGAAGATTCGTATCTTGCATCAACTGTACCAAAGTCCATTGCATGGTAACCGTGGTAGTCGTAGCCTGAGGCATTTTCAACAACAGGAGTAATCCAAATAGCTGAGAAACCTAAAGCCTTGATGTAATCAAGCTTCTGAGCAAGGCCCTTGAAATCTCCGCGCCATGCGGGGTCAGTATCAGGGTTCTGAGCCTGACCATCGTCCCAACAATGAACGTTGTTGCCTTTATCGCCGTCATAGAAACGGGTTGTAATAACAAAGTAAATGGATTCTTCTCTGAAGTCGCCTCGTTCAACCTCGCCGGTTGTACCGCCTGCAGATTTCTTCCATTTGCCGTTTTTATAGAACCAATCGCCTGCATTTCTGGTAAGCTCAGGTGTGAGCTGACCGTCAAGGGTATTGGTGCCGTCTGTAAACATAAGGTTAATTTTAGTAGAGCTCTTGAACTCATACTTGTACCAGTTTGCACCTGATGCAGAGTCAGCAGACATCTTCACACCGGGGTACGCTGTCTCAAGGTTTTGAGGCAAAGCGTTCCAATAATAAATGTAAGGTGTACCGCCTTCGTGATAATAGTGGATTGTGATACCTGCATCTGCACCTGTCTCGGCTACTTCAGTATTAGCTGAAAAAGCAGAGAAAACACCAATGCCAAGCAGAGTTGCAAGGCACAAAATCAAAGCAAGTGCTGACTTAAAATACTTCATCCAAACTACCTCCTTCGCAAATTTTCGCATTATAATTTTACATTGTAAATTATACAATTTTCTCAGGTGTTTAATTTTCTTTTACCGAATTATATCTCTTTTCTCCATAGTTACCAAGGCTATCCCCTACCTTTTGTTTATCTTGCATTGTCATTTTTTATCCACCCTAAGCCACGGCGGGTGATTCCGCTTTCGGAGCGGTTTAACCATCCGCAAGACAGTTCCGCCTATAGATAGGTTAGATACAAAATAAACCTTTCATAAACGGCGGGTTTTATGTTGTTTTTGCTTACATATAAATAATTAATATCTGCTGCCTATCCCCACCGCAAACGAAGTTAACCTATAAATAAAACCTTTCCAATGGTGGAAACGCCCTGTCGTAGCTAACAACAAAAACAGCTCAGGTTTTACCCTGAGCTGTTTTAATTTAAGATTAATTATTTAAGATATGTCTGGCCTGAAACGCCGATTGGACCGTCGATACCGTCAAAGCCAGAAGCACAGCAAACATAAATTCTTGCATTACCCTGACCAGAGCAGTTAGCGGTAAGTGTGCCGTTGGTAACGTTCTGAACATCACCTGTAACAGCGTCGATATACTTTCCGTTAGGAATGCCCTTGAAAGTAGCACCGCCGGAAATAGTTACACAAGCAAGAGAATCAATGCCTTCACCTGTGTAGCGACGGATGTAAGCCATATTGCCTGAAACGTGACTTCCGTCGGTTGTGTACTGACCCTTCTGTAAAGCGGGAACAGCGTGTCTGATAGCATTAAGCTTGGAAAGGTGCTTTGCAAGAGGAGAACCGAGAGTCTGTGCTACAGTTCCGCTTGCTGTGTACTCACCAAAGTCAGTTGCATTAACTGTACCCTCAAGGTGCTCGCCGAAGTAAGCACGGCCTGTCTTTGCAAGAGGAGCGTTAGGACCAACATCGATAACAACACCCTTCTGGAACTCAACCTCAGAGCCGTAGTACACGCAAGGAATACCACGGAAGGTAAACATAAGGCTCATATTCTCAGCCCAAGCAGATGTGCCGCCTGTATAACGGGTTGTCTGGCAGGAGTCGGGGCTGTAGTCGTGAGAATCAACGTAAACAACATTCCATGTAGAATCGTTATAGTATTTATCCTCAGCAAGTGCTGCACCATAAGCCTGACCTGCACTCATAAATGCCCAATGCATGGGGAAGTCAATAACGCCTGTGCCGTTAGCCTTAGAGTAATCGGGAGTGTGATATGTAATACCGTTAAGGTAAGTATTATTACTTGACCATGACTCTGCTGTTGTCTGATACTGCTGGAAATGCTTGATAGAATACTGATAGTTAGTATTCCAGTCATTGCTCCACTGTGCTGCGCTGTCTTCTTTCCAAGTATAGAAGAAGCAGGAGTCAGAAGCACCGCCTTCGTTGAACGCACCGTGTCTTCTTGCACATACCTCACCGAAGATGTAGAAATCCTCAACAGCAGTAAAGCTGGGGAAATACGCACTGTTAAGTGTCCAACGGTTGATATGCTTTTCTGTATCAAGACGGAAGCAGTCAACACCCATATTTACATAATCCATATATGTATCAACAAGATACTTGGCTACTGTGGGATGTTCTGTGTTTATATCTACACAGTCACCTGCCATCTGACCGGTCTGCTCAGTATGTGTACCATAGCTGAGTGCCTTTTCGTGATGGTAATAGTTGTTAGTATCATTTGCGTCTTCCTTCATAACAGCGAGACGTGCCTGATACTGTGCATCAGGGAGCATTGAATTGTAATTGGGATATACCTGCGAAAGCTTGGAGCCTTCAATAATCTTCATACTATCAATGCTTTCAAGGTCTTTGAGTGATTTGTACTCTTTCTTGAACATAGGAGCAAGGAAAGCTTCACCAAAGTTACTGGAATGGTTCCAAACAACGTCCTGAACTATCTTCATATCCTTTTCATGAGCAGCGTCAATCAAATCCTGATATGTAAAGTCAGATGACTCATATCTTGCATCTACTGTAGAGAAGTCAAGAGCATGGTAGCCGTGGTAGTCGTAGCCTGAAGCATTTTCTACAACAGGAGTACTCCATATGGCAGAGAAGCCTAAAGCCTTGATGTAATCAAGCTTTTCTGCTAAGCCCTTGAAGTCGCCGCGCCATGCGGGGTCAGAGTCAGGGTTCTGAGCCTTGCCGTCATCCCAACAATGAACGTTGTTACCCTTGTCACCGTCGTAAAAACGTGTGGTGATTACGAAGTAAATGGATTCCTCACGCATATCGCCTCTTTCCCAAGTATTGTTGAGGTCAGGCAATGAAGACTTCCATTTATTTTTTAAGTAGTACCAGTTACCTGAATTTCTGGTAAGCTCGGTAGAAAGCTGACCCTCAAGAGTATTGGTACCGTCTGTGAACATAAGATTGATTTTTGTAGAATCCTTGAACTCATACTTATACCAGTTAGCACCTGACTGAGGATCAGCTGTCATCTTAACACCGGGATAAGCTGTTTCAATATTCTTGGGAAGAGCATTCCAATAATAAATATAAGGAGTGCCTCCCTCATGATAGTAGTGGATTGTAATGCCTGTGCCTGCACTTGTTTCAGCTACTTCTGTCTGTGCAGAGAATACAGAAACAATGCCGATGCTTAATAGTGTTGCAAGGCAAAGAACCAGCGCAAGTAAAGACTTAAAATATTTCATTTGCACTACCTCCTGTCTTAAAAATTTCATCTCAAAAGTTTCGGCTCAGGCTTACAGTCTGAGCCGAAACAAGAGGTTTTATGGTTAAATTTATATTACTTAAGGTAAGTAAGGTTTGTTTCGCCGATTGCACCTGTGATGCCGTCAAAGCCTGATGCACAGCAAACATAAACTCTTGCGTTACCCTTACCGCTGCAAGTAGCAGTAAGTGTACCGTTTGTAACTGTTTGCTTGTCGCCGGTGATTGCATCAATGTATGTGCCGTTGGGAATATTTTTGAATGTTGCACCGCCGGAAACTGTTACAAGAGCAAGAGAATCAATACCCTCTTTTTCATCTGTATAACGGCGGATATAAGCCATTGAACCTGAAGCATACTTGCTGTCAGATGTATACTGACCCTTCTGAAGTGCAGGGATTGCACGTCTTACAGCGTTAAGCTTTGTAAGGTGCTTTGCAAGGGGAGATTCAAGAGTAGCCTTAACCTCACCTGTTGCTGTGTACTCACTAAAGTCAGTAGCGTTAACTGTACCCTCAAGGTAGTCACCGAAATATGCACGGCCTGTTTCTGCAAGAGGAGCATTGGGACCTACATCGATCTTCTGACCTTTAGCGAACTCAACCTCAGAGCCGTAGTATACGCAAGGAATACCACGGAAAGTAAACATAAGGCTTAAGTTTTCTGCCCAAGTCTGAGTACCGCCTTCGAATCTTGTAAATTCGCTGGGGCCTTCAGGAGCATAGTCGTGAGAGTCAACGTACATTACATTCCATGTAGCGTCGTTGTAGTACTTATCGTTACCAACTGCAAAGCCGTATGCATTCTTAGCATCGCCGAACATTCTGTGCATCTGGAAATCTATAGCTTCCATACCCGAAGATTTGGATCTGTCAGGTGTATGATAGGTAATACCGTTTAAGAATGCGTTGTTAGAAGTGGGCTCGTCAGAAACCTTATCTTCTTCGCGATAGTGGTCAAATGTGAGGTTCATATTATTGTTGATAGCTTCGGGTGTAGTATCAAAGCTCCACTCTTTTGCCCATTTATCATTGGACTCTGCCCATGTATAGTAAGGAGTAGACTCTTCAGCATGGTCTCTGTACCATACCTGAGTATATCTTGTACAGATTTCGCCGAACATCATAAAGTGATTATTACCTGCTAATTTAGCAGCATCATGGAACTGAGTGTTATACATCATATTCAGAGAAAGTCTGGGAATATGGCGTACAGTATCTACACGGAAGCCGTCAACACCCATTTCAAGGTACTGGCTGTAAGCCTCTACAATGTACTCAGCAACTGCAGGGTTTTCTGTGTTAAGGTCAACACAGTCGCCTGCAATCTGACAGAACTTTGTTGTCCAGTCGTCCCAGTTTGGGCTCTGCCAATAGCCGGAATGGTAATAGTTATGCTCGTTATATTTGCCTGATGAAAGCTTGATGATATCGTAGTCATCATCGCCGGGGTGCAGACCCGTTGTGTTACCTACACTGCCCGGATAAGACGCTGTGTCTTTCATCATATTAAGTCTCTGCTGATACTGGTCATAAGGCTTCTGAGACCAGTATTCGGTAGCAGAAGAAAGACCGTATGAGCTTAAAAGATAATCTGTAGGAATCATAGATTCTTCAAGGTTACTGAGGTCAGCATCATAATCTCTCTCAAAAAGAGGACAGAAGAAACTTTCACCAAAGTTACCTGTATGCTGCCATACAACGTCCTGAATAATCTTCATACCCTTTTCGTGGGCATCGTTGATAAGATCCTGATATGTGTAATCATCAGACTCATATCTGGAATCAACCTTAGAAAAATCCATAGCATGATAGCCGTGGTAGTCATAACCTGAAGCATTTTCTACAACAGGAGTAACCCAGATTGCAGAAAAGCCCAGAGCCTTAAGGTAATCGAGCTTTTCGCCCAAGCCCTTGAAGTCGCCACGCCAAGCGGGGTCAGTTTCAGGGTTACCTGCCTGACCATCGTCCCAACAATGCACGTTGTTACCTGAGTCGCCATCGTAAAAACGTGTGGTCATTACGAAGTAAATGGAATCCTCACGCATATCGCCGCCTTCACCGGGAACAGGGTCAATTTTAATATCGGGGTTTGATTTATACCACTTTCTGCCGTCGTGCCACCACTCACCCGAATTTCTTGTAAGCTCTTTTGAAAGCTGACCTTCAAGTGTGTTGGTTCCGTCCGTAAAAAGTAAGTTGATTTTTGTGCTGTCTTTAAATGTATACTTGTACCAATCGTCACCCTGGTCAGTAGCTTTGCTCATCTTCACACCGGGGTAAGCGGTCTCTAAGTTTTTGGGAAGTGCGTTCCAATAGTAGATGTAGGGAGTTTTTCCCTCGCACTTGTAGTATACTGTAATACCTGCGGTATCGGAGGCGGCTGCCACTTCGGCAACCTCCCCCTCAGCTGCGGAGATACCTACGATGCCTACACCTACTGCTATAACAAGAGCTAACAGCAATGCTGCTAATCTGGTGAGCTTTTTCATAGGTATTCCTCCTTACCACTTAATCATATTTGCAACAAACTTCTGAATCATTGTGGCATCCTTAACGTTGAGCTTACCGTTACCGTCAACCTCACCGTTTTCCATGCCCTGCTCAGTCATGTCTGTCATCTTTGCAACGTATTTCTGGATAAGTGTTGCGTCCTTAACGTTAACCTTGCCGCTTAAGTCAGCGTCACCCTTGAGGTATTCACCTGCGGGCTCTGTGGGCTTGGATGTGGGATTTGTGGGATCATTCTCTTCAGGTCGACCTGCAACATCGCTGAAGTTGAGTACGCCGTCCTCAACCCAAGCAAAGCCTGTGTCTTCAATAACCTCGCCGGACTTATCCTTAACCTTAGCTACGATTGTGTAATCATCGTCATAATCTGTAGCAAGACCAAATACAAAGTAATTCTTTGTGGAGTAATCCTGATATACTGTATCATTAATAAGGAACTGGTAGAGATACTCGCCTTCGCCACCGATTGCAGAAGCTGTAGCCTTAAGGTAGTCACCATCCTTTTCGAGGGTCATTGTTACCTCAAGGGGCATCTCAACCTTGCCGCCGCTTACTGTAAGAGTCTTGGAATCAGAGGCAGTTGTACCCTTAGCGTCCTTAACTGTTACCTTGATTGTATATGTACCATCTACACTCATATTAAGTGTAACTGTGTTGGATGAGGAGTAATCCTTAACAACAGCACCGTTAGCTGAGAACTGATACTGATAATCGCCCTCACCGCCGTTACCTGCTGCTGTAAACTTGTAGATACCATCGCCCTTATCCTCAACTGCAAGAGTTGCTGTAAGCTCAGAAACCTCGGGATCTGTAGGCTTGGGATTATCAGGGTCTGTAGGACCGGGAACTACGGGATCTGTGGGCTTATCATTGCCGCCAACCTGAACGGAAGCAGACTTTGTAACTGTCTTGCCCTCAGCATCCTTAACTGTAACTTCTACTACGTAGTTGCCCTCTGCAGCTGCATCGAATGTGAACGTAGCTTTATCGGATGCTGCCTGCTTAACCTCGCCGTTAAGCTTGAACTCATATGTATAGGGAGCTTTTCCGCCTGCGGCTGTAGCTGTAGCTGTGTACTTATCACTGCCGGCTTCTTTAATAGAAACAGAAGCTGTAAGTGCACCTGCAGGTGTGTACTCTGTAACGCTTTCGTACTCTACGGTTCTTGCTGTAAAGGAGTTGTCAGAACCCTCTACAGTAGCTGTAATGCTGTATGTACCTGTAGTTGCAGGAGTAAACTTATACTGGTTTTTAAGTGCAAAGTAGGGAACGTTTGCAGTCTCACCGCTGGGATCAGTAATTGTGTACTTATAGAAGAGAAGCTTTGTACCTGTATTACCGCCGCCTGCAGTAACGTCAACTGTTGCTTCCTTGCCCTTTAATATCTCGTTGATGCCAACATTAGAGGGAGAAACCTCAACGTTCTGGATAACAGGCTTAACCTCGGTTTTGATATCTTTGATTTCAAAGCTCATTGTCTTTGAAAGTGTCTCACCTAAGGTATCCTTAACCTCAACCTTTACTGTGTATGCGCCTGCTGTTGCAGGAGTCCACTCTGCTTTGGAAGTAGCGCTGTAGTCGCTGATTACTGTATCGCCTACAGAGAACTTGTAAGAAAGCTCGCCCTCGCCGCCGCCGGCAACTGCAGTAAGGTTAATCTTAACGCCTGTGTACTGAGGAGATTCTACGTCAGCAGTAAAGCTCTTGATGTGAAGCTTGCTTGTGTCGTAAAGGCTCCAAGTACCTGTGCCGTTATCATAAATCTGACCCTCGCCGGGATAGGTAAGGTCGCCTGTTTTACCTGAGTCACTACCGTTATTGAAGATGATGTTTGCATAAGACTTTTTAACAGTATACTCGTAAACACCGTCGCCAAGGCTTGTTGCCTTTTCACCGGGCCATGAAGCATTCTTATCGTTCTCGCTATTCCACATATAAACATGGATATTACCCCAGTTATTGGTATCCTTAAGGTAAACCTTGCCGTCACCTGAAGGAGTGGGTGTGGGTGTAGGAGTAGGAGTGGGTGTGGGAGTTGGTGTAGGTGTGTCGTTACCGCCTACAGCTGTCCAACCGTTGTTTGAGTTGTTGTAACACTGGTTGTTGCCGGGATAATCCAGATCGCCTGTCTTAGCCTGGTCGCTACCATTGTTAAAAATAATCTTGTTCCAGTTACCTGAAACAGAATAGGACCAAAGGCCGTCACTGCCCTTTGTCATCTGAACGCCGGGCCAACCCTGGTTTTCTGTGCCGTCGCCCCACATATAGCAATATACGGAGCCCCAGCCTGCGGCGTCTTCACAGTAAACTGTGTCGCCTGCTGCGGCTGATGTGCTGAAAGCACTAACTGTCATAACGCTTAAAAGCATCATAACTGCAAGAACTAAAGCCATCAGTCTGCTTTTTTTACTTACCATAAAAAATTCCTCCTTTACCTTTAAAAGGTAATTTTTTATGCGAAAAGCACATAGTTTCGCATATTTTCTCACATATAAAATTTTATTACAATTTGTCAATTTTATTTTTCTTATGAAGAATTATCTAAATTGATTATTGCACAATCTTTTGTTATCTTTATATACGGAATGCATAGTCATTTTTTATCTTGCCGCTAACCACAGGTTGGCCGCCTGCAAGGCAGTTGTGCCTTAAGTCAGCTCAGATACAGAGTAAACCTGTCATAATCGATGGGTATAACTTTATTAATGTATACAACTCACTATGACACTTTCACATTTAATGTGCAAAGGAGAATTTATTTTGTGCAGATAAAAAACGAGAGAGACAACTTCTTTACGAAGTGTCTCTCTCAAGAGGAACCTTTTTTTATCTTATCCCAGTAGGCCTTGTAAGCCTGCTCGTTTTTATTGTCGCCATAAATATAATACTTGGCATTTTTTATGCTGTCAGGCAAGTACTGCTGTGGGCAGTAGTGGTTCTGATAATCGTGGGGGTACTTATAGAACTGGCCTTTGTTATTGTTATCCTCGCCGTCATAGTGCATGTTTTGGAGCTGTCTTGGAATTCCTAAGGCCTTTCCGCTTTCTATATCTGCCTCTGCAGCAAAAATGGCATCATGGGCAGAATTTGACTTTGGAGAAGTTGCCACCAACACAACTGCATCAGCCAAAGGAATTTTAGCCTCAGGAAGCCCCACCGCCTGTGCCATATCTACACAAGCTTTAACTATGGGCAAAATTTGCGGATGAGCAAGTCCCACATCTTCCGCCGCACAGACCATAAGCCTTCGGCAGGCACTGGCTAAATCACCTGCTTTTAAAAGTCTTGCCAGATAATGAAGAGCAGCATCAGGGTCACTTCCGCGCATACTTTTTTGGTAAGCAGAAACAATGTCGTAATGTTCGTCACCGTCTCGGTCATATCTTACGGCACTTTTCTGAGTGAGCTCAGTCACGTGCTCGTCGCTTACAACCTTAACGCCGTCTTTTAAATCGGCAGACAACACCGAAAGCTCCAAGGCATTTAGTGCTTTTCGCACATCTCCGCCGCAGGCTGTTGCAATGTGCATAACGGCTTTATCGGAAATTTCGACGTTAAGTCCCGACTCTTCCTCAAGAATTTTAACCCCGCGCCTTACCGCCAGAGCCAAATCCGCAGGCTCTACAGGCTTGAACTCAAAAACCGTACTTCGGCTCAGGATTGCATTGTATACATAAAAATAAGGATTTTCCGTAGTAGAGGCAATAAGGGTGATTCTGCCGTCCTCTATATATTCAAGAAGTGTCTGCTGTTGCTTTTTATTGAAATACTGAATCTCATCGAGATAAAGAAGTATTCCGTTCATTCCGGAAAAGGTGTTAAGCTCAGCCACAATCTCCTTTATATCAGCTGTAGATGCCGTTGTTCCGTTAAGCTTTTTTAAGGTTTTGTTGGTCTTTTTGGCAATGTAGGTTGCCAGAGTGGTTTTTCCCACACCTGAAGGGCCGTAAAATATAAGGTTGGGAATATAGCCGCTCTCAATTATTTTTCTTAAAGGCTTGTTTTCGCCAATAAGGTGCTTCTGCCCTACAATATCATCTATAGTATTGGGTCGGATTCTGTCTGCCAGAGGAGATGCCATATATACACAACCTTTCATTTTAAATTAAGGGGCGATGAAAATCGCCCCTTATGATTAATTATTAATTATGCATAGAGGGGGTATTTTTTGCAGATAGCGTCAACTTCAGCAATAACCTTTTCCTTGTTACCCTCAAAGTCTTCAATTACCATAGCAATAAGCTCGGCAATCTTGTCCATTTCCTCAACGCCTAAACCTCTTGTTGTAACAGCTGCTGTACCTATACGGATACCGCTTGTAACGAAGGGACTTCTGGGCTCGTTGGGAACTGTGTTCTTGTTAACTGTAATTCTTACCTCGTCAAGACGGTTCTCAAGTTCTTTGCCTGTGATATCCATATCACGGAGGTCCATAAGAAGGAGGTGGTTGTCTGTACCGCCGCTAACAAGCTTAAGGCCACGCTTTGTAAGACCTTCTGCAAGAGCCGCACAGTTTTCTACAACCTTTCTGCCGTACTCCTTGAAGTCATCAGAGAGAGCCTCACCGAAGCAAACAGCCTTGGCTGCAATAATGTGCATCAAAGGACCGCCCTGAGTACCGGGGAAAATAGCCTTGTCGATATCCTTAGCATACTTTTCTTTGCAAAGAATCATACCGCCACGAGGACCACGAAGAGTCTTATGAGTAGTTGTTGTAACGAAATCACAGTAAGGAACAGGATTTTCGTGAGCACCTGCAGCCACTAAACCTGCAATGTGAGCCATATCTACCATAAGGTATGCGCCAACCTCATCAGCGATTTCTCTGAACTTTGCAAAATCAATTGCTCTGGGATATGCAGAAGCACCTGCAACAATCATCTTAGGCTTGCACTCTAAAGCAATCTGTCTTACAGTATCGTAGTTGATGCGGTGAGTCTCACCGTCAATGCCGTAAGGAACGAAGTTGTAGTATTTACCTGACATATTAACAGGTGAACCGTGAGTAAGGTGACCGCCCTCGGAAAGGCTCATACCCATAATTGTGTCGCCGGGGTTAAGCATTGCAAAATAAACAGCAAGGTTTGCCTGTGCACCTGAGTGAGGCTGAACGTTTGCGTGCTCTGCACCAAAGAGCTTGCAAGCTCTTTCTCTTGCGATATTCTCAACGATATCTACCTTTTCGCAACCGCCGTAGTAACGCTTGCCGGGATAACCCTCAGCATACTTGTTTGTAAGTAATGTGCCCATTGCCGCCATAACTGCAGGAGAAGCAATGTTCTCGCTGGCAATAAGCTCAATATTCTGCTGCTGACGTGTCTGCTCCAAAAGCATTGCCTCGCCAACCTCAGCGTCGAATTCCTTTACAAAATCGATTGTTTTCATCATTTCCATTTTGTTTTCTCCTTACTCTTCGAAAGATTCCTTTATATTCTGAGCTCTCAGAACTCGTTTCACCAAATCAGAAAACTCATTAAGAGTTTCAAGTCTGCCTGCCTCATTTCTGAAGGCGGCGGCATTT
Source organism: Ruminococcus sp. (assembly GCA_017456845.1). GTDB lineage: Bacteria > Bacillota > Clostridia > Oscillospirales > Acutalibacteraceae > Ruminococcoides. The sequence continues at coordinate 20,213 of JAFTIP010000006.1, forward strand.
TTAAAGCCTTTTAAGTACCATGATATATGCTTTCTTGCTTCACGCATACCTGCTTTTTCACCCTTGTAAAGACAAATAGCAGAAACATGACGAAGCATTGTAGCTGCTTTGATAACAGCTGTAGGCTTTGGCGGAATTTTATCCGTCATAAAAAAGCTGTTAATCTCTGAGAATATCCAAGGATTACCCAAGGCACCTCTGCCTACCATTATCATATCACAGCCCGTATGCTCGTAAAGATTTGCGGCATCATAGGCACTAAAAACATCTCCGTTGCCGATAACAGGCACCGAAACCGCCCTTTTAACATCTCTTATAATATCCCAGTCGGCAGTGGGAGCATACATCTGCTCTCTTGTTCTGCCGTGAACCGTAATAGCCGCCGCACCTGCCTGCTCGCAGGCAATAGCAACATCAACAGCGTTAACGTGGTCTTTATCTATACCCTTTCGGATTTTAACAGTAACAGGAACATCGCTTGCCTTAACGGAAGCCTTTACGATTTCCGCACAAAGCTTTGGGTCAGTCATAAGCTGACATCCGCAACCGTTGGAATTCACCTTTGGCACAGGACATCCCATATTTATATCAATTATATCAGGCTGATACTGCATAGCAAAGCGTACAGCCTCAGCCATTACGTCAGGCTCACTGCCGAAAAGCTGAATTGCACAAGGACGCTCAGCCGCGGCAATTTCCATAAGCTCAGCACTTTTTTTGCTTCCATAGGTGATGCCTTTGGCACTTACCATTTCGCTTACGCAGTAATCTGCACCAAAGCTCATACAAAGCTCACGAAACGCTCTGTCGGCAACACCTGCCATAGGAGCCAAAGCGGCAACACCGTTAATTTCTACGTTACCAATTTTCATATTTATCTCAGTTTTCTTTTATCGTAATAATCCTGAGGCAAAAGCTTCTTTTTGCCTGAGATTTTGTCGGTGTTCGAGTATCTGTCCCTGCCGCCGCGGTAAGTTTTAGCCTTGGTGGAAAGCACCACCGCAAACACAACCGCCACACCAACACCAATGAGAATCCAGCTCACAAAGCCCCAGAAAAGCGAAGGCTCTTCTCTGTCCTCTATATGTCCTACAACTGTAGGAGGTACTATCCCGGTGTTTTCAACAGTAGGCAAGGGAGCACGATATGTAGGCTCGGGCTCAGTTGCCGTGGTTTCGGCAACATCAGTTTCCTGCTCGTCATCGGTTGCAACGTAAGACTCAATAGCATAGGTTTCATCAGGCTCAGCAAATACGGAATAAGCTGAAAACGAACCTAAAACTGCCACAGCCGCAAGTACAGCCAAAAGAAATTTAATTGTGATTTTACCTTTGTTCATCTGTAAAACTCCAAAAACTTCCCAATTATAAAAGTTATTATAACAAATTATCCTTCGCTTTGCAATACCTTTGCAAGCACATTACCCAGTAATTTTCCTGTATACTGAGCTTCATACACAGTATTAACGTCTGTTCCTACCTCAATAAGAAGCGAACCGCGGCTTATAGGCATATTATATGCAAAATATCCGAAATACATAGGGCGCGTCATACCGGGGTACATTTCCTCGGCATAATTCTGAAGTTTCAGAGCAAAACGTAGGTTATACTCCCAATCAGGAAACCCCATTTCGTTTAAAGGGTCGTAGCCTGCCATTATCATAATCTGGGCGGCTTTTTTGCCGTCGACCTCAAAAGTGGGTTTAAATTTACTGCCGGAGTCTCCTGCAATGGAGTCGCGGTGAATATCAAGCACCACCTTAATGCTGGGGTATTTTTCCATATACTTGGTAATAGTTTCCCAAGAGCGGTCGTAAGCCCCTGTATATTCCGGATAATCGTGTATTTCCGTAGCATGAACAACCCCTATGCCCTGCTTTCTTAAGGACTCTGCCAGTTGCTCACCAACGCTTACCATATTCTTTGAGCTGTCCTGAGTTCTCGGATAAAAGCTTTCATGATAATAGCCTTCGTCATATTCCAAGTAGCTTTCTGTAGTATGTGTATGAAAAATCAGCACCTGAGGCTCCTCGGTGTTTTCAATCTCAAAACCTAACGGAAGCTTTAAAAGCGAGTCAAAATCCGTGTCTTCGCCTACAGTATCTTTAATGTAAAAATTACTGCAGCTTACTCCGCTTTCGCCATACTGTGAGGTTATAACCGGAAAATGTACTTCATCCTCATGCAAATCTACAGGCTCGGAAGGGCGAGCTGCTTCATCCTCACTTGCAATAGTATTAAAAATATGAGGCTCTGTTTTTTCATTATCGGGAGATGCTTCGTCAATAATGGGCCTTGAGTTTCTTACACCTGTCTCAGGCATTACAAAAGCGGCGGCGGCAAGGGTTAAATCATCAGTAAATCCGTCGCATTGCTGTGTTCTTTTCATAACGGAAGCAATTCCCAACGTGCCCAAAAACACAGCTAACATTACACAGAATGCGGATTTCACCTTGCCTTTTCTCACATTAAGTCCCCCAAAAACAAGCTATAATAAATATATGAGTGGAATTTGAGACATATTACATCAAAATTTCTTCGATTTAAGCCTAAAAGCCCTTTACAATTTGCATAAAAAATGTTAATATAAAATTGGAAATTTAGTGAGGTGTATGTAATGAAGAAGAAAATTTTCGTTTTTCTGCTTATTATCGCCTTGATTCTGAGTTCTTTTATAATCAACAGTAGTGCTAAAGAGCTTGACTCTATAGCTGAAATTGCCGCTATAAGCAAACTTGAGCCTGTAGGAAGCGAAAAATTAAACGCTTACACAGAGCTTTCCGAAGTAAAAGCAGGGTCTTTACCCTCAAGCTATAGTTCAAGAGATTTAGGCCACACAACTCCGGTAAGGCAGCAAAGTGCAAACATTTGCTGGGCATATGGTTCTCTTGCGTGCCTGGAAACTCTGCTTATGAAGTCGGGCGAAACTGTAAAGCACTTTTCCCCTGAGCATATGAACGTGTGGGGGTCTACAGAGGACACAGGTCTTGGATGGCAACGCGACGACTTGAATTTAGACGGCGGATACTCATATATTCCTATGGGCTATCTTACTTCTTGGAACGGGCCTTTGTTTGACAGCCAGCTTCCCTACGGCTCTGTATCACACACAGCGTCCACACCGCCCTATGATAAAACCGCTTATTTTGATGCTAATGCAAAATATTCTGTCGGCTACGGAGTAACAGGAATCAAGTACATTAACAGAGAAACCCCTATTGAAACTGTTAAATCCTATATTATGGATTACGGTGCTGTACTTGCTAACTTCAACGCTGATACCGTTAACTATCTTAACAAATCATCCGACGGCTTCTATTGTTCCGATGGTTCCTTGGCTACCAACGAGCTTTACGGCCACGCCGTAAGCGTTGTCGGATGGAATGACGATTACCCAAAAGAAAACTTTTCAACCTCTTATTCAGGCGATACCCCCATAAACAACGGTGCTTGGCTTATCAAAAACAGCTGGGGCGACCGCGTAAATAACAACGGCGGCTACTTCTGGGTTTCTTACGAGGATGCTTGGATTTTCCATAGTATTTTCGGCCCAAGCTTTGCAATTTCAGACTACGAAAAGCTTGACGGCTCAAAAGAGATTTATCAGAACGAGATATACGGTGCCACCGCACAGTTCAGCTATTTGACTGACGAAAGCATTGTTCCTGCGGACGCTATCACCTACATCAACGTTTTTGATTTTAACGGCAAAGACTCCGAGTTGGATCAGGTTGTGTTTGAAAGCACTTCCTTTGGTGCCGACTATACAGCCTACTACATTCCTGTATTCGGCGATAAGCCTACTTCGGAATCTGCACTTTGGACTGAGCTTGGTTCAGGAGTGGTTGATTACACCGGATACCTCTCGGTTGATACCAACGACTTTACCCTTCCTGAGGGCAAAGGTGCTATCGGAATAACAATTGACAACACAAAAACTTACAACGAAAACAAAAACAACGCAAACTACGAGTATATCCCCAACAGCCTTGGTGTTTGCGAGTGGCTTGCATTTAAGGGCGGCTATTACTTTAAGAACCAAGGTGAAAAGGGCGACAGCTTTGTTATGTATAAAGAATTCGGCCAGACCCAGACGTACGACTTAATGGATTTGTACACCGAATTTTTTGACGACTCTATGGGTGCAACTTTTGTAATTAAGGCTATTACAAATAATCCTGAATTTACACCTGAGCCCACAACATCTCAGCCGGATACTTTACCTTCGGAAAGCACTACACAGCCTAACACAATATCTTTAGGTATTACTCTTAATTATTTAGGCAACAATAAGCTGACGGTTATCGCTTCTGCAACTGGCGGTTCAGGAGACTACGAATACGAGTTTTACTGTAACGACCAGATTTTAAAGTCCTATTCAAATGAAGACTCCTGCTCTATACTTTTTGACACAGACGGAATCTACATGATTAAAGTTTCTGCAAAAGACAACGGCGGCAGGGTTATTACCACTCAATCTGCAGTAGAAGTCCGAGACGGCAGAGTGGTCAAACCCGGCGAAACTACACCCGCCGGTCCTACAACAACCGTTACTGAACCTACTGAAACCACACAGCCTACCGAAACCGCAACGGCACCCAAAAACGTAAAAGCATATATAATCGGCGATACAGACCACAACAACTCAATTGGCATTAAGGATGCTACTTTAATCAGAAAGCACCTTGCTAAAATCACTGAGTTTGACGCGGTTACACTTACACTTGCCGATGTAGATGCCTCAGGCGGTTGCACAATTAAAGATGCAACCCTTATCCAAAAATATATAGCACTTATTGACGCCCCATCAAACGTAGGCAAAACGGTAATGCTATATGAATAAATAAGAATTTTACACACATCTCTTAACATAAGGAGCCCTGTAACTGACAACCACAGTTACAGGGCTTCTTAGCGTAAGGCATACATTAAAGGTTAATTTTAAAAAGCTTAGCCGCATTTCTATACATTATATTATCAAAAGTTTCTTCGCTTACCATCGAGCGGAACTCGTTAAAATATTCCTGATAAAGGCTTCTCTCGCCCTTAAAATTAAAAGCATAGGTATCCTTGCCGTCAATAGGACTGTCAGAGCCAAACACAATTCTTTCGTTACCGCATTTGTTAATAAAATCAAGGGTGCTTTTTACACTTACCCAAGTTGTGTCGCCGTAAAGATTTTTCTGAGTTCGACAAAGCTCAATTGCCTCCTTATTGTCAGAGCCAAGGCCAAGATGTACCATAACAAAGGGTGTGTGGGGGTATTTTTTAGCCATTTCAAAAAGACGCTTAGGGTTGTCGTCAAACTCGGTGCCCGTGTGGCTTATTACAGGCAGGTTATACTCAGCCGCCAGCCTAACGTATTTTTCACAGCTTTCGTCGGTAAATGCGACTCCCGAATGATAAGGATGAAACTTAATTCCTCTGATAAGATCAAGGTTAGCCTCAATAAGATTTTTAAGTTCAGAGGTTATATCTTCCATAGGCTTTATCCAATGCTGAAGATAGATTTTGCCGGGATTCTCCCGTGCAAATTTAATAGAACGCTTAAGACATTCAATACCGCTTTTCTGAAACTTTTCAGGCAACAGCTTGCGGTCATGGTCGTGAGAAGCCGCCTCGCAGTTAGAAACAACAGCAATATCGATATTATACTTTTCAAGGGAGTATAAAACGTCCTCCTCTTTCATATCAAAGTTAAGACTTTGCCCTATATGAACGTGGGTGTCAATAATCATAATAATGCCCCTTTCAATAAATCCTTGTAATTATTGTATCACAAATTCCGATACACCTCAATTTTTATTTTTTGCTAAAAGGACTTGAAATTCAAGAAAGAATATGGTATTATATTAAGGTCGTAAATTTCATATGCTGGTATAGCTCAGGAGGTAGAGCGCATCCTTGGTAAGGATGAGGTCAGCGGTTCAAATCCGCTTATCAGCTCCAGAAAAAGGACTTCTCAACAGAGAAGTCCTTTTTCTCTCATCGCCTATTTTCTCTTCACTCAAAAAACAACAGACCATATCTCTGAACTCAAAATTCAAGTTGGGAATAAGGTCTGTTTTATGTTTATTTAGTCTTCTATATACTCCATAATATCCCCTACCTTGCAATTTAAAATTTTGCAGAACATATCAATTGTGTGGGTGCTGACGCTTTCATTACACTTGAGGCGTGTTATCTGAGCAGGGCTTACCTTATAAGTTTTTATCAAGTTGTACTGTGTAACTCCTTTTTCTTTCATTGTCTCCCAAAGCTTATCATAAATAATCATATCGCAAGCCTCAACTTTCTTTAAAGTTCTACTTGCATATTAACCGATTATGGTATATAACCATATTAACCAATATCGGTTAATATGTTTAGAAAGCGGGATTTTAAATGAAAAAAACTTATAGTATTACTTATGATTGTTGTTTTAGGTATTTCACTTTGTGCTTGCGGTAATAATTCAATTAATAGTGACAAGATGTGTCCGTTTGCATCATGCAAAAACACAGATCTAAATAGCAAAGGATATCGTGTCGCTCACGCATGCCCTGAATGTGGCAACTCTTGGGACACATTACTTCAATACGCATCTCATCCTCAATATGGAGAGATGTGTTCCAAGTGCTTGGTAGCGGAATACGAAGACGACATAAAAAATGATGCAACCTTCTGCTTTAAAATAAGCGATATGCATGAGGTTAATTATAAACGATTATGGGTGGTTTTTGAGAATACCAGTCCTTTTGAATTTGATAATGTAAAACTAACTTATACTATAACCGACTCTATTGGTAATGGTACAAATATTACAGAAACCATTTCATTACCGTAAGTATCAGCATTTGAAACAAATTTGGATGATCCTCTTAATAACGGCTATTTACACGCAGACCTTAAATATTGCCGATTAGAAAAGCTTACAGTTACATTTGATAGCATATCATTTAATCCATATTGTTAACATTTAAGTGGTATAAACTAAACCAAGGAGCGGAAAAGTTAATCCGCTCCTTATTTATACTTTACAGTAAAATACGATATGCTTCCTCCCAAAATTCGACCAATTATCCCAATTTGTTGCATTATATAATTTCGTATGATAATATGAAGCCACAGTCAGGAAAACGACTGAATACATCAAAAAATTTATAAAAGAATTTTGGAGGAAATCAAAATGAAAATCAAAATGTTTATTCCTATCGCACTTGTACTTTGCTTAGCATTCTCTCTTTGTGCTTGCGGCACAACATCAAACACAGACGCAACCACAACAGCTCCTGCCACAACAGCAGCTACAGAGGCTACTACAACAGCTCCCGCTACTACTGCTCCTGCAACAACTGCAGCCGCAACAAAAGCTGATGACGATGCAACAGCCGCTTCTTTCACAGAGGAAGACGCTCTTGAGCTTGTTAAGAACACTTATGAGATAACTGACGACGCCTACTTCTATCAGCCCAGAGGCACATACGAAGTTGACGGCGTAAACTACTACGCAATCGACATGAGAAAGTCACTTGAGCACAACACAACATACACAAGCACTTACTTCGTAACTCTTGACGGCTCTGAAATTCTTAAGGGCTATATTGCAAATGAAGTTGGTTACATCGGCACAGAAAAGCCTTCCATAGAGGTTAACGAAGATAACGCTGTAAAGGTTGTAGAAGCTGCTTACGATTTTGAAGAAGGCTGCTTCCTCACATACAGAGGCACAGAGGAAATCGACGGCACAACTTACTATGTTGTTGATTTAAGAAAGAGCTTAGAGGTAAACACAACATACCTTGGCAGCTACTTTGTAAATGCAGACGGCACCGAAATTATTAACGGCTACTATGAGGGCGAAACACCTGTGCTTGCTGAATAATACCATTGTAATAAATTTAAAAAGCGGGCTTCTTAAGAAGCTCGCTTTGTTTTGACAAAATTAATAATAAATAAAAAACGAGCTTATCCCAAAACATAAATTTCAAGGATAAGCTCGGATTTTTATTAGTAAATCCAACCTGTTAAATCGCTGTGATAAGCAGAGGGACATTCCATCCAAAACATAACCATCATCATCGCGATAATACCTAAACGCACGAAAGGCCGGTCTTTATCGTTAAATCCATAATTAATAATATACGGAATCAAAATCATATTGTATACACTGCAGTATATGGGAAGTCTGCCAATGAGAATACCACTGGTGAATATTCCCACAACGTAAAGCATTGCTGAAATCAACGACATATTAACAGCAATCGGAAGCATAGGGTTGCTTTCGTAATACTCTTCCAGACTTTTTCTTCTTATATAAGCCAATACCGGAAAAACTGCATAAAACAACGCTCTTAAAGGATTTACTCCATCATCTTCCGCAAACTGTGCGGTAGCACCCGCATAAGCGGTATTGCTGAGAACCGTGTCCTCTAAACCTGCAAAAATAGGTTCAGCAAAAATACAAACTAAAGCTATTGCAATAATAAAGAAAAACATTTTTATTTGCCACGGTTTGCTTCGTGCTACAAAATAAACAGGAATCATTAACAGACAAGTGTAATGTATTGTAGATAAAAGCAACACCAGTACGACAAACTTAAAAAATTTACCGTCTTTAATAAGGTGAGAGCAGGCAAAAAGTACTGCAACACAAACAAACTGCCTCATACCATTCATAGCCCACGTAAACGTAGTAAGAGCAATGAAAATAAAAGAACTAAAAAAGAAATCGCAGGAATATTTTCTAAGCGGTATTAAAATACACACCATACTGATAATGGCAATCGTCATCAACCACCATGTATAATCCTGAGAAATATAACATTTGAACAGAGCGTTAAATATTTCCCAGCCGGGATCTTTACCTTCCCAATTGATTTCCGCCCAAGCCTCTGAGAATACAGTTGGAATAGCATTAAAATTAGAGATGTATTGCCCCGTATCCGCAATATATTTTCTCATACCTATCCAAAAAGTAAAATAAGCGAATATTAATATTGCATAAGAAAGAGGAAACAACTCATTTTGAGCAGACTCAGTATTCACATTTTCAAGAGCTTTTTTACTTTTGCGATTTGCAGAATACATAACATAAACAAACGGCACCCACAAAAGCATCGACCAATAAATAATCATCTAACTTTCTCCAACGCTACATTATCCATACTATTAACGCATAATATAATAGAATACAGTTTTCCACTATATGCTATTGATACTAATATATTTTACTATAAAGAAATATTCATGTCAACAAATTACTTATAACAAAAGCCCTTGCAAAGAGCAGTTCTTTACAAGGGCTTAATTTATTATCTTACGTTACCAACGGTTCTGGGGTAAAGGATAAGGTCGCGGATGTTAGAAATACCTGTTACATACATAAGGATTCTCTCGAAGCCAAGACCAAAGCCTGAATGAGGAACAGAGCCAAACTTTCTCAGCTCGATGTAATCTGTATAGTCCTCTTCTCTCATACCTCTTGCCTTCATAGCCTCAAGAAGCTTCTCAAGGTCTGCCTCACGCTCGCTGCAGCCGATAATCTCACCAACGCCAGGAACAAGAAGGTCAGTAGCTGCAACAGTTTTGCCATCGGGATTCTGCTTCATATAGAAAGACTTGATATCCTTGGGATAGTTGATGATAAACACAGGCTTGTTGAAAACTTCCTCTGTAATATATCTTTCGTGCTCTGTCTGAAGGTCACAACCCCACTCTACGGGATAAACGAACTCTTTGCCGCTCTCCTTAAGAATCTCGATAGCCTTTGTATAGTCAAGAACCTCGAACTTGTCACTGATAATTTTATTGAGCTTGTCGATAAGACCCTTCTCAAAATGCTTATCGAAGAATGCAATCTCCTCAGGACAAGCGTCCATTGTGTCCTTGATAATTGTCTTAATCATATCCTCGGCAATCTCAATAATGTCGGGGAGCTCAGCAAAAGCAACCTCGGGCTCAACGTGCCAGAACTCTGCAACGTGACGGGGAGTGTTGCTGTTTTCAGCTCTGAAAGAAGGACCAAAGGTGTAAATCTTACCGAATGCCATAGCGGCAACCTCACCCTCAAGCTGACCTGAAACAGAAAGGCCTGCCTTCTTACCGAAGAAATCGTTTTCGTAATACTCTTCCTCAGTCTTAAACTCATGGCTGAAGGGGTGAGTTGTAACTCTGAACATCTCGCCTGCACCCTCACAGTCAGAGCCTGTGATGATGGGAGCGTTTACATAAGTATAGTTTCTTGTCTGGAAGTACTTGTGAATAGCACCTGCCATAACAGAACGAACTCTGAACACAGCGTTGAAGGTGTTTGTGCGTGTTCTTAAATGAGGAATTGTTCTTAAAAACTCAAGGGTATGACGCTTTTTCTGCAAGGGGTAATCAAGAGGACACTCGCCTAAAATCTCAATAACCTCAGCGTTAATCTCAACACCGCCCTGACGAGCCTCAACAACTACGCCCTCTACCTTAAGAGCTGTGCCAAGTCGAAGTGCTGTAGCAGGGTACTCAAGGTTTTCTCTGTCAATAACAATCTGCAGATGCTTTAAGCTTGTGCCGTCGTTAAGCTCTGCAAAGGCCATAGTTTTGGATTCTCTTGAAGTACGAACCCAACCGCAAACGGTAACCTTCTCGCCAATATATTTTGCTTCTTCAAATAAACATTTAATATCAATATGTTGCATTTTAATTGCCTCCGATTTTTTTCTGTTTCGCTATTATATGTAAGATTTAATAATTCCTGCTATTCTTTTCTGTATAATAGTAGCATCTGCTACGGAAATTCTGCCGTCACCGTTTATATCAGCAAGTTTAATTTCCGTATCAGACAATGAATTGATTTTTGCAAGGTGCTTCTGAATAATTGTAGCATCTGCAATGGAAATTTTACCATCTCCGTTGGCATCGCCCAAAAGTGCAGAGTCAACCGAGGGTAATTTCACTTCGTCATCAGTTGCAGGTGATGAAGTGCCGTTTTCACTCGGCTCTGAAGGTTCTGTTACCGCTTGGTCGAAGGTGGCTTCGTCAAAAGTTGCTTCATCAAAAGTCGACGGTAAAGTCTCCGAAGGAAGTGTAGCCGGCGGTTCCGTTGCCGGTGGCTGAGTTACGGGCGGTGTTGCAGGCGGTGCAGGCGTTGGAGTCTGATGCTTGTACACAAGGTCGGCAAACTCCAGAACACACCAACCGGTGTAACCGTCATAAGAGGTTTTACCCCACGTATAGCCGTCTGCCTTTTTTGTATTGGTAACTACAATCTGGGTGCCGTCAGGAATAGCTGTAAGAGTAGAGTAGCTTGTCCCTGCACCTTTTCGCAGATTAACACCATCATAGGAATCAATTTTGTAAACGTCGCCCCCAAGAGACTGATAATAATCTTCTTTACTCTGTCCTTCGGTAATATAAATATACCCTTTAAAAACCCATGTAGAATTATAAATTCCACCGTTATAATCGTCAACATCCGCATACGTCAGATAAAAAGTCTTTCCGCCGTAAGCTGAATTTGAAAAAGTGATTTCTCCGTCTTCAATTTTTTCAACCACCGCAACGTGGCCGCCGCCTGTGGTGTAATTCCAACAAGCAACCGCACCGAGCTTTGGAGTCTTTCCATAGGGATAGCTTTTATTCTCTTTATTATAGTCCCACCAAGTATCGGCATCATTAAGACTTAAGTCAGGCTCATAGCCCATAATCTCATAAGCTCTGCCCCACGCATAAGCTGTGCAGTTGGGCATACCGTAGCCGAATCTTTCGTATTTGTTAAGGTCACTGTAATAATACTTGTTTGATTTTGACGGTGCCGTAAGCCTTGGAACAAAGGTACCCTTTGAGCCTGTATTGGCAAGCGGTGCTTCAACAGCAGATACAACCGCAACCGGGGCTACCACCATAATTAACATAAGAAATAGTGCAACTAATCTTTTTGCCAACATAACCACTCCTGAAAATAAGGCATTTTAAATTAAGTGTTCTACCTCGACTCATTTTAAAATACGCACATTCATATATATTTTAGCACAACTCGCAGAAAATGACAACACCTGATTTATATAAAACGAAAACAGCCCTGTGCCATACTGCACAAGGCTGTTTTTCCCGAATTTTTCCTGTTTATTCATATACATCCAAAATAAACCTCTCATCAGGCTACAAATATATTTTACACAATTATGTGTCCAAAAATCTTCCCAGTAACATTCAAGTTTACTTGTTTATAAAATTAAAATATGGTATACTTAACTCCAAAGGAGGATATTGCTATGGCAAACAAAAAATTCAACAACGCTAAAGACCAACAAATTTCTGATGCACTCAACATCGCTTTTGACGCAATGAAAGAAAAAGGCTATGAGCCATACAATCAGCTATCGGGCTATATTTTAAGCGACGACGAACACTATCTCACAACCTATAACAACGCCAGACAGCTTATGACGGCCTGTGACCATGAGGAAATTCTCAAATTCCTTCTTAAATACTTTTTCGAAAACTGATCAGAATATTAAACGCAATAAACCGCCCTCTGCATAAAAGCAAAGGGCGGTTTCATTTAAATCTGATTTGATTACTTGATTACGCCAACCTTGTGGAGAATTGCAACAACAATTCCGCCTGTTGTATACACGCCAAACAAGTAAGAAAGTGTGCTGAAAAGCCATCCAACATATGGAATCAAAGCCATAAATCCAAGGATGAAACCTGCAACAAAAGCAGCTACGCAATAAAGAATAATAGTCCATACAAACTGCTTGGTTGTCTCAAATTTGAATGAGAAAGGGAAAAATTTTTTTAAAAACTCCATTTTAATAACTCCTGTTCTGATTTTTTAATATATATCTATAATGAAGCCAAATAAGACCATATCCCCCATAATCAAGGAATCCGCAAAGCCTTTATTCAGCATATTAATTATAAATCCGACGTCAAATTTAGTCAATGTGTATAATTTATGAGATATAAACCTAAATTTCAACGATTTTATAATCTTTCCCCAAAGCTTTCATATCAAAAAACAAGAATCAAAAAGCAGTAATTTATTATGTTAACTCAGCAAAAATCCCCACCCGATTTCTCGGATGGGGATAATTTTATATCTGAGCTATACTATTGTATATTACGTCCTTACGGATTAGCCCTTGATTGCAGCCTGAGCTGCTGCAAGGCGAGCAATGGGAACACGGAAGGGAGAGCAAGATACATAGTCGAGGCCGATCTTGTGGCAGAACTCAACGGATACGGGGTCGCCGCCGTGCTCACCGCAGATACCGCAGTGAATCTCAGGACGAGTTGCCTTACCCTTAGCGATAGCCATCTCCATGAGCTGGCCAACACCTGTCTGGTCGAGCTTTGCGAAGGGATCGTTTTCGTAAATCTTTGTATCATAGTAAGCAGAGAGGAACTTACCAGCGTCATCACGGCTGAAGCCGAATGTCATCTGAGTAAGGTCGTTAGTACCGAAGCAGAAGAACTCAGCCTCTGTAGCGATCTGATCAGCTGTGAGACAAGCTCTGGGAATCTCCATCATTGTACCAACTTCGTACTTGAGCTCTACGCCTGCTGCTGCGATTTCTGCATCAGCTGTAGCTACAACTACATCCTTAACGAACTTAAGCTCCTTAACCTCACCTGTGAGGGGGATCATAATTTCGGGAACGATGTTCCAGTCTGCGTGTGCCTTCTTAACGTTGATAGCTGCGCGGATAACAGCCTTTGTCTGCATCTTTGCAATTTCAGGATATGTTACTGCAAGACGGCAGCCACGGTGACCCATCATGGGGTTGAACTCGTGGAGAGAAGCGATAAGAGCCTTGATGTCTGCAACAGACTTGCCCTGAGTCTCTGCTAAAGCTGCAATGTCAGCTTCCTCTGTGGGAACGAACTCATGGAGAGGAGGATCAAGGAAACGGATGCAAACGGGGTTGCCCTCGAGTGCCTCGTAGAGAGCCTCAAAGTCGCCCTGCTGATAAGGAAGAATCTTATCAAGAGCA
>JAFTIP010000042.1 GCA_017456845.1 Ruminococcus sp.
ATAGCTGTTACGAGGAACGCTCCACTACCACAACAAATATCCACAACGCGAGACTCTTTATCAATGTTAATTAAGTCAGCCATAAATTCCGTTAAATGCTGTGGTGTTAACACTATACCAAGAGAGTTGCCATCGCCGGATGAGTAGCTAATAAATTCATGATAGAATATACCTAGTGCATCAATTGTATTACCCACATAATCCATCATAGGCTTAATTTTCATTTCGAGTTGATTTATATACCAACGCAATGAGTTATCATCAGAGAGTGGCGTAGCCCTTAATTTGATAACAGAACCAATTTCGGAAAATTTGCTTTTAATTTCTTTTATTTTATTGTTACTAATTTCACCGTCTGATAAAACGCGCTCAATAGCAGATAAACTACTGTCCAACAATATGTTAAAACTAGTAATTTTGTCATAATCGTTGCTAAAATCTTCATCTTGTAACGCAATAAGAACACCAGCAATAAATAAGGGTTTGAGTTTTTCGGTCATTTTATTGATTCTAAGCGAGTCGTGAATACTCACAGCGGTAGCTTTAACCTCCGATAGACTATAAGCCTTTTGAACCTTTTCGCCTCTAACAAGTTTCAAATAATTCTCAGGCTCCAGTATAATATTCTTCGACTTAGTAAGTTCTGTGTATTGAGTTTGATTTTTAGCCCAATAAAATGCGTCAACTTTAACATCAGCTTTTTTAGAGCCTGAGATTGCAACAGCTATTACATTAAAATAAGCTTTAAGATATTTTGCATAATATAACACTCCATCAACTGCAAAATCTTTGGGATGGCTCAAATTCTCACTTGTATGTTTTTTAGCAGTATTTTTACATTCTACCACAATTATTGTGTCTAAATCATGCTTTAATGTAATTACATATTCAGGCTTAGCTTTGCCAGAACCAGATATGGAAAAATCATCTAATTCACAATCTTTTGGCTTTCCCCCTGCTTTCTTCAAAGCTGTATTAATATTAGAGTTGGGAGTTGTTTCACCCTGAACATAAACAAAACCAAAATCATTTTCGCCATAATTAGTGATTTTCATTTCTTGTTCAGTTAATTTTTCTGTGTATTTTTCGATTTTAGTAGTTGCCATTTTATTATTCCTCCCCAAATAAATAACCTAAACTTTTGTTTAATGTTTTACAAATTTTTTTGCAAAGTTCAAGTGAAGGGTTACCCCCTCCTTTTTCTATGCTAACTATTGTTTGTCTGGAGACTCCAACGGCTTTGGCTAAATCTTTTTGAGTTAGTGCTAATTCAGCTCTTGCAACTATAATTCTTCGATTTTCAGCCACCATTAACATCTCCTTTTTAAAATTTATTATTATAATTTTAGCAAAACTATAACAACATGTCAAATATTTCTTACATTTTGTATACTATTTATGACATTAATAATTGAAAGAAATCAAGTATAAAACTCCTTTGTTGACAGATAATAACAGTGTTATCAAATCAACAAAGGAGTTTTTATATATGAAAGCAACAGGAATTGTGAGAAGAATAGACGACCTTGGCAGGGTTGTTATACCCAAAGAGATAAGAAGAACCCTTCGCATACGCGAGGGTGACCCTCTGGAAATTTTTACCGCTACAGACGGCGAGGTTATTTTCAAGAAATACTCCCCCATCGGCGAGCTTTCAAGCTTTGCGGCTCAGTATGCCGAGGTTTTAAGCCGTGTGGGCGGTTTACCTGTGCTGATAGCAGACAGAGACCATATTATTGCGGCAGCAGGTATATCTAAAAGGGAGTTTTTGGAACGCAGGGTTTCTACAGTAGTTGAAAGCTATATGGAAAACCGCCGCACCTATTCCTCGGCAAAGGAGAGCACTCAGCTTCAGCCTGTAGAGGGAGTTACAAATCAGGCTGCAATTCTCTGCCCCATTATTGCGGCAGGAGACGTAACGGGAGCTGTGATTTTTCTTAAATCTGAAAACGGCGGAAGCATCACCGACACAGAGCTTAAGCTTGCTCAGTCAGCCGCCGCATTTTTAGGCAAGCAGATTGAAGAATAATTTTAAAACTTCATAATCAAAAGAAAAAGCCGACAGGGATATTAAAAATCCTTGTCGGCTATTTTGCTTAATTTTAAATTAAAGCCAGAATCTTTCTGTGGGAGGTAAAAACTCAACCTCGGTTGCAGAGTTTTCCATTTTACCGTAAATCTGACCTGCGTAGTATATGTCGTGAAGTGCGATACCGATATTGTAAACGAGGATTCTTTCCTCATCGTTTTCTCTGCCGGGCTTTAATCCGTTTACAACGTCGCTTACCTCAGCAAAGCTCTTGAATTTGTCAAAATACTTAAAGTGCTTAACATGGCCGTAGTCATCGGCAAAAACCTTATCGAAGAAAAGGTCGCAGTTTGTAAATCCGAGAGTGTGAACAGGAATAACAACAACACCGGGTTTGAAATATTTGTCCTCACAAAGGTTCTGACCTGCATAGGTAACAGCGGAAATTACAACATCAGAACCATCTACTACCTCTTCGGCTGTATCGCAGAACTTAAACTCTACATTATCGTAATCCTTGAAGCGGTCAGCAAAAAGCTGATGCTCGTCGTTAAATTTTAGAAGCTTAACAGTAAGCTTTCTGTCATTAACTTTATCAAAAAGGATAATAGCGGTAGCTCTGGCAACGTTACCAAGGCCCATCATACCGATTGTGCTGAAATCTTTAACTGCAAACTGAAGAAGAGAATGAACACAAACCGCACCTGTACGAAGGGCTGTAATAAAGTTTGCATCAATAAGAGCTTTTGTAACACCTGTTTTCGTGTCAAGAAGCATAAGCTGACTGTCAAGACTTGGGGCACGGTCGGGATAGCGGGTTACCATTTTAACACCGCCGAAGTCACCAAAATAGCAGGGCATAACATTGCAGAAAACACCCTCCATAGTATCAGGCTTGATGCTGATTTTGGGAGGAAGAATGGCTGTGTTCTTATTTTTGATAACAAATTCAGACCAATCGTAAGCCTCGCTTGGTGTGATGTTAAGATTTAATATATCCTGATGAGTAATAATTTTCATAGTATACCTCCAAAAAACACTTATTTAAGTATATCGTTTATACCGTGATATGTCAATGACTATTTTTTGAGACAAAAACGCAGTCCTCGTAAGAGAACTGCGCTTTATATTTGTATTTGTATTAATAATTACTTGTTGAAGATAGACATAATGTCGTAGAAGTTGTCGTCCTCGTCGTCTGCAGGAACGCCCTTAGCCTCTTCCTTCTTCTCGATACCCTTGGAAGCAATAGCTGACTTAGCCTTGTTGTCGGTATTAAAGCCTGTTGCAACAACGGTAACGCTAATTTCGTCCTTCATATCTTCGTCGATAACAGCACCCCAGATAATGTTTGCACTGTCGGAAGCTTTTTCGGAAATCATTGTGGAAGCGATGTCGATATCGTCAAGGCTTACATCGGGAGAAGCTGTGATGTTGATGATAACACCCTCAGCACCGTCGATGGAAGTTTCAAGTAAGGGGCTGGAGATAGCAGCATCTGCAGCAACCATAGCCTTGTCCTTACCGCTTGCCTTACCGATACCCATATGAGCATAGCCTGCGTCCTTCATAATAGCTGTAACGTCAGCAAAGTCAAGGTTAACAAGACCGGGAACAACAATAAGGTCAGAGATACTCTGAACGCCCTGACGAAGAACATCGTCAGCAATAAGGAATGCGTTCTGTAAAGTAATGCTCTGGTCAGATACATACTTAAGTCTTTCGTTGGGAACAACGATTAAGGAGTCAACGCTTGCAGCAAGCTGCTCGATACCCTGCTCAGCCTGAGCCATACGCTTCTTACCTTCGAAAGCAAAGGGCTTTGTAACAACACCTACTGTGAGGATACCCATATCCTTGGCAATCTTAGCAACTACGGGAGCTGCACCTGTACCTGTGCCGCCGCCCATACCGGCAGTAACGAACACCATATCTGTATCCTTAAGAAGAGCTGTGATTTCCTCTTTGCTCTCCTCAGCGGCCTTCTGGCCAACCTCGGGAAGAGAGCCTGCGCCCTTACCGCGTGTAATCTTCTCGCCAATCTGAATCTTCTGAGAAGCCTTTGAGAATCTTAAAACGTGCTCATCTGTATTAACAGCAATGAACTCAACGTTTCTAACTTCCATTTTAACCATGCGGTTGATAGCGTTGCCGCCGCCACCGCCGATACCTATAACTTTAATAACGGGCAAATAATCAGTATTTTCTCTCTCTAACTCAAAAGCCATTTGTATATCCTCCTTAAATATGTAAATGTGTGAATACGCAATTTAAAACAAATCATACCTATACATTATGATTTACCATCTAATATGCTAACACAAATCCCAGATGATTTCAACACATTTTTTACAAATTTTATTAAAATCAGTAATTTTAGACTAAACCATTGCCCCTACCCCTTTTAATTTAGGAGCAAAAGTGAAAAACTTACCAATAAACCTCTTCGCCTTCGTTGTTGTAATCCTCATTTTCAGAGTCATCATAGTAATAATCCTCGCCCTCGTCGCTTTCAACGTATTCATAATACTCTTCTGCTTCAGTTGTAGGCTCGGTAGAAGCACTTGCAGGCTCTGTTACTACCACCTCAGGAATAAGGCTGTACTGGTTGAAGTAGGACTTCTTGGTTTCAAAAGCGTTTGATACGTCCAGCTCGCCTGTAAGCACAGCTCCGTTTACATCCAGCTTTTCGCTTATTATAGTTTGAGCTGTCTGCATTTTGTAGGTAATATTCTCGGGAATTCCAAGATACACAACAATTCTGTCGTCGTAAACGTAGCGGATTTCAAGGGTTTGTGTACCTGATTGAGTTGTGTTGGAATCTATATCAACCCGAGTGATTTTTTTGTACCCCTTGTCCTTAGCCAAATTAAACATTTCGCTTAAACTTTCTTTAACAAGAGAAGACTCAAACTCAAGGTGTTCGCCTGCCTTTGCATCTTTAACAGAAACGCCCTCAATCAACGGAACCTTTACCTCATCAGCAGTTGCCGTTACCTCTAAAACCTTGCTGTCTTCATTTGCAACGTAGGTAAGCTTGTCTGTTTTTACAGCGTAGGAAGGTGTGCTTAAAGTAATATCAATATTTATTGTGTCCGGTATTACTGCTGTTACCTTAGCTTCTTTTACATAGGGGAATTTTTCCTCAAGCCTTTGCTCGGCACGGCTCTTGCCCGCCATAAAAATATTATCCTGATAATGAAGGCCACTGGCATTTATTATATCCTGAGAAGAATAGAAATTATCAGGGATATTCACAACAATTTTTTCTGTTTTAAAAAGTACCGTCATAGAAAGAATCACTCCGACGGTAAGAATACCAAGCACAATTAACGAGTAAACAAGCACCTTTCTCACCTTTCTTTGAAGGGGAGAAAGGGGCTTTTTCTTCTTTTTATGCATTACAGCAGGCTGAGGCCCTTTTGACTTATGGTTCATAGTGCTCTTTTGAGCATTTGGATTTTTCCTTGGCTGTGGCTTAGTATAGCCTCTTCTATCTTCAGTCTGCTGTATCACTCTCCGGGACTGAGGCCTCTGCCCTGCCACTCTTGTTTGGGTAAGCGGTCTGCTGCTTTGGGGCTTAGGTCTTCTATTATATGACACATCGCTTTCAAAAGCCTTGAAGCGATCGTCCTGCTCTCTTACTTTTTTGCTGTCTATTTTTTGGGTAGACGCCGAAACCGAAGGTGTTTGCCTTCTGCGCTGAGGAATATATTCCCTGGTTTTTATGTCGGGTTCGTTTACGGACGGTTTTCGCTGGGAATGATTTAATTCTACACGGTGAGTATCACCCTTAAGGCTTTTTGTTTTAGCAGGGGCTTTGCCTGTGCGACGCACTCTGTTTCTCTTCTCTTGTACCTGCTGTGCCTTCTGAAACTCCTTTAAAGAAGGAATTTTTGTGGTTTTATCGTCCATTATCTCACCGCCTTTTCCTTTAATTTATATCTTCCTTACTGAGGCTCCTAAAGAGGTAAGTACTACCTCCAAATCTTCGTAGCCTCGTTCTAAGTATTCTGTGGTGTCAATTTCGGTAGTACCCTCTGCCGCTAAAGCCGCAACCGCAAGGGCGGCAGAGCCGCGAAGGTCCTTGGCGCAAAGAGGTGCACTGTAAAGTTTTCTGACTCCGTCTACAACAGCAACCTTACCCTCTACCTTTATGTCAGCACCAAGGCGGACAAACTCGCCTACGTGCTTGTATCTGCTTTCAAATATATTCTCAGAAAAAACCGTTATTCCCTCGGCTACTGCCGACACCGCCATTAACGGTGCCTGAGCATCCGTAGGAAAACCGGGATAAGGGTTTGTTCTGATTAACCCTAATGATTTTAACCTTTTAGGAGCTTTTATTCTCATTTTCTGAGCATCAAAATCTATTTTACACCCTGCTTGCTCAAAGCAGGGGATTATAGCGTCAAGGTGGCTTTTGATTACTCCGTCAAGAGTAATCTCAGAACCTGTAACCGCTGAAGCCGACATAAGCGTTGCCGCTACAATTCTGTCGGGGATAATACTATGATTGGCAGGGTGGAGTTTTTCCTTTCCGTCTATAATTACCGTACCCTCACCTGCACCCTCAATACTTGCACCGCAAGCGTTGAGGTAATCTGCAAGGTCGGTAATTTCAGGCTCACGGGCGGCATTTGTTATAACTGTTGTGCCTTTAGCTTTAGCCGCCGCTATCATTATATTTTCCGTAGCACCTACCGAAGGAAAAGAAAGTGCAATATTTGCACCCTTAAGCCCTTTGGGAGCTTTAAAAATAAGCTCTCCGTGACGCTCGGTTATCTCAGCGCCTAAGCGTTTAAAAGCCGACAAATGCAAATCTATGGGGCGATTGCCTATTTCACAGCCGCCGGGAAAAGTAAGCCTCGCTCTGCCTGTTGTGGCAAGCAGGGCACCTGCGTAAATAATAGATGAACGCATAAGCCTCATCATAGCTTCGGGGATATCGTCGCGGTTAATTGATTCGGTATTTACCACAAGGGTATGACCGCTCCTTTTCACTCTGCAGCCTAAGTACCTCAGAATCTTAACTGAAGAATCCACGTCCGAAAGCTTGGGACAACCGAAAAAAACGCTTTCTCCCCTCGACAGAAGGCTTGCGGCAAGTATAGGCAGAGCACTGTTTTTTGAGCCCTGAACCTTTGTCTCACCGCCTAAGATTCTGCATCCGTCAATTAAAAGTTTCGACACCCCAAACACCCTTTCAAAGCAAAGATACAAGTAGGTTTTGCTTATATCCTATGCCCTGAGGCTTGTGTTTGTGACTGTCCCTATTTATTATTAAGTACCTTTGTAATAACCGCCCAGATACGTTCATTGGAATCGGTTATTGCCATTTTTCCTGCATTTTCTGAGAATTTTTTAAGCTCAGCCTTATCCGACAAAAGCTTATCCACAGCTTCTGTTATGCTCTTATCAGTTAGGTCTTTTTCTTCAATAACGATGGCGGCGTTGTTGTTTACCAAAGCCATAGCGTTATGGAACTGATGGTTTTCGGCAACGTTCGGTGAAGGAATTAGTACGGAAGGCTTTGAGAGTGCCTGCACCTCGCTAAGGGTAATGGCACCGCAGCGGCAAATTACAACGTCAGCAGCCGCCATACACTCTGCCATATTATCAATGTATTCTCTTATGTCAAGATTTGAACATTTATCGGGGTCTGTACCCAATTCTCTGAGCAAATCGGGAAACCACTTGCCGTACTGGCCGTAGGCGTGAATGTGGCTGTACTTACCGTCCTTACCTGAACGAGCTATTAAATCTGCCACGCCTTCGTTGATTTTTCTTGCGCCTAAGCTTCCGCCGAAGGAAAGCACCAAGGGTTTATCACCCTTTTTGTACTTAGCCTTTGCCTCTTCCTTATTTACCCTTAAAATTTCCGGTCTGATAGGATTACCCGTAAGCACAAAGTTAATGTTACCGTCGAAGTGTTTTCTTGCCTCGTCAACAGCAAGCATAACATACTCTGCCTTTTTAGAAAGCATTTTTGTGGTAACTCCCGGATAAGCATTCTGCTCGTGAACAATCACGGGGATTTTAAGCTTCTGTGCAGCCCTCATTACAGGGCCCGAAACATAGCCTCCTGTTCCTATACAGATATCAGTCTTGAAGTCTTTGATTATTTTAGCAGAAGCAGAGGATGCAGAAACCGCCCTGAAAGCAGTTTTTACGTTATGAACCAACGCAGATGGCGAAAGACTACGTTTGAATCCGCTTATGGATATAGACTTAATTTCAAAGCCAGCATTTTTAACAAGCCTTTGCTCAAGTCCGCCAACATTACCTACAAAGAGGATTTGTGCTGTGGGCTCTTTTTCTTTTATGGTTTTTGCAATGGCTAAGGCAGGGTTTATATGGCCTGCTGTGCCGCCGCCTGCAAGTAAAACTCTCATTAAATCACCTTTTTTCAATTTTTGCACTACGGGACACCGAAAGGATAACGCCCATCTGAGCTAAAAGCATAATCAGGGAACTGCCGCCGTAACTGAAGAAGGGTAAGCTGATACCCGTGTTAGGTAACCAGTCGGTAATAACAAAAATGTTAAGTATAACCTGAAGTCCCACCTGAGCAGTAAGACCTATACCCAAGAGCTTTCCGAAGGTGTCGGAAGCTTTTCTGGACATTGTGATGCCACGCCAAACCAGAAGTGCAAAAAGCACAAGAATAAGCATAGCACCGATAAGACCTAATTCTTCACATACAATGGCAAAAACGAAGTCATTCTGTGGCTCAGGAAGATAAAGATACTTTTGTCTTGACTGACCCAAACCTAAGCCCGTAAGTCCGCCTGAACCGATAGCATATAGTGAATTTCGGGTCTGCCAAGTGGTCTGCCACATTTCGCTGGTGGTGTACTCCAAAGCCTTGCCCCAACCGTCCATTCGGTCCATAGCATAGCCCAAAAGTCCTGTTGCCCACATTATAAGAACAGCCGCACCTACCAAAATTCCGATGAGTACAAAATATTTTGTATCCATACCGGAAATAAAAAGCATAACAAGCACAAGCAAAAATACGATAACAGTACAGGAAAAGTGAGGCTCCAGTATAAGTAAAATAGCTGTTGTGCCGAAAATCGCCATACCGGGAATGAAGCTGTACTTCATATACTTCATTTTGTCGGCATATTTTGTGCCCCAATAGGCAAAGAAAACGATAATACAGAACTTGGTAATCTCTGATGCCTGAATGTTAAAGGAGGTAAAGCCAATCCAGCGGTGAACTCCGTTTACACCCGGCAGAAAAAGCACCAATATAAGCGCACCGTAAGAAATCGCCAGCAGAAGCTTTGCAAAACGATAGAAAATTCTGTAGTTAACAAAGGAAAGGCCAATCATTGCACCTATGCCGATAACGGCAAAGATAATCTGTCTTTTAAGATAATAGTAGCTGTCGCCCGTTTCGGCGTAAGCTATGGGATAGCTTGCGGAAAACATCATAATAATGCCAACAGTAAGAAGCACCAATACAAGCAGGCAGAAAGGCATATCAAGGCCTAATCCTATATCAAAAAACTTGAATTTCTTTTTCTTTTTAGGTGCACTGCGAGTATTTCTTCGCTGTGCACTCTGAGGAGCCTGAACTCGTCTTGCAGGGTCAGCGGAAGCTGCCCTGACGGCACGTGCTGTTTTTTCGCTCATACTATCCCTCCTTTTTATAAAAAATTATTTTGACATCATATTAAAACATTCTGCCAACGCCGAAATACGTAAGCAAAAATGCACCAAGGGAAAATGCGGCAGTAATCATACTGAACACACAAACAACCTTAACTTCACTCCAACCGCACATCTCAAAATGATGGTGAATGGGAGCCATTTTGAAAAGTCTCTTACCCTTTGTAAGCTTAAAGTAACCTACCTGAAGCATAACAGAGAACATCTCAGCAAGATAAACAATACCAATGGGAATAACAAGCACAGGAACATCAAGGGTAAACACAATGGCACAAACCATACCGCCAAGGAAAAGTGAGCCTGTGTCGCCCATAAATACCTTTGCAGGATGGAAGTTCCACAAAAGGAAGCCAAGGCATCCGCCTGCCAATGCGGCACTTTCAATAATCATACCCTTGGAGTTTAAAACACTTGCCATAAGCATCATAAACACAGCGGCAAAGAAGGTGATAGAGCCGCAAAGTCCGTCAACACCGTCGTTAAGGTTTACGGCATTTACAACGCCAACAATAACAACTGCTGAAATTATGTAGTAGAAAAAGCCTAACTCAACCTCGCCGATAAAAGGAATAATTGTAGCTGTGTCGGCATTTCCCAAAAACCTCATACCTACAAGGTAAAGGGCTGCAACACCAAACTGAAGTACCAGCTTCTGAGGTGCAGAAAGACCAAGATTACGCTTTTTTACAACCTTGATATAATCATCAATAAAACCTACAACACCATAGCAAACAGCCATACCAAGACCTATAAAGGTACCTGATGTTCCTAAAACTCCGCCGCCGCTTGCAAGAATATAAATTCCAAAAGTAAGTGCAGTAGAAAGCACGATACCAACAATAAACATAATACCGCCCATAGTGGGAGTACCCTGTTTGTTCTTATGCCACTGGGGACCTATGTCAAGAATTGTCTGACCGAACTTAAGCTTATGAAGGTAAGGAATAAGCACTCTGCCCAAAACAGCAGAAATACCAAATGCCACCACAGCGGCACCTAAAGCCCACAAAAAATCAAAACGACTGTCCATTTAATCTACCCGTTCCTTTCAACTTATCTTAGCATTTATAGCCTTTAAAACCTGAGGCAAAGCATTGCCTGCAGCCACCAGGCCTGCCGCACAGTAAAGCACCGAAGCCTCTGAAAACTGAGATTCTACAGGCAGGTTTACCCTTCCCATAAAGCTCATACTGAAAAGGTCGAGACTTCTTGACTTTTCTCTTTTCATAAAATTAAAACCGCAGATATCGGCATTGCTCTGCCCTACCGAATAGGTGCAGATTTTTGCAGACGTTTTCACATTCTCGCCAAATTCGCAAACAACAACATCAATGTCGCAAGGAGCTTCACAGCCTTTTTGCAAAACTGCCACCCTGACGTTTATGTCAAAATCCTCACGTACAAGGTCATAAAGCTGCTGAGCGAGGTAAAAATCTTTAGTTTCACCTAAAAAATAAATTTTGTTTTCCATAGTGCCTCCGCAAGAATTAGTCTGTTCCTCCGCCTGCACTGAAGGTTACGGTAATAACCGTACCCGGTGCTACCTCGGTACCCTCAGGAATGCTTTGCGAATAAGATGTGGACAACGCCGAGTTACTCATACCGCTGATACTAACGTTAAGGTCATAATAAGTTGCAAAATAAAGTACATCCGAAACCGAATAGCCTATAAGATTCGGTACCGTCGTTGTATCCATGATGCTGTCGCCGTCTGTGTATAAAACAACGTTACCGCCCTGAGGAATCTTAGTACCTGCCTCAGGCATCTGAGCAACTACCTTGTCGCCCTCACCCTTTACCCAAGTTGTAAATCCGCCCTGTTCTGCGGCTCTTTCCGCCTCTTCAACCGTCATACCAATGTATGTATCGGCAGTTGTGTCCAAAGCTTCAAGCTCCTCCTGTGTGTACTGAGTTGCAATTTCAAGATAAGGCAGAACCTCTGACATAATCTTTGCAAACACAGGAGCCGCAACCTGACTTCCGTAGTAAGCCGCACCTGTGGGAGTATCGAAGAATACAAGGCACACAACTTCGGCATCTTCTGCAGGAGCAAATCCGCAGAAGGAAGCTATATAGTCCTGAACTCCGTCTTCATTAAGGTCAACCTTCTTTTCCGACGTACCTGTTTTACCTGCCACGCGGTAACCTGCAACGTAACCGTTGCTGCCTGAACCCGAAACTGCGTTTTCTTCAAGAATATCACAGATAATTGCCGTGGTTTCCTCTGATAAAACCTGACGCTTAACCTCTGTGCTTGTAGTACTTATTACGTTACCCTTCGAGTCCTCAATACGCTCAACCATATGAGGCTGAACAAGGTATCCGCCATTGGCAATTGAAGCAACCGCAGTAGCCATCTGAATCGGGGTAATAGCAAAG
Organism: Ruminococcus sp.; assembly: GCA_017456845.1. GTDB lineage: Bacteria > Bacillota > Clostridia > Oscillospirales > Acutalibacteraceae > Ruminococcoides. Next base: position 12,089 of record JAFTIP010000042.1, read on the forward strand.
TTCTGACCGAAAGAAGCGGTAGCTAAGTGAACCTCGCCCATGGTATCTCTGTCGAAATAAATGTCGTCAGCCTCACCGGGCAAATCAATTCCTGTTCGCTCAGAAAAACCGAAGGCATCGTAATACTGATTGAATAAATCTATACCTAAAAGCTCGCCAATCTGCATTAAAGCAGGGTTACAGGAGTTTTTAATGGCTTCTCTTAAGTTCTGCGTGCCGTGGCTTCCGCCATAGGTCTGAACGTGACATCCCAAAGTAGTATCTGCAACGGTGTAGGCACCACTGCAGTAAAAGGTGGAATTTTCGTTAACCAATCCCTCTTCAAGAGCCATAGCCGCAGTGCACATTTTGAAAACAGAGCCGGGATAGTAGGTATCACTTACGGCTTTGTTTCGCCACATATTTGAAAGTGCCTCATACCTTGCGTCTGCCCGATCTTTCTCAGGGAGCTTCTTGATTTCGGCTTCCTTCTCAGCAGTCAGAGTAAAGGGGTCGTTAAGGTCAAAGCCGCCTACGCTCGCCATTGCTCTTACGGCACCGGTGTTAACGTCCATAATAATGCACACACCGCGGTTAAATACGGCATGATCTTCTATACCTTGAAGCATATATTTTTCCGCAATGGACTGAATCGTCTCGTCTATTGTCAACACAAGGTTACTGCCATCCCCTGCAGGGATATTCTGGCTATACTCAAAAGGCATTGCTGTACCCAAGGAGTCAACGGCAGTAACAAGCCTTCCCGGAGTACCTGTAAGCACCTCGTCATACTGATATTCAAGCCCTGCCAGACCCTGCTCGTCGGCACCTGTAAAGCCAATTACGCTGGAGGCAAGTGAGCCGTAAGGGTAGTAACGCTTGTAGTCATCCAAAAGATAAACCGTGCTGTAAATCTCGTGAACTTCTGCAAGCTGGTCAATAAACTCAATAACCTCTTCCCTTTTGTCGCTTTCTATCTGACGCTTAACCTCAACGTAGTAGCTTTCTTGCTGAGCTTTTTCAAAAATCACGTTTTCGTCAACGTCAAGAATAGAAGAAAGACCCTTTGCAACAATGTGTCTTTCTTCGTCGTTATCAAAATAAACAGGAGCTAAAACCACCTTCCACACCGAGGCAGAGGCAGCAAGAATTTTACCGTTTGTGTCGTAAATCGTACCACGTTTTGCTGAAAGCTCTGTATCTGAAAGTTGCTGGTCAACAGCACGTTTTTGTAATTCTGAGGCATCAACCAATTGCAGCCAACCAAGTCTCAGTATAGCCGCACCAAAGCCCAGAACAAGAATTATAAGCAAAAGCAACGCGGCTCTTTTATTTAATTTCTGATTTACTCCCTGTGCCATTTTTCATGCTCCTTTCTGTCAAATTTTTTGAAAGAAAAGCAGGAATTCCTGCGAAAATCTTCATCCTTAGAATAGCAGAAAAAGAGTCAAGACTTAAATCTTAACTCTCATCCTTCATAACATACATATTAAAACTGAGGGTATGTTATGACCAAAGTGAACCTAAGAAGTCGCCTATTTCTGTAAATACATTTGACTTCTTCTCAAGATACACCTCAGCCTTGTCCCCCTCTGAAAGGCTAATGTATTCTTTTTGCTGAGCAGTTGCCTTGCTCATTCCCAAATGCTGCTGAGCGTACTTTTCAATTGCGGCTGTAGAAAGGGATGCTTCCATTTTTGCCTGCATCTGGGTGTACTCACTCTTCACTTCTTCAAGCTGAACCTGAGCAGAAGCAATCTGCTGGTTAAGCTCTGTAAGCTCTACCTGACCCTTAATGATAAAACCTACGCAAAGTGTAATTACAGCAGCACACACAAAACCAAGAACAATTGAACCTACGTTGTGCTTACGCCTTTCAGTTTTATCGTATTCGGGCATATTAAGCTCTATGACATTATTCTTTTTTACCTGAGCTCTCTTAGGCGATGCTTTTTTCTTTCTGGCAGCATTGCCCTCTGACTCAAAAAGGCTGAGGTCATAACCTCTGTCGGCATTCATATACGCACCGTATGCCATAGTCCTTACTCCTTATATAATTCATCTATGTTAAACGAGCTTTTCGCATCCTCTGAGCTTTGCACTTCTGCTTCGCTTATTAGCGTCCAGCTCCTCACTATCTGCTTCTATAGGCTTTTTATTTATAAGCCTTGCCTTTGGCTTATTACCGCAAACGCAAACAGGAAAATCCTTAGGGCAGGTACACCCCACGCACCAGGAAGCCATAGTCTGCTTTACGATTCTGTCTTCAATTGAATGGAAGGTAATAACCGAAAGTCTTCCGCCCTGTCTGAGCATTTCAAAGGCTGATGCAAGGCCTCGCTCTAACTGGCCAAACTCGTCATTCACCGCAATGCGGATTGCCTGAAAGGATTTTCGTGCAGGGTGGCCGTCACGCCTTACCTTCTGGGGAACATTCGCCTTAACAATCTCAGCAAGCTCAAGAGTTGTTTTTATAGGCTTTTCTTCCCTTGCCTTTAAAATACCCTTTACTATTGAAGGAGCGTATTTTTCTTCACCATAGGAAGAAAGTATTCTGCAAAGCTCTTTAAAATCAAGGGTGTTAACAAGGTCTGCGGCGGTTGTTCCCACTTGGCTCATTCGCATATCCAGAGGTGCATCCTCGTGGAAAGAAAAGCCACGCTCAGCGGTATCAAGCTGATGGGACGAAACGCCCAAATCAAGGATTACTCCGTCTACCTTCTCTATACCTTCCTTTAAAAGCAGGTTCTTCATATCGGCAAATTCGCCGTGAAGCACCACACTTCTTTTGTCGCCCTCAAAACGCTTTGTAACAGTTGCAATAGCATCAGGGTCGCGGTCTATTGAATAAAGCCTGCCGTTTTCGCCAAGGCGGCTTAGTATAAGGGCTGAATGTCCGCCTCCGCCCGCTGTGCCGTCCACATATGCTCCATCGGGTTTAACCTCAAGCATATCAACGGACTCGTTAAGTAAAACGGAAATGTGAGAAAAATTTATCATAATCTTAAAAGTTCAAGAGCATCGAGGTAAGACTCTTCCCTCTGCTTCTTCATAAATGCATCGTAGGTTGCTTTGTCCCAGATTTCGATACGCTTGTCCATACCTAAAACTGCAACCTCTTTGGTAAGGTTTGCACTTTCTCTGAGGGCTTGGGGGATCTGAAGTCTGCCCTGAGCGTTTACGCTTACCTCTTCGGAAGGAGCGATGATAGAGTACTGAAGCTGTAATGCCTTACTGGCAGGAAGCTCGCGAATCTGAGCAAGCAAATGCTCGAACTGCTCAGCAGACATAATCTGTACACAGGGGAAATCTTTATCAAATCCTGCTGTGATAAAAAATGTTTCGCCTAACTGTTCGCGGAATTTCTGAGGCAGAACGACTCTGCCCTTGGAGTCTAAATTAGGGAAAGACATACCCGTAAACATTATCGCCGCCTCCTTACCTTAAAAATCGCTTTAAAAGTGACATCAAATGACCCAAAATTGCCACCTATTGACACTTTATAATCATTATAATGCATTGGTATCAAAATTGCAAGAAAAATATTACGGCTTTTTTACCTAATTTACTGCAATCTTTTACCGCATTATAGACAAAAAAAGACACAACCACGACAAAAAACGTGATTGTGCCTATGTTTTTAGAACTTATGTTCGGTTATGTAATTCCCTCTAAGAAAATTACAAACCTGTTACATATTTGTGTTTGCAGAGCCACCTGATACCTTCTGAGTCATTTTTATGTTCTGTCTTGTCTTTCTGAGTTCTGTAAGCTGAGCAGTAATAGACTCGTCGGTTTTTCTCATAATTTCCTCTACAAACTCTGCAGCGGCCTTTCTCATATCAGAAGTTTTAGCTTTAGCATCGTTGAGAATTTCGTTAGCCTGTGCGTGAGCTTCCTTAACAATCTCATTCTGGTTAACAAGCTGCTTTTTTCTTTCCTCAGCGGCACGGATAATTTCCTCTGCCTCTTTTTTAGCCTCAGCAATAATCTGACCTCTGTCAGAAACGATATTCTTTGCCTGTCTTACCTCTGAGGGAAGTGTGTCGTTGATTTCGTCAAGGATATCAAGCACCTTTTCCGTATCAACCAAAGACTTGCCGCCTGTAAGGGGAACGGACTTAGCCTCGTTCATCATATCCTGAATTTCGTTAAGAAGTTCTTCTACTCTCATAACAATTCTCCTTTTCCTTTATCTGTTACCCATTATTTCACATATTTAGAAGTCTGTCAACTATTTTATCACGAATTTCTTCGGGAACAAACATACTTATGTCGCCGCCTGCACGAGCAATTTGCTTTACAACACTTGAGCTTAAGTACATATACTCCTGACTTGTGTTAAGGAATATGGTCTCAATTTCGGGGCAAAGCTTCTTGTTAATCATAGACATCTGAAACTCGTATTCAAAGTCAGTAACAGCTCTTAAGCCCTTTACTACGGCAGATGCCCCCCTAAGCTTTGCAAAATCCACCAAAAGACCGTCGAAGGTAGAAATCTCAACATTGCTGAGATGACCTGTGGTTTCTCTCAGCAAACCTATACGCTCTTCAATGGTAAAGCAAGGATGCTTAGATGCATTGTTAAGCACCGCAACAATCACTTTATCAAAAAGCTTTGATGCACGCTCAATAATATCCATATGGCCCTTGGTAACAGGGTCAAAGCTACCTGGGCAAATTACAGTTTTCATAAAGTCACCTTCTTAAAGCATTTCTCTATGTCTGTAAAGACTCACCTTTATTTTACCATAGCGGTAGGTTCTGTCAAGCACAAAATCCCCCGACTCATCGGGCAACGCTTCATTTTCGGCAGTTTCGCAAAGGATAACTCCACCTTTATTCATCTTAGAAGCAACCAAAGGAAGCACCTCGTCAATAATACCCTTTTCAAAAGGAGGGTCAAGGTAGGCTATGTCAAAATTCTCTCTTGATGAAAGCACAAAACTCTGGGCGTCCTGCCTTGCCACAACAGCATTCTCCTCAAAGCCTGTGGTTTTTACATTCTGTTCAATTACCCGGATTGATTTGAGGCTCTGGTCTACAAGATAAGCCTTCTTTGCACCTCGGCTTAAAGCCTCAATGCCCATCTGACCTGAACCTGCAAAAAGGTCAAGAAAAACCCTGCCCTGAATCTGAAACTGGATTATGGAAAACACAGATTCCTTAACCTTATCAGTGGTGGGTCTTACATCTTTGCCTTCTAAAGCCTGAAGCTTTCGGCCTCGGGCTGAACCTGTAATTACTCTCATTTTTCTCCCTCGCTTTCTTTTTTTCTGAAATGCCAATACACACTTAATGCCGCACTTTCATTCATTTTAGGTGCAGACTTAAGCTCTTCAAGGTCTGCATTCTTTATATTCTGAATTGTTCTGAAATGTTTTAAAAGTGCCTTGGCACGCTCAGAACCTATGCCGTTTATTTCCGTTAACGAAACCCCAAGCTGACTTTTCTTTCGTCGTGCTCGGTGATAACCCACCGAAAAGCGGTGAACTTCGTCTTGCAATGAACTTATAAACGTAAATAGTCTGCGGTTCATATTTATGGCAATTTCACCGCTTTCGCTTACAATAGCACGTGTACGGTGCTTATCGTCCTTAACCATACCGAAAAGCGGAACAGAAAGTCCAAACTTTTTAAGCACGGGCTTAACCGCACCGACCTGACCTGCACCGCCGTCAAGAAGAATAAGGTCGGGAAGTCTTGCAAAACCCTGAGGTTCTTCCCCTTCTTTTGCTTCGTCCTTAAGCCTTAAATATTCTTCAAATCTTCTTGTCAGCACTTCAGCCATAGAGCCGTAATCGTCCTGACCCGAAAACGACTTAATTTTAAACTTTCTGTAGGCACTTTTTAAGGGTCTGGCGTTTTCATAAACTATCATACCGGCAACGTTTTCGTCGCCTGCAGTGTTCGAAATATCGTAGGATTCAATATACGTTGGCAATGTGTCAAGGCCTAAAAGGTCTCTCAACTCTTCAAGTACGCTCAGTTCTCTTCCTAAAACCGCACCTCTGGTTTTAGCAACCCTCTCGGCAGCATTCTGACGCGTCATATCCACAAGAGATTTTTGCTGGCCTCTTTGAGGAATTGCAATATACACCCTCTTGCCCTTTTTCTCGGAAAGAAAACGCTCGATAAGCTCCTTGTCTTCCACCTCACCGTCCACGGTTACAAACCTTGGAATATCGCTTTTTGTGTTATAAAAGCTCATAATAAATTCGGCTCTTGCCTTAGCACCGTCGTCGGGCGGGTCTACAAAATAGTCCTCACGGTAAAGTAGCTTGCCCTCATCAAATCTGAAAATCTCAAAACAAGCTTTATTTCCGTCAGAGAAAAAGCCGATTACGTCCTGATTTTTAACCTTGGTTTCGATAACCTTTTGCTTATCGGCAAGCCTTTTGATGGCGTTTATACGGTCTCTGAGCACGGCGGCTTTTTCAAACTCCATGTTTTCCGAAGCTTTGTACATTTCTTCCGTAAGCTTTTTAACGCTCTCTTTACCTGTGCCCTTTAAAAAATCCAGAGCCTGCTCTACGCTTTCGTTGTAATCAGCAAATTTAACCTTGCCCGTACAAGGTGCCGAGCACAGTTTTATATGGTAATTAAGGCAGGGACGTGCCTTGCCGAAGTCCTCAGGAAACCTGCGGTTACAGGTAGGAAGCTTGAAAATTGAATTTGCCTGCTCTACGGCTTGCTTCACGTAAAAGCCGTTAGTATAGGGGCCTATATACTGAGCAGAGCTGTCGTCCTTCTGCAATGCATAGGAAATCTTACGCCACTTGCCGCCTGTTATCTTAACAAAGCTGAAGCCTTTGTCGTCCTTTAAAAGGATATTATACTTAGGCTGGTTTTGCTTAATAAGACTGCATTCAAGAATAAGCGCCTCAAACTCGCTGTCAGTAATGATATAGTCAAAAGTTTTTACCTGCGAAACCATTCTTCGCACTTTGTCGGAGTGGTTATTCTGGGAGCCGAAATACTGGCTGACACGATTTTTCAGCTTTTTAGCCTTACCAATATATATAATCTCATTATCTTTGTTTTTCATTATATACACGCCGGGCTCCAGAGGCAAAGCCATAGCCTTTGCTCTTAAGTTTTTCAGTCTTTCGTCCACAGTAACACCTCCTTATGTTTTTATTATATCCTTATGGGGACATAATAAAAGCGATATATCAATTCTACACGCCGTTAATGAACATATATGTTTAATCAAACCCGTACAAAGGCGAATTGCCCGCCGTGGCTAACGGCTAAAAAAATAAGGGCGGATGTAACTTCCGCCCTCTCTTTTATTACGCTATTAGGATTACTCTGCAAAACCGGACTCTACAAGAGCTACAAGGCCCTCAACAGCCTGTGTCTCGTCAGGACCGTCAGCAAAAATCTTGATTGTAGTGCCGCCAAGAATACCAAGTGACAATCCACCGAGAAGGCTTTTTGCATTAACTCTTCTCTCTTCTTTTTCAACCCAGATTGTTGCCTTATACTCGTTAGCCTTCTGAATAAAGAAAGTTGCGGGACGAGCATGAAGACCTGCTTTGTTCTGAACTAAAACATCTTTACAATACATTGATGTTACCCTCTCTTATCTTGTTTTGGTAGGTGGGTCGCTTAGCAATCCACGATACTAAATCATTCATTTTTTGTTATTATATCCGCAAATTTTCTCAAGGTCAACACAATACAATCAATTTTGTTTTGATACACTACAAGGTTTATTTAGAGGGGGCGTTTCTTGTGCAAATTAACTACACCGAATTTCTCAAAATCAACAACTTGAACAAAGTAAAGTTTCTTACTTTATTCCTCATCCTCAAAAAGTAGCTCGGGACGGTTTTTAAGGGTATTTTCCATAGCCTTTTCATCCTTCCACTTCTCAATATTTGCATGGTGGCCACTTAAAAGAATTTCAGGCACCTCTCTGCCTCGCCAATTGGCAGGACGAGTATACTGAGGATACTCTAAAAGCCCGTTGTAATGGCTCTCACGCTCGAAGCATTCTTCGTCAGAAAGCACACCTTTGAGCATTCTGCACAAAGAATCGGTAAACACCAGTGCAGGAAGCTCACCGCCCGTAAGCACATAGTCGCCGATGGAAATCTGCTCATCCACAAACTCGTCGATAAGCCTCTGGTCTACACCCTCGTAATGACCACAAAGCACACAGATATTCTCAAGCTGAGAAAGCTCTTTCAGCCTTGCTTGGGTAAGAGTTTTGCCCTGTGGCGACATAAACACAAAATGAGGCCTTTTGCCTGTTTGCTTGCATATATCCTCGAAGCAAAGCGCAATGGGCTCAGCCATCATAAGCATTCCTTTACCGCCACCGTAGGGTGCGTCGTCAACACGTCTGTGCTTGTCAAAGGCAAATTCTCTCAACTGGTGGCAGTTAATCTCTACGGCACCACTTTCTCTGGCTCTGCCTATAATACTCTCAGATAAAACCGCCTCACACATTTCGGGAAAAAGGGTAATTATATCAATCCTCATCGTCAAAAATACCTTTCATAGGCTTAATTAAAACCCTGCCTTTTTTAGGATTGGTTTCCACAACTACATCTTTGATAACAGGGATATAGTAAGCCTTGCCGTTATTATCTTTAACCTCATAAACATCATTGGCGCCTGTTTTGATAACCTCGCTTACCTTGCCGTAAACCTCATCAGTATCTACATCCACCACCTCAAGGCCGATAATGTCCTGAATAAAATTGGTGCCCTTAGGGAGCTTTATATCCTTACGGTTTACATAAAGAATTCTTCCGCGGAGCAAATCAGCCTGCTCAACGGTTTCGATACCCTTGATTTTAACCAACGCAATATTCTTATGAGGTCGGCTTATAACTTCAATTTTCTCATTACCCTCGTCAAAGTAAAGCTTTTTGAAGCCCGAAAAAAACTGAGGACTGTCACACCAGCACTCTGCTCTGAGCTCACCCCTGACACCATGGGTACCAACGATTTTTCCTATTTCAAGATACTGTTTAAGCATATATTATTTCTTCTTTTTCTTTAAATTTTTGTTTTCCTTTTTACGCTTTTCCTCATAAAAATGAGAAGCAACCGTAATACCGCCGATAACCACAGCACAACCAACAAGCGAAAGCACAATGGTAACCACCGCACCCTGGCTAAGCCCTGCAGACTCAGATGATTCTTTAACATCTCTTATTTCGGCAGTTGGTACGCAAACCTCTGCCTCAGGCAAGCTTTCAGGCTCTGTAACTTCCTCTGTGCTTTTTAGTGTAATTCCGCCAGACTCGGCATAACCTGCACCCAAGGTACCTTCATGGGCATAAACCACAAAATCTTTGGAAGCCTTTGGTTCATTTGCACCTGCCAGCATACCTATGCTGTTTTCGCCGATATAATATACTTCAGAGGGAAGCTTTATTTCCTTAAGATTTTTGCAGTTATAAAAGGCATAATCGCCGATAAAAGCAACTGTATCGGGGATTTTTACGAAGCTTAATGACTTTCCGTCGAAGGCGTTATCGCTGATACAGACTACCCCCTCAGGAATAACGACCTTATCCTCATCAGCAAGGTATTTGTAGAAAACCCTGCCGCCTAAAATTATGGAGCTGCATCCGTCAAACTGGGTAACCCAAGGGGTTTCGTCAAAAGCAAAGGCACCTACGTAAACAAGGTTTGCAGGTACATTTATTTTCGTAAGACTTGAACACCCCAAAAAGCAAGCATCGCCGATTTCGTGAACAGATTCGGGAAGCTTTATCTCTGTAAGTCCTGTACAGCCCTGAAAAGCTCTTTTGCCTATGTACTCAACGCTGTCGGGTATTGTTACGGAGGTTATCTCTTTATTATACCAGAAAATCTCAGAGCCGATGGTAACTACATCCTTACCTTCAATCTGAGAAGGCAGCTCTACGTCAGTGCTGCTGCCAAGATACCCTGTAACGCAGATAGAGTCGTCCTCAAGAATAGTGTAGGTAAATTCACCTGCTGTAAGAGTGGTTTCCTCCTGAGCCGAAACTGCAGCAGAAAGCGAAAGCAAAGCTGTCAGGCATAAAAATATGCAAAAAATCCTTTTGGAAAAAGTCATTAAAGCACCTCGTTTCTGATTGAGCAATAAATATACCCGATTTAACATTAAAGGATAATTCTTGCTCATAATAAATTATAACCAAATTACCCCAATATGTCAACAAAGCGCCTTAAAAGCCCCTTTTTAAAAGGGTTTTAAGACGCTTTGACGTTTGTTTCAGTTGTAAATTTTAGTCAATTTCAACCTGAATTTTTTCGTTCTTGCGGATAGCTGCACTACGGGCTACAGTGCGGATTGCCTTTGCAATTCTGCCCTGCTTACCGATAATTCTGCCCATGTCGTCTTCTGCAACGTGGATGTGATATACAACTGTACCGTCATCTGTAGGCTCGTCAGCAGTTACGCTAACTGCATCAGGCTCTTCTACAAGACCTTTAGCAAGAATAGTGAGCAAATCTTTCATCAGTCAATAACCTCTGCTTAGATAATGCCGTTCTTCTTGAAGATAGCCTTAACCTTATCTGTGGGCTGAGCACCCTGAGCAATCCACTTCTTAGCAGCTTCCTCGTTAACAGTAACCTGAGCGGGATCTGTAAGAGGGTTGTAAGTACCGATTTCCTCGATGAAACGGCCATCTCTGGGATATCTGGAATCTGCTACAACGATACGGTAGAAGGGGTTCTTCTTAGCACCCATTCTGCGAAGTCTGATTTTTACCATGGTTTTTTCCTCCTATAAAATGAAAATATAAAAAATATATTTATAAGCCTTTAATTGGCAATATAAAACTTAAATTACATACCGGGGAATCCGCCGCCCATACCACCGAAGTTTGGCATCTTGCGTTTTCCTTTTTTGCCCTTTGAATTCATCTGACGCATCATTTTCTGCATCTGCTCAAGCTGTTTTATAAGGCGGTTAACCTCTTCAACACTTCTGCCTGAACCTGCGGCAATCCTGCGTTTTCTGGAAGGATTCATAAGGCCGGGCTTTGCTCTTTCCTCTTTTGTCATGGAAAGGATAATGGCTTTGCACCAGTCAATCTGGCGTTCATCTATATTCATTTCGTCAAGCTTAGAGGCGTTAATGCCGGGAAGCTTTGAAAGAATACCTTTAATGGGGCCCATTTTCTGAAGCTGTTCAAACTGGTCGAGAAGGTCGTTGAAGTCCATTTTATTGGTCATCATCTTCTCGGCAAGCTCCTCAGCCTTTTTGGCGTCAAGCTTCTGCTCAGCTTCCTCAATAAGAGTAAGCATATCGCCCATACCTAAAATTCGGCTTGCCATTCTGTCGGGATGGAAAGGCTCTATATCGCCAAGCTTTTCGCCTGTACCTGCAAACTTAATAGGCTTGCCTGTAACAGCCTTAACAGAAAGCGCCGCACCGCCTCGGGTGTCGCCGTCAAGCTTTGTAAGAATTACACCTGTAATTTCAAGGCGTGAATTAAAGGTTTCGGCAACATTTACAGCGTCCTGACCTGTCATAGAGTCGATAACCAAAAGAATTTCGGAAGGGTTAACCTCAGCCTTTACGTCCTCAAGCTCAGCCATAAGCTGGTCGTCAATGTGAAGTCGGCCTGCGGTATCGAGGATAACAATGTCGTTACCGTAATCTCTTGCGTGCTTAATAGCCTCTCTTGCAATTTTAACAGGGCTCTCAACACCCATTTCAAAAACAGGCACGTCTGCATTTCTGCCTACAACCTTAAGCTGTTCAATAGCGGCAGGTCTGTAAATATCACAGGCAACAAGCAAGGGTCTGTGGTTTTTATTTTTAAGAAGCTTTGCAAGTTTACCTGAGTGGGTGGTTTTACCTGAACCCTGTAAACCGCACATCATAATAACTGTGGGAGGCTTTGAGGCGAAGTTAATCTTTGCACTTTCGCCGCCCATAAGAGCTTTGAGCTCTTCGTTAACAATCTTAATTACCATCTGTGCAGGAGTAAGGCTTTCCATAACGTCAGAGCCTATTGCACGCTCGGTAATCTTATTTGTAAAGTCCTTGGCAACCTTGTAGTTAACGTCAGCCTCTAAAAGTGCAAGACGCACCTCTCGCATAGCGGCTTTAACGTCGCTTTCAGTAAGCTTACCTTTATTTTTAAGCCTTTTAAATACTCCGCCGATTTTCTCGGACAAGCTTTCAAATGCCATACTATGCCTCCAAACTTTCAATTTTTACGGCTTCAGTAAAAATATCCAAAGCCTTTGCCTTCGTTCCCCCGTTGCTTTCCTCTGCAATACTTTGGGAAAGCTCCTTAATTTTAAGTGCTGAGGCATTAATAGCCTCAAATCGGGAATAAAGACCTAATTTATTCTCAAAGTCATAGAGCTCTGACTCGCTGCGTCTGATAAGGTCGCTAACCCCTTGGCGGGTAATGCCCATATGCTGAGCTATTTCTGAAAGGGACAAATCTTCATTGAAATAAAGGCTTGCCGCCTCACGCTTTTTTTCGCTTAAAAGCTCGCCGTAAAAATCAAACAGCAGGGATATTTCGATGCTCTTTTCCATGTAGTATACCTCACGCTGTAAAGTTTTTTTCTTTACACCTTTGCAATTATAACACATAACAGCGTTTTGTCAAGGAATTTTTTCAAAAAAACTCCCTTATCCACTCAGTTTTTGGGGTTTAGTTTTTACTTATATGATGAATTTAACCACAGATAATTGGTAAACCTTACAAAAATTCTCATAAGTTGCACAATCTTGATTTTTACGGGTGTTTTTTAGGTTTTTTTGTGGTATACTGTATTATATATTATTATGTATAGGAGATATGTCCTACGGAACAAGCAGTCAACATCGGAAGAATGGAACAAGCGGCAGCACTTTTCGGCAGCTTTGACGAGAATATCCGCATCATAGAAAAGGAGTACGGTGTATCCGTAGTTACCCTTAACGGTGAGTTTAAAATCAAAGGTGAAACCGAGGGAGTTTACAAGGCAGCTAAGGTTGTGGAAAGCCTTCTGAGCCTTATCAACCGCGGTGAAACTCTCTCCGAACAAAATATCAGATACTGCATTTCTCTCGTAAACGAGGGAAGCTGTGAAAAAATAGAAAATTTAGCAAGTGATTGCATCTGCATAACCGCAAAAGGCAAGCCCATAAGGCCCAAAACCATGGGTCAACGCAATTACTGCAACCTCATTAAAGACAACACCATTACCATTGGTGTAGGCCCTGCAGGTACAGGTAAAACCTACCTTGCCGTTGCTATGGCGGTTACCGCTTTCAGAGCCAAGGAGATTAACCGAATCATCTTAACCCGCCCTGCTGTTGAAGCAGGCGAAAAGTTAGGCTTTCTGCCGGGCGACTTACAAAGCAAGGTTGATCCTTACCTTCGCCCTCTTTATGATGCACTTTTCGATATGTTAGGTGCTGAAACCTACCAGAAATACGTGGAAAGAGGCAACATCGAGGTAGCACCTTTGGCATATATGCGAGGCAGAACCTTGGACGACAGCTTCATTATTCTTGACGAAGCCCAGAACACCACCACAGAACAGATGAAGATGTTCTTAACCCGCCTTGGCTTTAACTCAAAAATGGTTATTACAGGCGACATTACCCAGATTGACCTGCCAAACGGTGCAAGGTCGGGACTTAAAGAATGTATTAAAGTTTTAAAAAATATTGATGATATCGCAAGCTGCAGATTTACCGAAAAGGATGTTGTAAGGCACAGGCTGGTGCAAGACATCATTAAGGCATATGCAAAGCTTGAGGAAGGAAGAGATAAAGATGGCAAAAGATAAAATTACAGTTGTTATTACAAATCGTCAGAAGGATGTGCAGATTCCCACAGGACTGAGAATGCTTGTAAGACGTTGCTGCACAGCAACACTTAAAACAGAAAACTTCGAAGGTCCTGCCGAAATCAGCGTTTCCTTTGTAAACAATGCTCAGATTAAAGAGCTTAACGCTCAGTACAGAAATAAAGACATCGAAACTGACGTGCTTTCATTCGGTCTTTGCGGTGAAGACGGCAAGTACGACATTGACCCCGAAACAGGTGCACAGCTTTTAGGCGATGTTGTTATTTCTATGGAAAGAGCCGTTGAGCAGGCCAACATTTACGGCCACTCCTTACAGCGTGAGGTAGGTTATCTTACCTGCCACAGCGTGCTTCACCTTTTAGGCTATGATCACGAAGACAACTTAGAGCGTATCCGTATGCGTGAAAAGGAAGAGCACGTTATGGAGCTTTTAGGCTTGCCTGCTTCTTCCAGCTACACGGTTGACGAGGAATAAGCTATGAAACGTCAGATTAAAAGCTTTACAAACGCTTTTAAGGGAATTGCCGCCGCCTTTATTACCGAGGGCCATATGCGTTTTCATTTTGTTGCGGCATTTTTTGTGCTTTTATTTGCTTACATATGCGAAGTAAGCCCTGCTGAATGGGCGGTTCTCATTCTTACTATAGGCTTAGTTTTTACTGCTGAACTTATTAACACAGCCATTGAAAAAGCCTGCGACCTTTACTCAACCGAACACAATCCCCTTATCGGCAAAATAAAGGATATTGCCGCAGGTGCAGTGCTTATTTCTGCAATTGCCTCTGTTGGCGTTGCTGTGTTTGTGTTTATTATTTCAGGCAACCTTATGTATGCTTTCGAAAGGCTTTTAAAGCACCCCTTATACTTTATTCCCCTTGGTATATGCGCAGTTTGTTCTGTGCTTTTTATACTTTTCGGCGGAATTAAAAACACAAAGAAATAACTTTTTCGTCGTCACATCTCTATTTTTGGGTGTGACGATAATTATAAGGAGAATTTATGAACTTTAAGGATAATTCAGCTTTTATTTCAATTGTAGGCAGACCCAACGCAGGTAAATCATCGCTTCTTAACAGGATGCTGGGTCAGAAAATTGCAATTGTTTCCGACAAACCCCAAACCACCAGAACCAGAATTATGGGTGTTCTTACCGAGGGCGAGCATCAGCTTGTTTTTACTGATACCCCAGGTATGCACAAACCTAAAACTTCTTTAGGCAACTATATGGTTCGCTCGGTTAAGGAATCTGTTTCTTCCTGTGACGCCTGCCTTCTGGTTGTTGAAGCAGGCAGAGAACCCGACGAAACCGAAACTTCCCTTATCAAAAGAATTACGGAAATGGGTATTCCTGCCGTTCTTGCAATCAATAAAACCGACCTTTTAAAGCAAAAGGAAGAGCTTATGCATCTTATCCTCACCTACAGCTCTATGTTTGATTTTGAGGCAATTGTACCCATAAGTGCCAGAACAGGCGACGGTGTTCCTGCTTTGATTGAAGAGCTTAAAAAGCTTACTGCCGAGGGAGGTCACTTCTTTGAGGAAGACACTCTGACTGACCAGAGCGAGCGAGTTTTAGCATCTGAAATGATAAGAGAAAAGCTCCTAAGAAACTTAGATAAAGAAATCCCCCACGGCACCGCAGTTATCGTTGAAAAAATGAAGCAGAGAGAAAGCGGAATTTTGGATATAGATGCCACCATTTACTGCGAGAGAGACAGCCACAAGGGTATTATCATCGGCAAAGGCGGTAAGATGCTTAAGAAGGTAAGCACAACTGCAAGAGAAGATATGGAGCGTTTCTTTGACTGCAAGGTTAATCTGCAAACTTGGGTAAAGGTACGCGAGGATTGGCGAAACAGAGAAGGTATTATGCGTTCTTTAGGTTTCTCAGAGAAGGACTTTGAATAACCTTTAAATCAAGGAAATTAAAACCAACAACAAAATCCCCTCTATATCCCCCCTTACTTTAAGGTATACTAAAGTCAGGTGATGGTATATGGATAAACAAAAAGCTTGGGAGATTTTTGCTTTGACAGGAAAGGTTGAAGACTACCTTAACTTTAAATCAATTAATGAAAACTCCCTTTTAAATAATACAAATGCAAGCGAAAAAGATAAAAACAAACGGACTGATAATAAAACAACAGAATATAGGTGAGCAGGACCGCCTTGTTACCATATTAACAAGAGAGTGCGGGGTAATACGTGCCTTTGTGCGTCAGGGTAAGAACATCAAAAGTAAAAACTGCGCATCCACAGGGCTTTTGTGCTACTCTGAATTCAAGCTGTACAAAGGTAAACAGGACTATTACTCAGTAGAAAGTGCTCAGCTTCTCAATATGTTTTCTGACCTGAAAAAAGAGCTTACAAAGCTATCGTTAGCAGAATATTTCTGCGAAATTGCGGCGGCTATCTGCCCTCAGGAGCAGGAAGCTGAGGAACATCTGAGGCTCATTTTAAATGCACTTTACCTGCTTTCAAAAGGTGAGGTACCTGAGCTTTTAATCAAATCTGCAGTTGAAATGCGGCTCTCCTCAATCTCAGGCTATATGCCCGATTTGCTTATGTGCCCAAGGTGCGGTGAGTATGAAGATGAAGAAATGTATTTTCTCTTAAGCGGTCAGATTTTCTGTAAAAGCTGCTATGAAAAGAATCCTCTGCCACAAGGCATAAAGATAAGCAAAAGTCTTACACTGGCGTTAAGGCATCTTGTATTTGCCGAGGATAAAAAGCTCTTCTCTTTTTCGCTTTCGGAAAACTCACTTAAACTACTTTCAGACATTACAGAAGAATACTTAAGCCGCAAGGTTGAACGAAGTTTCACAACCTTGCAGTTTTATAAAACAGTCAGCAGTTAAAAATTATGAAAAATTTAAACAAACACTACAAAGCCTTAGAGCTTGATAAAATTTTAAATATGCTTTCTGAGCTAACATCCTGCGAAGACGCAAAAGAAAAAGCCCTTGAGGTTGAGCCCTCTTTTGGCCTTTTTGAGGTTCAGGAGCAAATAAAACAGACCGAGGATGCCTTTATCCTTTCGGGCAGATTCGGCACGCCTTCTTTCGGAAGCATAAAAAATCCCATGAGTGCTTTAAGACGCGGTGAAGCAGGCGGTGTTATGAGCACCTTGGAGCTTCTCAGAGTTGCCGAAACCCTGAGGGTTATCAGAAGCGTTAAGGAGTGGCGAAGCAAATCTGCACAGGTCGAAACCTCCCTTAACCTGCTTTTTGATATGCTCTCTCCCAACAAATATCTGGAGGAAAAAATCACCACCGCTATTTTAAGCGAAGAAGAAATTGCCGACAACGCCTCCCCTGCCCTTTACGACATTCGTCGCAAAAAGCGTCAGGCGGCTTCAAAAGCAAGAGAAATCTTAGATAAAATCGTTCGTTCTTCCTCTTATCAGAAGTTTTTGCAGGATGCAATTATTACCCAGCGAAGCGGTCGTTTTGTTGTGCCTGTTAAGGCAGAGTGCCGTTCGTCAATTCCCGGCCTTGTGCACGACACTTCATCAAGCGGTGCAACGGTTTTTGTTGAGCCTATGGGAGTTGTACAGGCAAATAACGACATAAGAGTTTTGGAGTCAAAGGAAGAAGCCGAGATTGAGCGTATTCTCTTTGAACTTTCAAGTGAAGCAGGTGCTTATGCCGACACCATAAGCGAAAGCTACAACGCTTTGGTAGAGCTTAACCTGATTTTCGCCAAGGCAAACTTAGGCTATAAAATGAAGGCATCTGTGCCAAAAATCAACAACAAAGGCTATATTAATCTCAAATCCGCAAGGCACCCCCTTATTAATGCAAAGTCAGTTGTACCTACAGATATAACCTTAGGCAAGGATTTTGACACCTTGGTAATCACAGGCCCCAACACAGGCGGTAAAACCGTTTCTCTTAAAACTCTGGGCCTTTTCACATTAATGGCTATGTGCGGACTTATGATACCCGTTGAGGACGGAAGTGAAATTTCCACCTTTGAAAAGGTACTTGTAGACATTGGCGACGAACAGAGCATTGAGCAGTCTCTTTCCACCTTCTCGGCTCATATGACCAATATTGTTTCAATCCTCAAGGTTGCCGACGGCAGAAGCTTGGTACTTATTGACGAGCTCGGTGCGGGCACCGACCCTGTTGAGGGTGCGGCTCTGGCTGTTGCGATACTTGACGAGCTCAGAGGCAAGGGAGCAAAAATTGCATCCACCACCCACTACGCCGAGCTTAAAGAGTACGCCCTGAGAACAGAAAGAGTGGAGAACGGCTGCTGCGAGTTTGATGTGGCAACCTTAAGGCCTACATATAAACTCCTCATAGGCATTCCCGGCAAGAGTAACGCTTTTGCAATAAGCGAACGTTTAGGCATGGAAAAAGCTTTGGTAGACAAAGCAAGAGAGCTTGTGTCAAGTGAAAGCCGACGCTTTGAGGCGGCGGTTGAGTCTTTGGAAGACAGGCGTCAACAGCTTCAGCGTGAGCTTGAAGACGCAAAGGAAAAATCCCAAAAAGCCGACACCGACAAGCAAAAGGCAGAGCTTGAGCTTCAGAGGGTACGCAAACAGGCCGACTCTGAAATTCAGCGTGCAAAGCACGAGGCTCAGCTTATTTTAAGCCGTACAAAAGCTCAGGCAGATGCACTTTTAGCCGAGATTGAAGCCTTTAAAAAGAAAGCCGAACTTTCTGCCGACGATAAAGCCAAACTAAGGCAGGCTATGCGTAAAATGGAAGATGAGGCCGACCCAATAGCTAAGGCAAAGGACGACGGATACACCCTGCCCCGCCCACTAAAAAAAGGCGATACCGTGCTTATTTTTGATATTGATAAAAAGGCAACCTTACTTGAAACCCCCAAGGAAGGCGACACTCAGGTAATGGTGCAGGCAGGTGTTATCAAAACAAGGGTTAAAATCTCTAACCTTCGACTTATGAAGGACGAAAAGGTGAAGATTGAAGGTAAGTCAATCACCAAGAATATTCGCTCAACTCTTGACACACGAGGCATAAGCGAAATTGACGTAAGAGGTCAGACAGCCGTTGAGGCAATTATGGCAGTTGACTCTGCCATAGATACCGCAATTTTACGCCACACCGAAAAGCTTACTATTATCCACGGTAAGGGCACAGGAGTACTCAGAAAAGAAATTCAGAATTTCCTACGCCACCACAAAGCTGTTAAGTCATTCAGGCTCGGTACCTTTGGCGAAGGCGAAGCAGGCGTAACAATAGTTGAATTAAAATAAACCGTCAGCCACGGTTGGCAATTCCGCCTTTTGAAAGGTTATATATAATATCAAACTTCCATCAACGGCGGTTATGATAAATCCATCTGATTAAACTAAACCGCCCGAGAAAAATAATCTTCGGGCGGTTAATATTTACCTCAACAGTCATTGTTCACAAATAAACCTTCAGAAAATTATGAGTGCTGACAAAATTTATCTTTTCGGCGTGAGTTTTTTAACTTTCTTACGTCTAACATATGAAAGGGTAACATCACACACAAAAAGGAGGATTTTTATGAAAAAATATTTAAGTTTATTTTTGGCTTTTCTTATGGCATTAACGGCTGTTTCTGCTTTTTCAATATCAGCCGAGGTAGAAAACGAAGCGCTTTTCGGCCTGCCTGAAATAAAAGAAGGCTTTAACCGCTACTTCTTTCTTATGCCCGAAGACTGGGTTTGGGATGAATCAGTTACCGCAGGCATATATTGGGACCAAGGCTCATCAACACCCGATGAGTGGCCAGGCTACAAAGCTCATAAAGCTGATGCCCAAAGCATTTACTATTACGATGTTCCCGAAGATGTAGAAAGTATTATCTGGAATAATTTTTATGAAAATGCCGATATATCATCCGCAATAACAAGATACAACAAACGCACCGACTATATTGCCACTATGGATACTGAGCATAAAATCATATACGACAGAATGATTTCGGTGGTAAACAAAAGCATCTTCGACAACAACGAGCTAAGCAAAACCTACCCCACCTGCACGTGGTACAATTATTACGGAAGCGGTGAATACGGAACCAAACTCACACCCGAAGACGCCGACACTTACCGCTACTACTTCTACTTACCGGAAGAGTGGGAAAGCTATCCCGAAAACGATGTTTACACTTTCTGGGTTGACGGCGAAAACGCTCATCAAAACTATCCAGGCGAAAAAGCCAAAGAGACAAGTACCAAGGGTCTTTACTACTGTGATGTTCCCAAAGATGTAACCACAATCGTCTGGAACAATGCAGTTTCCCAAAATGAAACAGACTATGAGTATGTATTTTCAAGCAGTGCCGAAACCTTTAATAATGCCAACAAAGTTTTCGTTATAAATTTCGATAAGCGAATCGACTCCAAGGTTATATACTTCGGCAACTGGTACTATTACTACGGAGGCGGCGAGTACGGCCTTACCCATAGCAAAGCAAACGGTTATTACACCTGCCGTTCTTTCGGCGGAAGTAACCCCGCACCAAAGCTCGAAACCAACCGCTACTATTTCTTTATGCCAAATGACTGGGAAAATAAGCTCTCCGATGATGCAGGTATTTACTGGTGGGAAGGCACTAACGACTGCATAAATAACTGGCCCGGTTATAAGGCAAAAAAAACCGATGTAGATGGTCTTTTCTACTACGATGTTCCAAAAGACGTAACATCAATCATCTGGAATAACTACATCAACGGCGGTACAGACCCTGATGCTGAGGTTTATAAACTTGCCAAACAGTCTGCCAACATAGGTACCGAATACTATGAACCCAATGAAAGCGAACTTTACCCTGAAGGCTTAGAAAGCTTTGATAATATGGTATTCGTACTGGATTACAATACAATTGATTACAACACTTTTGTTTATCCTTATCCTATAAATGGTGAATGGTACTACTATTACGGTAACGGCGAATACGGAACAACTCCTGAGAAAGGCGACGTAGTATATACACAGCGTTACTTTGGCACCGCACCTGAGGATTTACCTGAGCCCACCAAACCCTTTGAGCCTGTAGTTGATGAAATAACCGTTTACTTTATCAATACTATCGGCTGGGAAGAAGTTTACATTCATCATCACACCAACTTCGGTTTTGGCGACTCCAACTCAGAGGCAGGAGAGGCTATGAAGCTTTTAGAAACCTCTGATAAAGGCAATGTGTATTATTACAATATTCCTGAGGATACCTCGTGGATTGTTTTCTCAAACGGTACTGATAAATCCCACGATGTCTCTGCTAACATCAACCACAATTCTGCCTTTGAGCTTACCGAAAAGCTGGACGGCAAGTACCTTTACACCACATATCAGCTTACAGATAAGGGCGTAATTCTTGGCGACGTAAACCTTGACGGCAAAGTAAACATTAAGGATGCAACTGCCATTCAGAAGCACCTTGCAAATATTGAAGCCATTGAAGGTTTAGGAAAGCCTTCCGCAGATTTCAACTCTGACGGCAAAATCACAATTCAAGACGCAACAGCAATACAGAAAAGAATCGCAAATATAGCATAATAAGAGCCCTCCGATTTCTCGGAGGGCTTAATTCATTTAGCCTGATATAAACTTTTCTTAATCCTCCGTTTATGACCGGTTATCTCTGAGTAAACCCCCAAAAAGGCGATTTGCCCTCAAGGGGCTACCTTGCACAATTGCCCTGCCGTGGCTAACAGTAAAATGCTCATTCGTTACTAACGAGCCAAAGAAAAACCCCGCCGTTAAGCGGGGTTTCTGTAATATTTAAGTTTTCCAAAGGCGAAATCGCCCTGCCGTGACTAACGGCTTATTTAATCTTTGCACGGATGATTTTACCACTGATTGTCTTGGGTAAAGAATCAACAAAGTTAACAATTCTGGGATACTTATAAGGAGCTGTACGCTTCTTAACATACTCCTGAATTTCCTTTTTAAGTGCATCGCTTTCTACTGTACCTTGTGTGAGGATAATTGTAGCCTTAACTACCTGACCGCGGATTTCATCAGGTGCGGCAGTAACTGCACACTCAAGAACATAAGGGAGCTCCATGATAACAGACTCAATCTCGAAGGGTCCGATACGATAGCCCGAAGACTTGATAACATCGTCAACTCGGCCAACAAACCAGAAGTTTCCGTCTGTATCCATCCAAGCTGTATCACCTGTGTGATAATAACCATCGTGCCATACCTTTTTGGTAAGGTCGTCGTCAAGATAATAACCCATAAACAAACCACAGGGTGTGTTTTTATCTGTCTTAACGCAGATTTCGCCGATATCACCTGCTTTGCAGGGGTTGCCTTCTTTGTCAAGAATCTGAATGTCATAAAGAGGACTGGGCTTGCCCATTGAGCCAACCTTAACCTCAGTACCAACAAAGTTACCGATAGTAAGGGTGGTTTCGGTCTGGCCGTAGCCTTCCATAAGGCTGATGCCTGTTGCCTTTAAGAACTGATGATAAACCTCAGGGTTTAAAGCTTCGCCTGCAACAGTTGCATACTTAACAGAGCTTAAGTCATACTTTGATAAATCCTGACGGATAAAGAAGCGATACATTGTAGGCGGTGCACAGAAGGTTGTGATGCCGTACTTTTTGAACAAAGGCAGAATA
>JAFTIP010000043.1 GCA_017456845.1 Ruminococcus sp.
GTTGTTGAGAACTGCTTATATAAGTATTATGCTGCTCAGATGCCGGATAAATTAGGGTGGTATCTTATTAATGATACAGAAGTTCTTACTCTTGCTGAAGGTTGCGAAAATGGTATTATTACTCTTAAGGGTGAAGAAGGTAAGATTATCAGAAGATTTCTAAATGCTCCTTTATTAGCTGAGTTTGCTGAAGTTGACGAGAATTCAATGCAAAACTTCCTTGATTTAAAGGGCTTTCTTAGTAAGAACCACGCTTATTCAGAGGATTTCAAAGCTGAGTTCGCAGGTACAGTAGATGAGTTTGAAGTAGTGACCTATGAAAATGTTGTTTTTGGCCAGGCATATGAAGAAACAGTAGGTGACTACGTGTACTCGGCGAAGGTTTGCCAGTTTCCATATGGCTTAGGTGTGTATGCAATTAAAGACGAAGAGGTTTTTACTCTTAGTGAAGCTTTTGAAAAGGAGATTAACCTTGAAAAGGTAAACGAGCTTTTAAGGGGCAGTAATATTTCTGTAAGCGAAGCTAAAGAAATACCTTCCGAATATACAGAGCCAACAATTTCTACAGAGCCTGAAACAATGCCTGTTGCGTCTGAGTCTGTAACCGAGACTGTTCCTTCAGAAGTGCCCGATTACTCAAAGTTCAGCGGAGAGATACGTCAGAAGTTCCCATCGATGAAAGACAATGAAAGTGCAACTGTGCTGTTATATTTGGCTTATAATGAGGGTTATACGGACGAAGAGGCAGATAGGGACACAAAAGTTGTTTATGAAGAGCGTGAATCAGACAACAAGGCGTTTTTAAATAGATATGGCTTTGCTGAGGATGATATTTACTATGTAAGCAAGTATCGCCGTCGGGTTGCAGTAAACGCCTCAAAGGCTCAGCTTGAAAGATTCTGGTGTGATTCCGAAGTTAAAAGTATTACTGATTTTAAAATGGATTTGGGACTTTCCTCAGGCGTTACAGGTGCAGATATAGAATATGCCCTTGATGAGCATATGTTAGAGAAAAATGCGGTTGACGCCGCAGGTGCTTACCTTGAAAATATAGGCGAAAGCAATGGTATACCTTTGCTTCAATATACAATTTTGCCAACCTGTGACGAAGTAAGAAACATAAGAATTCAGAACTATATTTTTGTTTCTCATGGTATAAATGCTACCTATCACTTAGGATTCTTTGCTTATGCAGAGGGTAAGCTTGTGCCCTTTGAAGAGGTTTTGAAACAAGAGCTTGTAAATATAGATGATGCAGCAAAAGTTTTCAAAACCGCTTATAAAATCGAGAATTTAGGTGATATGAACGACGACGGAACCGTTAATATTAAGGACGTAACGCTTTTTCAGAAGGCTTTGGCAGGTTTAGTACAAATGCCAAAAATTACAATGGATTTTGAGGATACAATAGATTACGACATTACCGACTTTAATGGCGACGGCAAGCTTAATATTAGAGATGCAACTGCAATTCAGAAATTTATTGCAAAAATGTAAGGTCTACTAAAAATAGACTGGACAAATATAAACAAATATTGTAAACTTAAAGTGTTAGAATAACAAAACCAAAAAGAAAGGAAGTATGTTATGAAAAATTTTAGACGTATTTTAAGCGTTGCACTTGTGCTGGTTATGATGATGTCAGTATTTGCGGTAGGCGTTTCTGCCGCAGAATTTAGGGATTATTATCAGTACGAGGAACCCTTTATTGCATTTGGTGACGTAGACTTTGATGAAAGAATTACGGTAAAAGATGCCACAGCTTTGCAAAAGCACTTGGCAAAGATTATCACTCTTTCTGAGGATGCTTTGTACTTTGCTGACGTAGATGGTAACGAAAAGAACACTATAAGCGATGCAACCTTGATTCAGAAGTATGTTGCAAAGATGATTGATGTTTTTCCTGTTGAGGTTTACGTGCCTGATTATTCGTGTTTGGCTGATGGTAACACCCTTGACGTAGAGCTGACCCAGAATAGCGCTGTGGAAATTATGGTTACCGTTGAGGAAGAAGGCTTCTACAATATTACAGCCACAACAGGCGGCGAAACTACCATTTTCCTTGACTTTACAAGTGAGGATATGGAGGACCATTGGATAGCTCAGGCTGACGGCGAGACCTCGTATATTTTTGCAAAGCTTCAGCCCGGTGTGTATTATGCATATATGTATATTG
The DNA here is from genome assembly GCA_017456845.1 of Ruminococcus sp. Taxonomy (GTDB): domain Bacteria; phylum Bacillota; class Clostridia; order Oscillospirales; family Acutalibacteraceae; genus Ruminococcoides. Next base: position 2,177 of record JAFTIP010000043.1, read on the forward strand.
AAAGCGGACTTGATACCACCGTTAAGTTTAAAGTAAGCCCTACAGAGGAAGTACCCTTTGATATTGAAGATGCAGTTGAGCTTAACGTCGGCGACAGAATTGACGTTAAAGCAGGCGAAGCTTCCTTGGTATACAAGGTTGACGTTGAATCACTTAATATTTTAGACGATGAGCTTTTAGTATTTACAGAAGGCGAAAATCCTCTCGTAAAACTTGTTTGCTATGATAAGGACTATGCAGTTAACAGCGAAAGCTATGACGACGGTACAGGAAACACCATGCTTTCGGTTTACAGCGACGGCGTAAACACAGTTTACTATATTGTTGTAACTCAGGCTGAGGGCGGTTCTGATTTTACTCTATGCTGTGATACTTATATGAGTATGCTTAAGGGCAAGGCAAAGGATATTACTCTTGGCACACCTGACGAAATCGTTGTTGAAGAATATACAGAAGAGTATGAGGATGAAGTTTTAACATATTACGGTGCTGAGACTGTTTACAGATTTGTACCTGTAAAAAGCGGATATTACAGCTTTAATTTCGAGAGCAACTCTGCTACAGGCGTAATGGCATTGATTGCTGACCTTAACGACATTGAAAACGCTTATATTTATATTGATATGAGCGAAACAGGCGGAAGACTTTTTGATGTTCTTTACCTGGAAGAAGGCGTTGAATATTACATTATCAGCATAGTTGAGCTGGAAAAAGCCGAAAGCGTAACCTTTAAGGTTATGGAGTCTGATGAAAACGAGTACAAAGAAGCTCAGCAGAGGTTGCCCTTTGACGATACAACACCTGACGAAGCAAATTTAACAGAGATTAAATTAGGCGAAACAGTTGAGGTTTCTTTTGATGCAACCAACGATGAGTTTTTAACCAAGGATTTTGTATTTACTGCTGAAGAAGATTGTACAGTTGTACTTTACAGTGAAGATTCAGCGGACGCCTGTATTTACATACTTGATGAAACAGGTATGACATTGCATATGAGCGATGACATTATGACTCTTATTAATTTAGGTGAGGATGCCGTATTGTATGAAAGCAACGACTTTGCGGTTATCGGCACCTTGGAAAAGGGCGAAACCGTGTATTTCAGCGTAGGTTCTTACTCAGAAACTGACGACAGTTTCAAATTTACAATTGTAAATGAGGCAGATTATACCCCTATAGCTTAAGATTCAACTCAGACGTACAAAACCCTCCGACCGAATTTCGGTCGGAGGGTTTTTATATGTAAGTATTAATAATCAATGGTTGTGTAGCCGTCGTAAGACATATATTCGCAGGGATTAACGGCGGTGCCTGATTCCCAGATTTCGAAGTGGAGGTGGTCGCCTGTAGACATACCTGTGCAGCCAACCGAGGCAATAGTGTCGCCCTGATAAACAAGCTCACCTTCCTCAACAAACAGCTCGTCGCAATGAGAATACATTGAGCAGTAGCCGTTTCCGTGGTCGATGATTATCATTAAGCCGTAACCAGAATCATCCCAACCGGAGAAAGTAACAACACCAGTGTCGGTAGCAACAATATCAGCACCGTAAATGCCGATGTCGGCAATGTCGATACCGTGGTGGAAACTGCCCCAACGGTACTCAAAAAGGCTTGAAATATTGTTTGCGGCGGGTACAGGCCAAATAAATTCTCCTGTGCCTGTGCCGGACTCAAGAGTGCCTACCTTAACAATTTCGTCAACAGGAGCAACAGTTGTTGTGCTGTTTTTTACAATAGCATCTGTCTGTACTCCGTCAACGTAAATAAGGCGGTAGTAAACCTCCTGCATTCCGTCTTTGCCCTCTTGAATAACCTCGTAGTAATTGTCAGGCTGAGTATCGTCATATTCAAAAATTGTTGAATGAGCTCTGTCATATTCTATAATGAAGTCTGTTTCAAGTCTTACGCTGAGGTAAGGTTTAGCAGCTTCAAAAAGCTCTTCGGCTGTCATAAGTGTGTCTGCCGAGTAAACGTCCTTTTTAATCTGAACGGAGTTGTCGAAGGTTGTGGTTGTTGTGCCGTCATAGCCTTCCTTGGCGGCATCAAGATGAGCGGTAAGCAAGGAGCTGAGCTCATCGTAGTTTAAAGCAGAGCCAAAGAAAACACCATCTACAAAAAGGCCTGATGCATCATTTACAACGCCTGCGTTAAGGTCAACAAGCTTTGTGTAAACGTCCTTTGCACCTGAATTTGATGCATTTGAGAAGGGCGAGGAAATCTGCATTGTGGGTGTAATGGTTTTGTCGTTGCTTTTAGAAGCAGACAAAGCATTGTTAATCTGTGCAGTAGCCTCGGTAAGAACAGCCTCGTTGGAAATTGTAGCAACGTACTTGTCCTTGTAAGTAACGTTAAGGGAGTAGTCGCCTGTAGTCCAGAAGCAGATTGTAAAAATAAGAAGTGCTAATGACAATGCAGGCACCGCTACGTTGAAGATGCCGCGCGGAGTTGTAAGCTGTTTAAAAGTAGATGTGGGCAGACAAAGCTTGCGTATGCCCATAAAAAACTTTTTAATCGTGAGTGTTTTCCATGTTATATTTCTGAACTTTTTAGCTATATGAGCTGCATCGCGTTTAAGCTCTGTGTTTATACGTTTAACAAGTTTCAAAATCTTTTTATTAAATTTTTTGAGTCTTCCGTTTCTTTTAAGGGAGTTGATTTTATCGCAGCTCCCATTATTAATAAATTTAGTACTCAGAAAAATGCTCCTTTTTTAGGTATTTCAAAAAAATCCTTACAAAAACAAAGGTTACAAAACTGTAACACAAGGCTAATTATACCTAAAAATGCACAGTTTTGCAACCTTTTCAGAGATTTTTCGGGATTTACGATACACTTGCACAAAAGCATACTGCAATATTTGTACAATGTTACAACATTTATTAATACTGCAAATCAAAAATTGTTAAATCCTTAATAGTTTCGTAATATTTAGTCATTTCAGCTTTTGCACCCTCAAGGTCGTGTTCGGCGGCATTTCCGCACTCAACAGGCTTACTGCCGGGAATTTCGCCTTGATGATTAACAGCACTTTCCAAAGCCTCGCGGATAAGGGTGAGAGTGTCAAGTGAAGAGAGCTCGCGGACAATAAGGTAAAATCCTGTGCGGCAACCCATTGGTCCGAAGTAAATGATGTTTGAGGCAAATCTGCTGTTGCGTGCATAGGTTGCAAAAAGATGCTCAATAGTGTGCAGAGCCTTTGGGTCAAGGTAGGGAGGGGTGTTAGGTTTGATAAATCTTAAGTCATAGGTTGTGATGTCACCGTCAATGCGTGAAACGTAAACACCGGGCTCAAGTTTGTTGTGGTCAATCTGAAAGCTTGCAATCATTTCCATAGTTTTTATCCTCACTTATAATTTTTAAAACAAATATTAAGGTCAACGTCGCCCTCAATGCCTTCAACATAGCCTGTGCAGGAGTACTGCCACATCATATAGTTATAGTACATGTCGGGTTCGTCGTTATAAAAGGCATACCAGATGTCAACATCGGGAAGCTTACTAAGGTCAAATTTCATATATGCCTTTTTGCTGTCGGTGTAAAGGCAGGGGATATAGCCTGCAGCATTTACAGTATCGCAGAAAGTCTTTGCACATTCTGTCAGAGTTTCTGCAGTAATATTCTCGGTTCTGGGGTTCTCTGAGGAGTCAATGGTTTCCCAGTCGAAAACCAAGGGATAATCAAGGTAAAAGCCGTCAAGCAGATTAAGGCAGAACTGGGCCTCTTCTTTTGCTTCTTCCGGGGAAATAGCCTGAGAAAAGAAGTAAGCACCTACCATAAGGCCTGCTTTTCTGGCTTCTTTAAGGTTGTAAAGGGCACAGTCGTCCTCAAAAACCACGCCTTCTTCGCCATAGCCTCTGCCTCCTAAACGAACAATAACAAAGTCAATGCCGTAATTCTTAACAGCATTAAAATCGATATAGCCGTTAAAGGATGAAACGTCAATGCCTGTATAAGAGGCAAGCTCGCCGTTTTCGTAGTAATATTTAAGACCCTTTGAGTCGGTGCGGAAGTTTTCTTCCTTGTATGTGCATACAGGCACGCCCTCTAAGGCAGGAATAGCACCATAGCCGAAGTCAGGGTTCCATATAGGCACCATATCGCCTTTTTCGGCAAGGGTAAGCTCTGAGTCCATATCATAAACTGCACCGTGGCGTCGGCTATTATAAAGCTTTACCATAGAAACCGAAAAAGCCGAGCCCAAAGCAATAATTACTGCAAGCAAAACACATAAAATTGAAAAAAGTTTTCCCGAAAGCCCAAAAGGAAGCTTAATCTGCTTTTTTTCTTTCTTTGGTGTTTCAGGAGCAGAATTGTCCTCAGCTTGTTGAGGAACTTTATTTTCGTCCATAATCATATACCGCCTTTAATTTTCGCATATAGACAGGATACCACAAATTTTTCGGACTGTAAATATGTAAGTTGAGGTAATATGACAATTGAAATGGGGCTATAATTTGTATATAATATAAAATAGTTTAATAAGAGGAGGAATGTCCGTGAATAAGACTGAGTTGCTTGAAGCCGTTGAAAAGGTAGAAAGTATAGCTGAGCTTTTCGCGCTTGTTCAGAGCGAGAAAATTGATATCCGAATGCATTCCTTTACCTCAGCTTCAAACCTTCCGCCCAAAATGCTGGATTTAACAGATACTCAGGTAAGCCCTCTGGAAAAGCTTAAGTTTGCCGTTAAATCAGCTATAAACAATACAAGATATGATTAAAAACCGCCTTGAGGTTTATACTCAAGGCGGTTTTCTTATTTATTGGTTAATCAGGTGCCGACCCGCCGTTACTTAAAGCTTGCCTTAATATGCAAGCTTTTCGTAGGCGGAATTGCCCTCCCGTGGCTAACAGGTGGAACTGCCCACCGCGGTTAGCGGTCAATGTGCCACTTAATGCCTTCGGGTGTGTCGGTAACCACAACGTGCATTGCATTTAACTCGTCACGGATTCTGTCGGCAGTTGCCCAGTCTTTGTTCTTTCTTGCCTCAGTACGCTCGGCAATAAGAGCTTCTACCTTTTCGGCATCTACAGAGCTTGCCTTCTCGGCTTTTTCTGCCTTAATTTTTTCTGCCTCTTCAATAAGATTAAGGCTTAATACTCTGTCGAAGTCTTTTAAGAGGAAAAGCTTTGTAGCGTCGTTTACGTCTGCCTTAAGCACGTCATAAACGCAGGTGAGGGCTAAAGATGTATTGAGGTCGTTGTCTAAAGCATCCTTAAACTTTGCAATGTATTCATTTGCCTTTGCCTCGTCAACCTCACCGCTTGCGTTCATATTTGCAATTTTTGCTACAAGCTTGTTGTAAGCAAGGGTTGTGTTGTCTAAGCTTTCGTAAGTAAAGGTAAGGGGCTTGCGGTAGTGGCTCTGTAAGCAGAACATACGGTAAGCAAGAGGATTGTAGCCCTTGCTCTCTAAAAGAGAAACTGTGAGGAATTCACCTTTTGATTTGCTCATCTTGCCTGTAGAGTCAAGAAGATGAAGAACATGGAACCAATGACCGCACCACTTGTGGCCAAGGTATGCCTCGCTCTGAGCAATTTCATTGGTGTGGTGGGGGAATGCATTGTCAACACCGCCGCAGTGGATGTCAAGATGACCGCCAAGGTGTTTAACGCTTATGGCTGAGCACTCAATGTGCCAGCCGGGGTAACCGTTGCCCCAGGGGCTGTCCCACTTAAGTTCCTGGTCGTCAAATTTTGACTTTGTAAACCATAAAACGAAGTCGGTTTTGTTGCGTTTTGCGGTGTCTTCTGTAACGCTGTCACGAACACCAACTGCAAGGTCTTCTTCACTCTGATTGCCGAAAACATAGTAGTTTTCAAGCTTTGATGTATCGAAGTAAACATTACCCTCTGAAATGTAGGCGTAGCCTGTGTTAAGGAGCTTTTCTACCATTTCGATAAATTCGGGGATACACTGAGTAGCAGGCTCTACAACGTCAGGAGTTTTTATGTTAAGCTTCTGGCAGTCTGAGAAGAAAGCCTTGGTGTAAAAATCTGCAATCTCAAGAACTGTTTTGTGCTCACGCTTTGCACCCTTGAGCATTTTGTCTTCGCCTGTGTCAGCGTCGCTTGAGAGGTGGCCAACGTCGGTGATGTTCATAACACGCTTAACGTCATAGCCTGAGTAACGGAGATGCTTCTCTAAAACATCTTCCATAATATATGTGCGGAGGTTGCCTATATGGGCAAAGTGATAAACGGTAGGACCGCAGGTGTACATTCTTACTTTGCCCTCTTCATAGGGGACAAACTCCTGCTTCTGCTGGCCTAAAGTGTTATACAGTATCATTTTTCTAACTCCTTTAACTTAGATTTAAGAACCGCTATTTCGTGCTCTAATTTGCAAAGCTGCTGAGAAACAGGGTCTGAAATATGAATCTGGTCAAGACTGCTGTTATTAACCTTAATTCCGTTAATTCTTGTAATTCTTGCAGGAACACCAACAGCTGTGGCGTTTTCGGGTACTTCCGATAGCACAACGGCACCTGCGGCGATTCTTGCGTTGTCGCCAACCTTGAAGGGACCGAGTACCTTTGCACCTGTGCCCACAAGAACATTGTTGCCTAAAGTGGGGTGACGCTTGCCGTGGTCTTTACCTGTACCGCCCAGGGTAACGTTCTGGTAAATCGTGCAGTCGTTGCCGATTTCGGTGGTTTCGCCTATTACGACGCCCATACCGTGGTCGATAACCAAGCCTGAGCCTATTGTGGCGCCGGGATGAATTTCAACGCCTGTTCGGCGTCTGGCATTCTGAGAAATCCAGCGGGCAATAAACTTCATATTATGCCTGTAAAACCAGTTGGCACGTCTGTAGGCTCTTACTGCCTTGAAGCCTGAATATAAAAAGTAAATCTCAAAGCGTGACCTTGCCGCAGGGTCTCGTTCCATATAGGCGTTAAGGTCGGATTTGAGGGTATCGAACATATAAATTCCTCCCAAATTTAGTGAAGAGTGAATAGAGAATAGTGAAAAGAAGCGGTGGCACCTTCGGTGCGATTATAGTATTATTTGAATTTACAATCCGCCGTTTATGATAGGTTATTCATAAATGAATCTTTCCGTAGGCGAAAAGCCCACCGTGGCTAACGGGAAAATAAAAAAGCCGTCCCACACAGGGACGGCTATACCGTGGTTCCACCCAAATTCAGCTATGTATGCACACAGCCCTTTGTGACCGATATCGGGGTCTGCCGACCTCAGATACTCTCCTTTAAAAGGATTTCCCCAAGGAAGCTCACGGGTGCATTTCACCGCCGACACCTTTGCGGCTTTCAGCCTTTGCCGCAATCTCTGTAAAGCATCGTTTGTCGGTTACTTCTCCCGTTCAACGCCTTTGTTTTATAACATTATATACACTTTCTTCGGAAAATGCAACAAAAATTAAAAATCGGATATATATTCCTTACACTCAAGTATGTAGATAAGGCCTGAAATTATGGTTGCAACGCCTGTAATCCACAGAAGAACCTCGCCGATAATAAAGAAAATACCGCTAAAAAGTGCTGAGTCAAGAGGGATAATGTTAAGGGTGCAAAGCTCCATAAAATACTGCATCAGGAAAATTGCAATTATGGCAACAATCTGAGAAACAGTTTTAAGCTTACCCCAGAAGTTAGCCGCAACCACATTGCCCTTTGAAGCCGCTACAAGCCTTACAGATGTAACTGCAAACTCACGGAAAAGCACAACAATGGGAAGTATAGGGTCGCACCAACCGAGCGAAACAAAGCATACTAAGGATGCGATAACAAGAATTTTGTCAGCCAGAGGGTCGGCAAATTTTCCGAAGGCTGTGATTAAATTGCGTTTTCTTGCAATTTTACCGTCAAGCATATCGGTGATTGAAGCGGCACCGAAAATAAGCCCTGCCACTAAAACGTGGTGGGGAAAGGGGATAAGCAATGCCGCAATCATAAAGGGAACGAGAATAATTCTCAGAACTGTAAGCTTGTTTGGTAAATTCATTTTACTACCTCACCGATAAGGTCACATTCTAAAAAGTCTGTAACCTCAACAGTTACAAATTCACCAATGGTAACCTTTTCTTCAGAAGTGAAGAAAACATTGGGGTCAACCTCGGGGGCGTCAGCGTAGCTTCTGCCGAAGAAGCACTCGGCGTATCTGTCGAAGCCTTCAACAAGTACCTTAACAGTTGAGCCGATTTTTGACTGACACCAGTCTTCCATAATAAGCTCCTGACTACGCATAATTGCGTCAGCACGGTAGCCTCTTATGTCCTTATCAACCTGCTCAAGCTCTGCGGCAGGAGTATCTTCCTCGGTAGAATAAGGGAAGCAACCTAAACGCTCAAACTTAAGCTCCTTTGCAAACTCTGCAAGCTCGTCAAACTCTTCGTCGGTTTCTGTGGGGAAGCCTGTAATAAGAGTTGTGCGAAGAACCACTCCGGGAATCCTCTCACGGATTTTATTAATTAAAGCTGTAAGACTTTCCTTAGAGCCTCTGCGGTTCATAGCCTTTAAAACACGCTCGTTGCAGTGCTGTAAGGGTAAGTCTATGTATTTTACGATTTTATCTTCATTTGCAATTGTGTCGATAAGCTCGTCGGTGATTCTGTCGGGGTAGCAGTAGAGAACACGAATCCACTCAATACCCTCGATTTTTGCAAGCTCCTTTAAAAGCTCAGGGAGCATAAGCTTGCCGTAAATATCTTCACCATAACGGGTGGTGTCCTGAGCGATTACGTTAAGCTCCTTAACACCACGCTCTGCAAGCTCCTTAGCTTCGGCTAAGATGCTTTCCATAGTGCGTGAGCGAAAACGACCCCTTATCATAGGAATTGCACAGTAGGTGCATTTGTTGTCACAGCCGTCGGCAACTTTAAGATAAGCATAGTGAGGAAGGGTTGAGCCGATGCGTTTGTCATCAAGGGGCATAAGCTCTTTGTCAGGGAAGGACTCATAACCTTCTTTGTTAAGTGCCGCCTTAACCGCCTTAACAATGTCGCCGTTGGCACCAAGGCCGATAACAGCGTCCACCTCGGGCATTTCCTTTTTAATATCTTCTTTATATCTTTCAGCAAGACAACCGCTTACAATAAGAGCCTTGATTTTGCCCTCTTCCTTAAGCTTTGCAAGCTCTAAGATTTCCTCAATGCTTTCCTGCTTTGCACTTTCAATAAAACCGCAGGTGTTAATAATAACAGCATCGCCGTCGGCAGGGTCGTCTTTTAATGTGAAGCCTGCTTCCTTTAATTTATAAAGCATCATTTCTGCATCTACACGGTTCTTGGCACAGCCTAAGGACACAATGGATACCTTGATATTTTCACTCATAATTTTCCCTCGGAATATCAGTATTCATCAAACTCTCTGAACTCGTTAATCGCCGACTTGATGTCAGAGTAAGCAAATCCCCGTCTTTGTAAAGCGGCGATTGTACGCCTTAAGTCGGCCTCATCAGAAAGCTTGTGTATATATTTTTTTTCAATAAGAGCTTTGATTTCCTCTTTTTCGTCAAGGTTTAAATCCTCAACGGTTTCTGAGCTCAGCTCTTTATCTATGCCTTTTAGCCTTAATTTTTGCTGAATCTGCTTTTGGGAAAGGTGCTTGCGGCTTAAAGATTCGGCATACTTTTTCGCAAAGTTTTCGTCGTTTATAAGCCCCAGTTCCATAAGCCTTTCAACGGCTTTGTCCACGGCTTCTTCGCCATAGTCTTTTGAAAGCTTCTGCCTCAGCTCACCCTCAGAGTGGTCACGGTAAGAAATAAGCCACAAGGCTTTTTCCTTGGCACGTCTGGCGTCCGAGGTTTTAATAAGCTCCAGTAACCTTTCATCGTCAATCTCGGTTCCCACCTTAAGACGCTCTGAAAGAACAGTTTCGGTATCAAGCTTCAAGGCAAATTCCCCGTCAATATAAATCGCCGAAAGGGATTTACGACGGGGTTCGATTGCTGTAATAATCATTAGTCTTCAACTAAAATGTCGATTTTAGCACCTGAGGACTTGGGTGCGTCAACAGGAGTTTCGACGGGTTTTGCGGCAATAGCTTTAGCTGTTTTGCCGGGCTTTGCTGTAAGCTTGTCGATATTCTCCCAAAGCTTCTTTTCGATTTCAGCGGCAAGCTCGGTATCCTGCTGGAAGAGAATCTTAACGTTATCTCTGCCCTGACCCAAGCGACGCTCGCCATAGCTGAACCATGCGCCTGCCTTCTGAATAACATCAGCCTTAACTGCAAGGTCAACAAGCTCGCCGACTTTGGAAATACCTTCGCCGTACATAATGTCAAACTCTGCCTCTTTAAAAGGAGGAGCAATCTTATTTTTAACAACCTTAACCCTTGTGCGTGAGCCAATCATCTCACCATTCTGCTTAAGAACTTCACCGCGTCTTACTTCAAGACGAACAGAGCTGTAGAACTTAAGCGCACGACCGCCGGGGGTAACCTCGGGGTTGCCGTAAACTACGCCAACCTTTTCTCTCAGCTGGTTGATGAAAATTGCAACGCAGTTGGATTTTGAAATTGCACCTGCAAGCTTTCTGAGAGCCTGTGACATAAGACGTGCCTGAAGACCAACGTGGCTGTCGCCCATATCGCCCTCAATTTCAGCCTTGGGAACAAGAGCTGCAACGGAGTCAACAACAATAACATCAATAGCACCTGAGCGTATAAGAGCCTCAGCGATTTCCAAAGCGTCCTCGCCTGTGTCAGGCTGAGAAACCAAAAGGTTATCTACGTCAACACCTAAGTTAGCGGCATAAACAGGGTCAAGAGCGTGCTCAACGTCAATAAAAGCAACGTTGCCGCCATTTTTCTGACCCTCTGTAATACAGTGGAGAGAAAGTGTGGTTTTACCTGAGGATTCAGGTCCGTAAATCTCAATAATTCTGCCTCTGGGAAGACCGCCTATGCCCAGTGCAATGTCAAGAGAAAGGGAGCCTGTGGAAACATGCTCAACGTTAAGTGTGGAGTTCTGGCCCAGACGCATAACTGCACCCTTGCCGAACTGCTTTTCAATCTGACCTAAAGCGGTCTCCAATGCTTTGTTTTTATCAAGTGCCATATTTATTTCTCCTTTACGGGAATGTGTTTTTTAGTACAACAATATTATAAAATAAACTTTTATTAAAATCAATAAAAACAGGGTAAAAATATCGAACAAATTTTCTAAAATTCGAACAAAGTCCCTTTTATAGCCCTGTGAATACCGCCTAAGTCGTCAAAAATCTCAATATCCTTGTAATTTTCGGCTTCCATAAGGGTTCTGGTGTAGTCAGCCTGAGCTCCGTCAAGCTCAAAAATAAGCTCACCGCCAAATTTTAGTTTGGGCGAATAAAGGGGAATTATCCGTCGGTAAAAATCAAGGCCGTCGTCTCCGCCGTCAAGAGCTAAAGCCGGCTCAAAGTAAAGCTCCTTCTGCATTGAGTCGAGCTCCTCGGTGGTAAGGTAGGGCGGATTTGAAATTATAAGGTCAAAATGTCTGTTCTCAAAATCTGAATATACATTAAATATGTCACCGTTTATAAGGTTTATGTGAGTATCGTTAAGCTTTGCGTTTTCCTTTAAATAGAAGAATGCTTCCTTAGAAAGCTCCACGGCAGTAACTTCAGCCTCAGGGTAAAGCTTTTTAAGAGTTACGCTTAAGGTGCCGCTGCCTGCACATAAATCCAAAATCTTAGGTTTTTCTGTTTTATCAAGGTGAGAAAAGCTTGCCCTGAGTGCAACTTCGGTGTCGTCCCTTGGGATCAGCACGCCTTTGCCTACTTTAAAAGGAAAGCCGTAAAATTCCCACCGGCCTAAAATGTACTGCAAAGGCTCACCCTCGGCACGTCTTTGGGCAAAAGAAAGCAAGGATTCAAGTTCCTTTGATGTAAGCTCCTTTTCTTTATCAAGTAAAGGGGAGTAGGGAGCATTAAGCACATATGAAATAAGTTCTGATGCATCAAAGGCAGGAGACTCTGCTCCTGCCTCTGTGAGCTTTTCTTTGATTAAATTAAAGCCGTCGATGATTTTCATTTTTATTTACAGCAACCCTTGTTTACAATGTCGGAGCCGTCATCAGGAATTACGGGAGTAATAGCGGCGATAGCGGTTTCGATCATAGAGTCGTCAGGCTCACGGGTTGTAATACGCTGAGCCCACATACCGGGAGCAGCAATAATGCGTGTGAACCAGTTGTCGTACTTACCGCAAAGCTTGATAAGCTCGTAGCCTATGCCAACAGTAAGGGGTAAAAGAAGAATTTTGATTGCAGCTCTCAGAACTGTGCCCCAGATGCCCAGATATGCAAAAGAAGGAACAAAAAGACCGATTAAAATGCCTAAAAGAAGCATAATAATCATAAAGCTTGTACCGCATCTGGGGTGAAAACGCTTATGCTTTCTTACGTTTTCTACTGTGAGCTCCTCGTCAGCCTCATAGCAGAAAATAGTTTTATGCTCAGCACCGTGATACATAAACACACGCTTCATATCTTCCATCTGAGAAACAATGATTATGTAGCCTAAGAAAAGTGCAATTCTCAAAACTCCTTCAAAAGTGGATCGTAAAAGCTGATTATCAAATACAGGGTGAAGAGGCTGGAGCAAACCGTAAAGAAGAGAGGGTACCCAGATGAAAAGCACAATAGCCAATGCCACGCCTAAAACGGAGGCAATAGTCATAATAACGTTCATAAGCTTTTCGCCAAGTTTGTCGTTGAGCCATTTTTCAAACTTGCTCATCTTCTCTTCCTCTACCTCAATAGAGTCGATCGCCTTGTTTGCAGAAAGCATAAGGGACTTATAACTTAATTTAAGCGAGTCAATCATACCTGCGATTCCGCGGATAAAGGGAACTTTAAAGAATTTACTTTTACTGCTTAAGGTTTTAACCTCAAGCTCCTCAGTTTCGATTTTATCGGGGGCGGTGCGGACAGCCACCACGGTTTTCTTGGGGCCACGCATCATAATGCCTTCAATAAGGGCACTGCCGCCTATGGATGTGATTTTCTTTGTGTTTTCCTGTGCCATAACACATACCTTCCTTTCTAAATGTTAATTAATCCTCAGCAATAGGAATGGCGATTGTAACCGTTGTTCCAACACCGATTCCGCTCTGGATGTCAAGGCTGCCGTCGTGCAGAGAGATAATTTCGTCTGCAATGGCAAGGCCGATGCCTGAGCCTCTTACATTCTGGTTTGCTTTGTAGAATTTGTCTTTGATTCTGGGTAAATCGTCAGGAGCAATACCGCAGCCTGTGTCGGTTACTACAATGTGAACGAAATTACCTTGGTCTAAAACCTGAATACCAACAACGCCTTCGCTCTGGGTGTATTTAAGGGCATTGTCGATGATATTTATAAACACCTGCCTGAGCTTGTTCTTGTCGCCAAAAACAGGAGGCATAACCTCGGGTTTGTCATAAAGCAAATGCTTTTCTTCGCTTATAGCACGTTCTTTCATCATATAAAGAACGTCGTCAAGCTCGGCTAAGATATCCAGCTTTTCTTTCATAATAACCATTCTGCCGCTCTGAAGACGTGAGAAATCCAGAAGCTCTTCAACAATAGAGGTAAGACGGGAAGACTCCTTAACGATGATGTCCATACCTTTGTCGAAGGTTTCTTTGTCCACAGTACCGCAGTACTGCATGGTTTCAGCCCAGCCTTTAATGGCAGTGAGGGGGGTTCTCAGCTCGTGAGAAACACTTGAAATAAAGTCATTTTTAAGTCTTTCGGCGGCTCCAAGTTCTGTTGCCATATTGTTGATAGAGTCGCACAAATCGCCGATTTCGTCGTCGTGGATTTTTTCGATTTTTGTGTTAAAGTCGCCTTGGGCGATTTTCTTTGCCGTTTCGGAAAGCTCTCTTACGGGGTTAACAATTGAACGGATAAAGTAAAGACCCGAGAAAACAACAAGAGAGATAATCAGAAGACCAACACCGCAGAAAATAACAATAGCTATGTTTATAGTGCGGTCGATGTCAGCAAGAGAGATAATGCACCTTACAGCACCAACACATTCGCCATCTGAATTTTTAACAAGGCGTGTAACAGCTTTTACGTTTTCGTTTGACGAAAGCTTCCCTGTCCATTCAAAAAAGCTTAAGTTTTCTGCCATTGCCTTCTGGTAGTCCGGCATCTGCTCGGTAGAGTCGGGAGTAAAACCTGTGGACGTAATTATAACATTGCCTCGGGCATCTATGGCTGTAATTTCCATTTTTTCTTTTCCGTCGAAATTTTCTACGTAAATTCTTGCTGTAGATGCAAAGATTGAAGGATCCGAGGTGTAATCTTCAAGTACACTTGCAAACTCTGCACTTTCAGCACTTAAGGTCTGACTTACAGAGTGATAGTAGTAAATTCTCACGGCATAGGAAAGGCAGAACACAACAAATAAAACAACAACAACTACAACAAGCAATGTGTTAAGTACCCAACGCTTGGTAATGCCTTTAAACATTTTTCCTCCAGTAAAACTATATATTTATTTAATTCGGAGCATTTGTCGCCTATAGGTTTGGATAAGCAATAAACCGACCCGCCGTTAAGGGGAGGTTGCCTTTATGTGAACCTGTCCAAAGGCGAACTGCCCACCGTGGCTAACGGTTAAGCGTCCCACTTGTAGCCTAAGCCCCACACAGTAACAATGTATTTGGGGTTAGAGGGTTCGTCTTCTACCTTCATTCTCAGTCTTCTTATGTTAACGTCAACAATCTTTTCTTCGCCAACATAAGCCTCACCCCAAACGTGGTTGAGGATATCGGTTCTGTCTAAGGCTGTCTGTGGATTAGAGAAGAAGTACTCCATAATCTGGAACTCAACCTGAGTAAGCTCAATAACTGTGCCGTTTTTAACGAGAGTGCGGTTTCTGAGATTAAGTGTAAAAATACCTGACTTAAGCTCTTCTTTAAAATTATTTTCAGCCTTCTGCTCGGCAAGAGCCACACGGCGGTATAAAGAGTCAACACGGGCTGTGAGCTCAGAGGGAGAGAAAGGCTTTGTAACATAGTCGTCAGCACCCAGCATAAGGCCTGTAACCTTGTCCATTTCCTGAGTTCTGGCAGAAAGCATAATAATACCGATGGAGCCGTTTTTGTTTCTCAGCTCTTTGCAAACCTGCAAGCCGTCAATACCGGGCATCATAATATCCAGAATAGCAACGTCAAAGTCGCCGCCGTGTTCTTCGTATTTTTGCAAAGCAGCCTCGCCACAGTCAGCTTCTACAACCTCATAGCCTGCACGGCGTAAGTTGATAACCACAAAATCGCGGATAGCCGCCTCGTCTTCGCAAACAAGAATTTTTTTCATAGGATATACCACCTTTCACAAAAAGTCTTTATAAATACTACATAAGTTCAAAAGCAGATTTGATTTCACGCTCGGTTAAAATAAGAGAATTGTCGCCTTCGGGAATTTTGAACGTGTAGACGCGATCGTCTGTTTCGTCTAAAGAGGTGTAGCCCGACATATCTTCGTTTTTGTCTTTTTCGAAGATTTTAACAGTCAGCAGAACGTCGGCGGTTTTACTGCCTGTCCACTCAAAGAAGGTGACTTCATTTGTATCGTAATTGGTAAGGGCGGTGAATTTACCCTCCCAGCTCTCAGGGACCTCAAAGGTGAAGCCGTAGGCAAAGCTTGCCGCCTTGTGAGAAATCAGGAGCACTGTTCCCGATGAGGTTTGCTGACACCAGTAAAGGTCAGCCGCCGCAACTGCATCGGTGCGGTCTTTTTCTATACTTAGCTTAAACGCTGCAGGAACCTCAATAACTCCATCGTCGTTAACGTCATCAGACATTACGGGGTAGGAGCGAAGCTTTTGATTGTATGGTACATTTTCGGTAAAGCTTATATGCTCCAGAGAATTAAAGTACGTGTTAAAATACAAAAGCTGAGTGTTATACTCGCCCGACTGGGTACAGCCGTCAATAACGGCACCTACCTGATTTTCGAAAATATTGCCTACTAAAAGCTGGCTGTAAGAAACAACGTCAGGGTTAAGGGGAGCAGTACCGAGAGTTTCAAGGTCGCTTTTGTTTTCGCTGAGGTCAAGCAAAGCAGCGGTAGCTTCTTTTTCGGTAGAGAAAAGAGAAAGGAGTAAAAGCTCCTCGCCTTCATTTTCTGTAAAGTCGCCTGTAAGCACACTTGATGAGGTATGCTCTGACGAAACCTCTCTTACATTGTTATCTTCATAAATATAAAGGGATATCTGGTTAAGGTTTGCGTTATAGGTTTTCCAGCTTGTGGCGATTTCCAAAATACCGTTGCCGTCAAGGTCGCAGAAGTTGAGGCTTTCAACTGCTGTGCTTTGGCTTTTAAAGTCGCCTACTGTCTGCCACTCATCATTGATGCTGTCCATTATAAGCATATGCACCGTGGCAATATCGCCTACAGGCTGATAAAAAGCTATTGCCTCATCGATGCTGTCGGAGTCAATATCTTTCATAGTAATGGCAGAGCGATAATTTCCGCTTTGGGGATATTTAAGGGTGTGGCCCTCGCCTGCAACAGAGTCGACCAATGCCTGAATTTCAGCTTTGTCGCCTACAGCCTTGGGAGGGTGCATTAAATTTTCTACAGAAAGCCCTACAGAACTGCATCCTGCCATGGTAAGACCTAATGAGGATGCAAGCAGAAGGCTCAGTAATTTCTTTTTCACAATAAAACTCCTTTATTCAGGAAGCTTTGCAATAAGGTATTTTATGAGAATACCTTCGTCGGAAAACATTTTTTCGTGCTCTGTAACGATGTTGCCTTCAACGTCGCTATTATGTAAATCGCGGACAATTTTCACAAGCTCAAAGCCTGATTCCTTGAAATACTCAAGGCTGTCTTCAAAAAGCTCGTCGTTGTCGGTTTTAAAGTGGATTTCGCCACCCTTTTTAAGGAAGTTTTTGTAAAGCTCAAGTTTGGTGGGGTGGGTAAGACGGCGTTTGTTGTGCTTGCCACGGGGCCAAGGGTTACAGAAGTTTATGTAAATTCTGTCAATTTTGTCATCTTCTGAGATGACCTTAAAAATCTGGTCAACGTTAAAAGCGACCAGAGCAACGTTGTCGATTTCTCTTGAGCTTCCTTCAAAACGCTTAACAATGTTACGTCTGCCAACGCCAAGCATATCGCTTTTAATGTCCATTGCAATGAAGTTTACGTCGGGATTGCGGAAAGCTTTTTCGGCAACGAAGGTACCCTTGCCACAGCCTACTTCAAGCTCTATAGGCTGATTCTTCACAAAAAAGCTTGCCCATTTGCCTTTATACTCTTGGGGGTTTTTTATATAGAAGTTACAGGCATCAAGCTCAGGCTGAGCCCATTTTTTTTTACGGATTCGCACAAAATCACCTTAAACACAATATTTTGATATGGAGTGGGTCAAGTATATCCAAATCAGATTTTTGAGGGATAATTTTTGATCACTCTTTGTTAAAATACTCGTGAACCCGTCAGGGTTCACTGCGTTTTTGTCGCGACTGATTCAAAATCCTCTCCTCAAAAATTCTTCGACCTAAATCTTAAGTAGTATCAGTCGATTTTGGGCGGCTGAGAGTATCGCAAGGCTGACGCCTTGGGGTACTTGAAACGCGCAAAAGCGGCGAAAATACTAAGCTTTAGGCTGGTTCGGATATACTTAACCCACTCTACACTTATACGAAATAATTATATCAAAATGTAGTGGTGTTTGCAATCTTTTTTACACATTTTGTTACACTTATTTTGGAAATTTTTAATGAATTTAATATTTTGCCGAAATTTATTACAAAATCTGTCAAAAAATCCCGCCGTTAATTAAAGTTTGCATTAATATGAATGTTTTCCAAAGGCGGAATTGCCCTGCCGTGGCTGACGGCAAAAACGGCACAGCGTAAAAGCTGTGCCGTAGAATTATTTTTGATATAGATGAGTTATGTTTCTGCTGTTGGTTTCGTCTATAAAAACCACAGGGAAACCACCGCCTGCCATATATTTATATTCTTCTTTGGTACTTCCAAAACCTACTTGCCAGAATCCATTTACAAATTTTGTGCCGATAATCTCGCAATCGGGATATCGGTTGTTGTACTTATCTAGATTATTTTCATATCTCAAAGCAATCGCCTCTGCTTCGGCAGATGTTTCAACCCTTTCGCCTTGGGAGATAAAAGCAACTGTAGGAAAAGCAAGAAGAAAAACGAAAACAAAAATTAACAAGACTTTAATCTTCATAGCACACCTCATTAAACAAAATAAAGAGGAGAGGTGAGGGCTTCGGATTTTACAAACTCAACCTCTGCAAAATTTCTCTGGAGTTTTTCTTTGAGGGGATTGATTACAATATCCTCGGTTTCAAAGTGGCCTGCAACTATTAAGGAGACATTTTCGTGGATGCTCTCAAGGTAGTTGTGGTGGTGGGCTTCCCCTGTAATAAAGCAGTCAGCACCAAGCCGGGCGGCTTTCATAAATTCACTTCCGCCTGCTCCTGAACATAAAAACACATTCTTGATAAGCTTATCTTTAACTGTGCAGGAAACAGCCTTTGCACCTAACTTTTCTTTTGCAAATTTTGCAAAAGCTTCGGCACTTACTTCTTCCTTAAGTGTGCCTGAAACCACGAACTCGCCTTCGTAAAAGGTGATGTTTAAAAGTTCAAGGGTATTTGCAAGGCAGAGGTTTACACCTGTGTTGATTGCAACGTCAAGATTTGTGTGAAGGCAAAGTGCAGAAAGGGAATTCTGAGCCAAAAGGTAGGGCACACTTTTGCTATCCATACTTTTAAGGGGGTTAAAAATAACAGGGTGGTGGCTTATGATAAGCTCAGCACCGAGATTTACCGCCTCATCCACAACCTCTTTGGTAATATCAAGGGCAAGAAGTGCCTTGGTGACTTTTTTGTTTTCGCTTCCTATAAGAAGCCCAACGTTATCAAAGCTTGCGGCTGTGTCAGCGGGTGCAAATTCTTCGCAGAATTCAACTATATCGTGGATTAAGGTCATAACAAAAACCTCGCTTTAATTTCATTTGCAATTTCGCCGAAATGAGGGTCTGAGTTTGCTTTCTTTTCAAGGTGGTTAATAACAGAATTTAAAAATCTTCTGTCGTCCTCAATATCGGCTTTAAGAAGCCCTGTGTAAGTAAAAACCTCCTCAGGCTCTTTAATATTTCCTGTGTAGTTTGCGGTAAAAGTGGTGTAAATTTTGCCGTCGGCAACAACGCATCTGTGCTCGGTAAGCTCAAAGCCGTTTTTGTATAGATATTCTATAACAAGCTCATGCTTTGACATTGGCTGAAGAATAAGATTTTTGCTTTCATCCTTAAGCCAGTTTGCTTCGCTTAAAATATGCACAATGGTTTCGCCGCCCATACCTGCAATAATTATGTCGTCAACTTCATTGGGGCTTACAGCGTTAAGTCCGTCGCAAAGTCGGGTTTCTACCAAATCTTCGGCGTGGTATTTTTTTATGGTTTGCTCGCCCTGCATTAAGGGCTCTGCCTTAATGTCGCAGGCAAGTGCAAAAGACGCAAAGCCCGCACGGACAAGCCATACGGGCAGATAAGCGTGATCGGTGCCTATGTCGGCAATACGCTTTCCCTTACGCACCATTTCGGCACAAAGAGAAAGGCGGTTGTTAAGAGTAAAAAGGGGACGCATTACTCGCCGATTGCTGCATTGATTTTAGCTATAAGAGCCTCAGGGTCTGTGCCGTGAACAGCACAAGCCATTTCGATAGACTCGCCTCTTGCAGAGGGGCAGCCTAAGCAATGCATACCAATTTCAAAAAAATATTCAGCAGTATCGGGATACATATCAAGAACATCGCCGATAATGGAATCTTTAGTTACCTTTGCCATAAAAATTACCTCCAAAACTAATTTACAACATTATAGCACAAAATAATAAAAATTGCTACTGTTTTTTTACAGGAATTAAATGGGCCTTTGAGAAAAAAGCAGAAAGCACCCTGAGGTTTTCCTCAAGGTGCCTGTTCACAAATAATATATGTTCGAATCAAAGTCCGAAAAAATTATTCTGCGTCTGCAGCCTCTGCCTCTTTCTTCTTGGCAAAGCACTCGCTGCAATAGTAATCCTTACCCTCCATAGGTCTGAAGGGGATAGTTGCCTCGCCACCGCATTCAGCGCAAACGGTAGTGAACATCTCTCTTGCAGGTCTTGTTGCGTTCTTGCGTGCAATTCTGCATTCCTTGCAACGCTGGGGCTCATTTACAAAGCCTTTCTCTGCGTAGAACTCCTGTTCGCCGGCGGAGAAGATAAATTCGTTACCGCATTCTTTGCAAGTGAGTGTCTTGTCTTCGTACATTTGATTTTACCTCGCTTTGGAAATAATAAATATTTTATCCCGTGGCGGAATTGCACCGCCAATCCTTGTCGGGACGTATTACTTAATTAATTTTTTGCGGACTCTTTGCAGGGCATTGTCAACAGCCTTAACGTCAAGCCCTGTGCTTTGGGCAATTTCGCTGTAAGACATACCGCTTACGTAACCTTTAAGAGTGCAAAGCTCCATATAAGAAAGCCTGCTTTTAACAAGCTCAAGAAATTGGCCGTCCGCCTCTTTGTCAAGAAGCAATGCTTCAGGGCTTTGGGCGTTTTCGGAGCTTTCCAGAGCTTCAAGGGAAACTAAGGCATCAGAGGGTATTGACTTTTGATTCCACAAAGTGCGTACAAGAGAAATGTAGCGTCGCCTTATGCACACAGCGGCAAAATTTTTGAAGCTTGTATTATTGTCGCTGCTGTAGGTTTTGCAGGCGCTGAAAAGCCCCATAAGACCTAACTGCATAAAGTCGTTTACGTCAAAACCCGGGTATGAGTATTCCTTAGAAATTGAGCGTATAAGCCCCTTGTACCTGTGGGTTATTTCCTCAAAGGCTGGTTCACTGCCATTACGGACTAAGGAACATAATAAAGCGTCGTCAAGCTGTGAAAGGTCATTGCCGTTTGCAGGGCACATCACACATCACCTCTTATACGCTTTATACTTATACTATAATAACGCAAAATATAAGATAAGTCAATGAAAATTTTATAAAATATATAAGATTTTGTAAAAAAAATTATCGTTTTTTGCCAAAAAAATCAAAATTACCATTTGTGTTCACCAATATTTGATGATATAATTAAAATATTAGGATTTTTTGGGGTGAGAGCTTTGGTAGTAAAGTGTAACAGCATGGGGCTTTTTGGTATGGACAGCTTCGTTGTTGAAGTTGAAGCTGACGTTTCAGGCGGGCAGATAGCATTTGAAATAGTAGGCTTACCTGATACAGCCGTGAAAGAAAGCCGAGAGCGAGTACGTACTGCAATGATACATTGCGGTTTTGCATTTCCTGAAAGACATATTACCGTAAACCTTGCTCCTGCAGATATCCGCAAGGAAGGTCCCCTTTACGATTTGCCCATACTTATTGCACTTTTAAAGGCTACTGACCAGCTAAGCTGTGACATATCTGATTTTGCATTTATTGGCGAGCTTTCTCTTTCGGGAGAGGTAAGGGCAACAAACGGTGTTTTGCCTATGGTTATTATGGCAAGAGATGCCGGCCTTAAGGCGGTTTTTGTTCCCTTTAAAAACGGTTGTGAGGGTGCAGTTATAGAGGGAATAGATGTGTACCCTGTAAGGGATATCGCCGAGCTTATTAATCACCTTACCGGCAGAAGCAAAATAGAAAAAGCCGTGGCTCACACAGAGAGTATTATAAACGCACCTATGCCTGATTTTTCCGAGGTAAGGGGTCAGTTCGAGGCCAAGCGTGCCCTTGAAATAGCAGCCGCAGGCGGACACAATGTTCTTTTAATCGGTCCTCCAGGTGCGGGCAAAAGTATGCTGGCTAAACGTATGCCCTCTATACTTCCTGATATGACCTTTGACGAAATGATAGAAACATCAAAAATCCATTCTGTCGCAGGTGTTCTCAAAGAGGGTGAGTCTTTGGTAAGGACAAGACCTTTCAGAAGTCCTCACCACACGGTTTCGCCTGTTGGACTTTCAGGCGGCGGAACAATTCCAAAACCCGGTGAAGTTTCGCTGGCTCACGGCGGAGTTTTATTTTTAGACGAGCTTCCCGAATTTTCGCGTCAGGCGTTGGAGGTTTTGCGTCAGCCCGTTGAGGACAGTATAGTTACAGTTTCGCGTGTTCATGCTACAGTAAGCTACCCCTGCTCAATAATGCTTATTGCGGCCATGAACCCCTGCCCCTGTGGATATTACGGACACCCCAAACGAAAATGTACTTGCAATCCAAAGGCTATAAACAGATATCTTGGCAGAGTTTCTGGCCCCCTTCTGGATAGAATTGATATTCACATCGAGGTGCCTCCCGTGGAATATAACGAGCTCAGCGGAAAGGCTCAGGGCGGTGAGCCCTCGGCAAAAATCAAAGAGCGTGTAAACAAGGCAAGGGCAATTCAACACAAGCGTTTTGAAGGTACGGGTATTGCCTGCAATGCCCGCATAACTTCTTCGCTTTTGCACAAAATCTGTGTTATGAGCGACGAGGCAGAAGACGTGCTTAAAAAAGCTTTTGATAAGCTTAATCTTTCGGCGCGTGCCTTTGACAGGGTGCTTAAGGTTGCCCGAACAATAGCCGACCTCGAGGAAAGCGAAATTATAGAATCTGCCCATATATTGGAGGCGGTTCAGTATCGGGCATTGGATAAGAAATACTGGAGCGTTGAGTAATTCTTTCATGGAAAAATATGTCAAAAGAATTACAGTGCCTTGGCAATTTAACATTAAATATATGCCCTAAAAAAATAATTAAAGGCAAGTTTACCAAAAAGTATTACAAATTTAAATATCGGTTGACAATGACCCTAAGATATATTATTATTTTGGTATAAGTAAAATGGTTAGACTGACCAATTAGCGTCTACATCATTTGTATAATTCTTACAAAGAAGAAAAGCCGTTATTTTGTTTAATTTCAGCTTCTTATGTTTCGTCGAGGCTTTTCACAATTACTTTCAGCTTGTTTTTAACACAATAAGCATAAACCCATAAACTTTAAGTTATCGGAGTGTGCAGATTTGGATAAATATATAATTAACGGCGGCAAGCCTTTACATGGCGAGGTTACAATCAGCGGTGCAAAAAATGCAGCTGTAGCAGTAATTCCTGCGGCTATCCTTTGCGACGAGCCCTGCCGTATTGAAAATATACCTAACATCAGCGACGTTACGTTGATTGGAAATATTCTTAAAAATTTAGGAGCAATCGTTAAAAGGGTTAATAAGCATACCCTCGAGATTGACTCACGTCCTATAAATACCTATTGTGCTACTGACGATTCTGTAAGAGGTATGCGTGCTTCTTACTATCTTATAGGTGCACTTTTAGGAAGATTTCACAATGCAAAGGTTGCTCTTCCCGGCGGCTGTAACTTTGGTGTACGTCCCATTGACCAGCATCTTAAGGGCTTTGCGGCTCTTGGTGCGGAGTGTAACCTTATTAACGGCGGTATTGTTGAGGCAAAGTCTGAGTCAAGGCTTCACGGCGGTAACGTGTATTTTGACACGGTTTCCGTTGGCTCAACTATGAACATTATGCTTGCGGCTGTTAAGGCAGAGGGTCAGACAATTATTGAAAATGCGGCCAAAGAGCCTCATATTGTTGACCTTGCAAACTTCCTTAACTCCATGGGTGCAAATATCCGCGGTGCAGGTACAGATGTAATTAAAATCAGGGGTGTTGATTACCTTCACGGTATTACTTATTCTATTATCCCCGATCAGATAGAGGCAGGCACATATATGGCGGCGGCTGTTGCTACAAGAGGCAGTCTGCTTGTTAAAAACGTTACTCCCAAGCATCTTGATTCCATTACAGCCAAGCTTTCTGACATTGGTGTTGAGGTTGAGGAGTACGACGAGGCTGTAAGAATTGACGCTTCAAAGAGACCCTTAAAAAGCTGCAACATCAAAACTATGCCTCACCCCGGCTTTCCCACCGACTGTCAGCCCCAGTTTGTAGCTATGCTTTCAACCTTGGAGGGCACAAGTATTGTAACCGAGAACGTTTGGGATAATCGCTTCCAGTATGTTCGCGAGCTTCTTCTTATGGGTGCGAAGATTTCTGTTGAAGGCAGAGTTGCAGTTGTAGAAGGTGTAAAAGAGCTTCATGGTGCCCCTGTTAAAGCTACAGACCTGAGAGCAGGCGCTGCACTTATTATTGCAGGCCTTGTTGCATCAGGCGAAACCGAAATTGGCTCTATTAATTACATTGAGCGTGGCTATGAGGAAATTATAGACAAGTTCAGAGCTTTAGGTGCAGATATCAGAAAGCAGTATGTTCCTGATGAAGAAGTGGCAACAACTGCATAATGAAATAAAAATCAGGGAGTACGGATGTACTCCCGTTTTTGTATTAAAGAGGTATTAATAAAGAGGTTTTAAGAGTGGCAAAATTCGTTACGTTATTTAGTTCAAGCAGTGGCAACAGCTATTACATAGGCTCATCGGGTCAGGGTGTTCTGATTGATGCAGGCAGAAGCTGTAAGCAGATTGAAATGGCAATGCAAAGCAATAACCTTGACTTAAGAAGTGTAAGGGCAGTATTTATTACTCACGAGCATAGTGATCATTGTCAGGGGCTTAAGGTGCTGGCTTCCCGTTACGGCTTTACGGTTTACGGTAGTGAGGGTACCCTTAACGCTTTAGAGCGTACCGATAAATTAAGCTCACGTTTTACAGCAGATGTAATCGAAACCAGAGTTTCTATCGGCGATATGCTTATTGAGAGGCATAATACTCCCCATGATGCCGCCGAGAGCTGTGCTTACTCTGTAACAACTCCTGACGGCAGCCGTGCAACAATTGCAACAGATATGGGCATAATGGTGCCTGATGTAAGGGAAGCTATAAAAAGGTCAAGTCTGGCGGTTATTGAGTCAAATCACGACATTGACATGCTCAGGTGCGGTCCGTATCCGTATACACTTAAAAAGCGTATTCTTTCCGACAGAGGCCACCTTTCCAACAAAGCCTGTGCCGAGGAATTGCCTGAGCTTGTAAAGTGTGGTGTTAACCGCATTATTTTAGGCCACTTAAGCAAAGAGAACAACACCCCCTTGCTTGCCTATAATACATCTCTTGAAAGTCTTACAAAAGCAGGTATGGCTCAGGGGCTTGACTTTACCCTTGAGGTTGCACCTGTAGAAACCAACGGCAAGGCTGTAATTTTCTGAGGTAGTTATGCTTAATGTAAATATAATCTGCGTTGGCAAGCTTAAGGAAAAGTTCCTTACCGACGCAATAAAGGAATATTCAAAAAGGCTCTCAGCCTTTTGCAAATTAAATATTACAGAGCTTGACGAAACCAAGCTTTCCGACAGGGTAAGCGATTCTGATATAGCCAACGCCCTTAAAAGCGAAAGCGAAAAAATCCTTGCTAAAGTGGGTAAGGATGCTTTTGTGATTGCAATGTGCATTGAGGGCAAAATGATGTCTAGCGAAGAGCTTTCAAAGCTTTTTGACAAGATTAGCGTTGAGGGCAAAAGCAGGGTTGATATTATCATCGGCAGTTCCTTTGGCCTTTCCGATGAGGTTAAGAAAAGGGCGGACTTACGCCTTTCTGTTAGCCCTATGACCTTTCCGCACCAGCTTTTCAGAGTTATGATTTTAGAGCAGGTTTACCGTGCTTTTCAGATAAGCACAGGAGGCAAGTATCACAAGTAGCAGGTTAGCCACCTGCAGGGCAATTCCGCCTTTGGATAGGTTAGATTTATTAAAACCGTCATCAACGGCGGGATTAAACAAGTTCAGAAGGGAGAGATTAATTTGGCACTTGACGGTATATTTTTAAGGCATATAAAAAATGAGCTTGAGGGAATACTTATCGATTCCCGTGTAAGTCAGGTTTATGAGCCTAACCGTGACGAGCTTATTATTAATTTAAGAACCTTCGACGGCAACAAACGTCTTTTACTTTCTACCCGTGCAGATTCTCCCAGAATCGGAATTACAGATTATTCTGTAGAAAATCCCGACAAACCGCCTATGTTTTGTATGCTTCTTCGTAAGCGTTTAACTTCGGCAAAGCTTACCGCAATCCGTCAGCCCGGTCTTGAGCGTATGCTTTTTCTGGATTTTGATTCAGTCAATGAACTGGGTGACAAAGTAAAGCTTACTTTAGCTGTAGAGATTATGGGCAAGCACAGCAATATTGTACTTGTTGACGGCGAGGGTGTTATTGTTGACGCTTTAAAAAGAGTTGATGTTACCCTTTCTTCAAAGCGATTGGTGCTTCCTTCTCTTATTTACGAAATGCCTCCTTCTCAGGATAAAATAAGTATCGAAACTGAGGATGTTGAAAGCATAATAGATAAAATAGAATCAAGTGAGGAAAGCCGTTTGGATAAGGCGATTTTAAACACTCTGACAGGTGTTTCTCCCGTAATCTGCCGTGAGCTTTCCTATGTTTCAACAGGTGCTGTTGATACTGACAAAGACCTCATAAACGGTTTTGAATGGCAGAAATTAAAAGACGCCTTAAAGGCTCTTAAAGAAGAAGTACAGACGCCCCAATCTTATGCCGTAACCCTTAAGAATAATCAGGGCAAGCTTTTTGATTTTGCCTTTATGCCCATAACCCAGTATGCCGAAAGTGCCGAAAAATTTGAGTTTGAAAGCTTTTGCAAAGCTCTTGATGCTTTTTATCATACACGGGAGAGCTTAGAGCGAATGAGGGTTAAATCCCACGCTTTGAGTAAGCTTGTGTCAAATAATATCGAGCGTCTTGCACGCAAGATTTCTGTGCAGAAGGTGGAGCTTTCAAAATGTCAGGACAGAGAAATTCTCCGTCAGAAGGCAGACCTTATCGGTGCTAATATGCACCTTATCAAAAAAGGTGCTCCCTATGCAGATGTAATCAATTTTTATGACGAAAACGCAGGAACAATCCGCATTGCTCTGGATGTTACAAAAACGCCCCAGCAGAATGCCCAGAAATACTATAAGGATTATGCCAAGGCAAAAACTGCCGACAAAATGCTGAGGGTGCAGATTGAAAATTCTACTGAAGAGCTCAGCTATCTGGAAACTGTTGCCGACGAAATTCAAAGAGCCGAAAGTGAGCAGGATTTAAGCGCAATCCGTCAGGAGCTTATTTCAGAGGGATATCTCAAAGAGAACAAAAGCGAGAAGACCAACCGCAAAGCAAAAACTCTTAAGGTTGATTTCCGTGAGTTTGAAACTTCTGACGGTTTTAAAGTTCTGGTAGGCAGAAACAACCGCCAGAACGACTTGCTCACTCTTAAAACCGCAACTCAAAATGACCTTTGGTTTCACACCAAGGATAGTCCCGGCAGTCAGACGGTTATTAGTGCCGAGGGCAGAGAAGTAAGCGAAGAGGCTATCCTCGAGGCCGCACAAATTGCCGCCTACTTCAGCAAAGCCAAGGACTCTTCTCAGGTGCCTGTTGATTACACACGCATAAGACGTGTAAACAAGCCCCAAGGTGCTAA
>JAFTIP010000044.1 GCA_017456845.1 Ruminococcus sp.
TAGCTATTTAGATTTTGTTAAATGTTCTCTCAGGCATCAAAATCTTTGATTTTGCTTATGCCGTGAGGTTATTATAACACAAATCCCTGTGCATAGCACAGGTGCGGCATCGCCGAAATAGCGATAGCTATTTAGATTTTGTTAAATGTTCTCTCAGGCATCAAAATCTTTGATTTTGCTTATGCCGTGAGGTTATTATAACACAAATCCCTGTGCATAGCACAGGTGCGGCAAGGCCGCAATAGCGAAAGCTATTTAAATTTTGTTAAATGTTCTCTCAGGCATCAAAATCTTTGATTTTGCTTATGCCGTGAGGTTATTATAACACAAAAACAAAACATAAATCAAGGCATAGAAAAAGGCTGACCCGAAGGTCAGCCTTTTAAAGTTAAATTAATTACTTAAGAGCTACAGATACAGTCTTGGAGCTTGCATTAAATGTAAATACATATGTGCCTGCAGTTGTAACGTTTAATGCCTTGTTTGAACCGGGATATGCGGAAGACCAGTCAACGTTACCAACCTTGAACTCATAGTTACCAGTTGCAAGTGCAATCTCACAAGTGTATGTAACACCGTCAGTTGTCTTCATGGGGTTAGCTGTGCCCCAGCTGTTGAAGCTGCCGCGAACGTACCACTCAGGAGCTGCTGTACCTTCCCAAGAACCTGCACCGTCACCTACTGTGTTGTACTTAACAGCATCAGCTCTGTCGCCTGCAACCCAGAAGTTCCATGGTTTGTTGGTAGAGGGATCGTTTCTGTTGAAAGTAATGTTTGTAACAGTAACGGGAACCTCAACTGTATAAACATTGCCGCTGCCGGTCATGGGATACTCTGTGTTTGTGTCGTTATCAACGAGAACAAGCTTTGCACCAGCTGAAGATACCCATGTTGTCTTTGTAGCGTCGAAAGTAATAACAACTGTCTCAACGTCAGGAGTTGTGGGCTCTGTCTCAGGAGCTGCTGTTGAAGTTTCGGGAGCAGCTGTAGATGTCTCGGGAGCTGCTGTTGAAGTTTCGGGAGCAGCTGTAGATGTCTCGGGAGCTGCTGTTGAAGTTTCAGGAGCTGCTGTAGATGTTTCAGGAGCAACTGTTGTTGCCTCTGTGGGCTCTGTATCAGGAGCTGTTGTGGGCTGAACTGTGAAGTAATAGTAAGACCAATTGTCGTTACCATCGGGTCTGAAGTAAATTGTGCAGTAACCTGCCTTAGCTGCGCCAATACCGTAGTTGTCGCCGCCGTCATTGTACCACTTTGCAATCTTCTCACCGTCATAGTAAACTACCTTAATCTCGTCGCCTTCGATGAATGTCCAGTTGAGAGTGTACTCACCTGCAGTAGAGCTTTCTTTTAACTCTCTGTCAGCTGTAATGTCATCGCTGCCCCAAAGGTTTACATCATTCAAAGTACCAACGAGGTAGTAACCAGCCTTAAGACCGGCAGCCTCTGTTGTTGTCTCTGTAGGCTCTGTTTCGGGAGCTGCTGTGGATGTTTCGGGAGCTGCTGTGGATGTCTCAGGAGCTGCTGTGGATGTTTCAGGAGCTGCTGTGGATGTCTCAGGAGCTGCTGTGGATGTTTCAGGAGCTGCTGTGGATGTTTCGGGAGCTGCTGTGGATGTCTCAGGAGCTGCTGTGGA
The DNA here is from genome assembly GCA_017456845.1 of Ruminococcus sp. Taxonomy (GTDB): domain Bacteria; phylum Bacillota; class Clostridia; order Oscillospirales; family Acutalibacteraceae; genus Ruminococcoides. Next base: position 1,634 of record JAFTIP010000044.1, read on the forward strand.
TGTTTCAGGAGCTGCTGTAGATGTCTCAGGAGCTGCTGTAGATGTCTCGGGAGCTGCTGTAGATGTCTCAGGAGCTGCTGTAGATGTCTCAGGAGCTGCTGTTGTAGCCTCTGTGGGCTCTGTTACAGGCTCTGTGCTGTGAAGAATGATAAGCTTCTTTGTAGAAGTGTTAAAGTTAAATGTATAGAAGCCGCCTGTTGCCTTTAAAGTACAGTCACCTGCGGAAGGATCCATTTCCCAGCCGCCCTGTGATGTCTTTGTGGTTGTGTCTTCAATAGTACCGCCGTTGCCGTACCAAGTGCTGTCCTTCTTAACCTTAAATGTATAAGTGCCTTCTGCAAGCTCAAGAGTAAGTGTAACTACGTCAGCGTCATCAGTCTTATACATGAACTCGCCGTTCCAATCGTTGAAGGAACCTCTGAGCTCATACTCAGACTTCTCAAGCTGGGGCTTGGACTCAGGAGCAACTGTTGGCTGAGTTCCGGGACCCTCTGTGGGCTGAGTCTCAGGAGGTGTGGTTGTCTTTACAGTAAAGTAAGTGTAAGACCAGTAGGAGTGACCTTCAGGATTGAAGTCGATCTTGCAGTAACCAATCTTGTCGGATGTTACACCAATCTTGTAGTTGGGCTCGCCTTCAGCCTTGAAGAGCTCTGTAATAGCTGTGCCGTCGAAGTAAGCTACCTTGTACTCGTCGCCGCCAACTGTTGTAAAGTAAAGAACATAGTCGCCTGCTACGTCGGGATTTTCCTTAAACTTTCTGTCAGCTGTAAGTGTATCAGCGTCCCAGCACTCTTCGCCGTCAATAATACCAACGAGGTAGTAGCCGGCACCGAGAGTTTCGGGAGCTGCTGTTGTTGCTTCTGTGGGCTCTGTATCAGCGGCAACTGTTGTTGTCTCTGTAGGCTGAGTCTCGGGAGCAACTGTTGTTGTTTCTGTGGGGTCTTCCTTAGGAATGTATGTGTATGTACCTACAATCCACTTTGTTGTTTCAGGATCCTGCTCTGCGGGATAGAAGCCTGCATTGTCAGCAAAGCCTTCTGTTACATCAACAGTCTGGTTGTTGTCGCCACCAACTGTTTCTGAGTGGCAGTTAAATACTGCACCTGTGATACCTGCAGGAACTTCAGCAGAATAAATATCCTGACCCATATCGTTGGTTTCAACGTATGTCATGGAAACACCGGGCCATTCGGAAGCACCGTCGCCCCAATAATGAACGTTAACTAATTCCCAACCCTGAGTGTTTGTGAAGTAGATTCTGATTGTCTGGGGAATAACGGGAGCAGCAGTTGTAGCCTCTGTGGTTACTGTTGTTGCCTCTGTAGCCTCAGTTGTAGCCTCTGTGGGCTCTGTTGCAGTTGTTGTAGCCTCTGTAGGCTCAGTTGCAACAGTTGTAGCCTCTGTGGGCTCAGTAACAACAGTTGTGGGGATGATAACAGGAACTGATTCATCCTCAGAAGCTGCAGTTGTGGGCTCGTCCTCAGAAGCTGCAGTTGTAGGAACAACAATTACTGTAGGCTCTGTTGTGGGCTCAGTAGCAACTGTTGTAGGCTCTGTGGGGATGTAAACGAGGCAGTTGATAGGAGCATCAACAGCAATCTTTGCAACCCACTTCTGAATAGCTGTTGCATCCTTAACATTTACTTTGCCGTTAAGGTCAACATCAGAAAGAGCTTCGCTTGTTTCGTCAAGCTCAATAAGCTTTGCGGCGAATTTCTGAATCTGGGTAGCGTCTTTAACGTTAATTTTGCCGTTAGCGTCAGAGTCGCCCATAAGACCGTAAAGTTCGCCGTCGATGCTGCTTGCGTCTGAACCTTCTGTGTCGTTGATAACAGCGTTTTCGGGTAAAGCGTAAGCGCTAACCATACCAACAGTACACATAGAAAGAACCATCAGAACTGCAAGAAGCATAGAGATGAGTTTTCTTGTCTTTTGCATAAAAAAACCTCCATAAATATTTTTTAGCATAGATTTGCTATCGTATAAATTATATCTTTTTTGATAGACAAAAACAATCGAAAACGCCAAAAAACATAGCCAAATATATCTTCGGATATTCGTCGTTTTGCACAATTTGTATCAACATATTTATATTCATTAGGTCTTTGATACACAAATAATGCTTATCTGTCGCAAATCAATTTAATTAATTTGTAACAGGTACAAGCTCAGGTAAATAGTATGCATTGTAAACAAGAAAGGAGGAAAAACAAATGTGTAACGGCTTCTTTGGCGGCGGTAACTGCTGCTGGATTATCATCCTTCTCATCCTCATTTGCTGCTGTGGCGGTAACGGCTCAAACGGTTGCGGCAACGGTTGTGACAATGGTTGCGGTAACAACGGCTGCGGCTGCTGCTGATTAATTCAGCAAAAATCCCGTGTTCGAAAGAACACGGGATTTACTATTATATTATAGAAACGCCTAAAAGCTCTCCCCCATAACCTACTGCTATACCAAGAACTGCAGTAATAAGAATTACATAAATGGGGTTGAACTTTTTAATTTTTAAGCAAAGAACAAGCATACAAGCAAAAATCAGAAAAGCCGCAATAAACTCATAGCTGATCATTGTAGCAAATGAAAAGCCTGCAGGAAACAGAACTTCCGTACCGATAGAAACAGTAGCGGCGGCAATAAGTCCTACTGAGGTAGGTCGAAGACCTGTCATAGCACCTGCTACGATTTTATTGGTTTTGAATTTTTCGTAACACTTTGCAATTATAAGTATGATAATAAACGAGGGAAGCACTAATCCTAAAGTGGCACATACAGAGCCAAAAAAGCCACCCTTTTCGGCACCTACAAAGGTTGCTATATTTACGGCAAAGGGGCCGGGTGTAGACTCGGAAATCGCGATAAAGTTAATAATTTCCTCAGCGGTGAAGCCCCATTTTGCTACAGCCTCTTCCTGAATAAAAGGCATCATAGCGGCACCTCCGCCAAAGGTAAATGCACCAAGCTTTAAAAACGTGAGAAAAAGTTCAAGATAAATCATTTTTTCTCACCTGCTTTCTTGGATATAAAGAATGCCGCAATGCCCAGAACCGCTGCAGATGCAACAATAATTATAACATCAAGCTTGAATACGCTTACGGCTATAAAGGCAAGAAGCATCATTATTATAGAAAATACGTTTTTCTTGCTTGTTTTGAAAAGTGACCAGAAAGACTTGGCAATTAGTGCCAGCACACCTGCTCGTATACCCCACAAAGCATAAGCAACGGGTTTTAAATTAACCACATAATCAAGACAAAATGAAAGCAGAAGAATTATTAGGAACGAAGGAAGCACAACGCCCAAGGTTGCACAGGCTGAGCCTAATACTCCTGCGGTTTTGTAACCTACAAAGGTGGCGGCATTAATTGCAATAGGGCCCGGTGTTGACTCGGCAATTACAACAATATCAAGCAAATCCTCTTTGTTAATCCATTTGTGCTTTTCGGCAGTCTCACGCTCTATAAATGGAATCATAGCCAAGCCGCCGCCAAAAGTAAATGCACCGATTTTGAAAAAAGTAAGGAACAATAGAAGGCTGTTTTTTATATTTTTTTTAAAATATCGCCCAACACGTTTAAAAAAGCCAACGTTTTTTTGTTTCATAGAATCACCATTCATTAAAAAAGGGTCTGTTTAACAGACCCTTTCAATATTTATCAGTCAGATGTGAACTTTTCCAAAGCACGTTTTTCTGCCTTGTATTTCTCAATATCTCTGTCGCGGATTTCTACTCTGCGGATTTTTCCTGAGAAGGTTTTAGGCAGAGACTCAAAATACTCAACAATTCTGGGATATTTATAAGGAGCAGTATTCTGCTTAACATACTGCTGAAGCTCCTCTGTAAGCTCATCGGAAGGAGTATATCCTTCTCTGAGAACAAGATTAGCCTTAACAATCTGGCCTCTTGTTTCGTGAGGATAAGCTGTAACAGCAGCTTCTAAAACTGCAGGATGCTCTAAAAGAACACTTTCAACCTCAAAGGGGCCGATACGGTAACCGGAGGATTTGATAACGTCGTCATTTCTGCCAACGTAGTGGAAGTAGCCCTGCTCATCACGGTAAGCTGTGTCGCCTGTGTGATAGTAGCCGGAGTACCACTTTTCCTTGGTATCTTCTTTACTCCAGTTGTAGTTGCACAGAAGTCCTCTGGGACGGCTTGCCATAGTAGGTGCCTTAATGCAAACCTCACCCGTAATACCCTGCTTACACTCGTCGCCGTCTAAATCACGGACTGTAATGTTAAAGCCGGGAGCAGGCAGACCCATTGAGCCGGGCACGGGCTTGTTCCATGGGTAGAAAGTACCGATACATACAGGAGTTTCGCTCTGACCGAAGCCTTCGTAAATCTCAAGGCCTGTAATCTCTTTCCACTTAAGGAAAACGTCTGAGGGCAACGCCTCGCCTGCTGTACAGCAATGGGTAATTGATGAAAGGTCGTAGGATGCTACGTCTTCCTGCAGAATAAAGCGGTACATTGTAGGAGGAACACAGAAGGTTGTAACCTTGTATTTCTCAAGAACCTTTAAGATATCCTTGGGAACGAAACGCTCGAAATCATAAACTAAAATTGCAGACTCACCAAACCACTGGCCGTAAAGCTTGCCCCAAACAGACTTCATCCAGCCTGTATCGGAAATTGTAAAGTGCAAGCCGCCGTCCACTACTCTGTGCCAGAACACACCTGTTGCAATGTGGCCAAGAGGATATGAAAAATCGTGAACAATCATCTTTGGATAGCCCGTAGTGCCTGATGAGAAGCACATCATCATGGGGTCTGTAGCCTTTGTATCGGCTCTGCCTGTGGGGCGTGTCCACTTGTCAGAGGCTTTTTCAAGCTCTTCCTCGAAGTCTATCCAATGCTCACCTGCTTTTTTGTGCTCGGTAACCATCTTAAGGCGAACATACTCATACTCGCCCTCGCCCTCGTCGTAAATTTCGGTACATTTGCCGTGACCTGTAAGGATAACAGCAGAAATACCGCCAACGTTACAACGGTAGATGTACTCGCCTGTTTTGAGCATATCGTTAGCCTGAACCACAATTGCACCGATTTTGTGCATACCAAGTAAAGTAATCCAGAAAAGATAACTTCGCCTTAAAACCAGAAGTACTCTGTCGCCTTTTTTGATGCCAAGCTTCTTAAGGCAGTTTGCAGCCTTATTTGACCAGAGCATCATATCGCGGAAGGTAAAACGTTTTTCGCTTCCGTCGTCAGCTACGTAGAGAAGTGCCAGCTTGTCGGGCTTTTCTGTGCCCAGTTTGTCAATAACATCATAAGCGAAGTTAAAATCAGCCTTCCACGTAAGCTTATAGTTTTTACAGCAGTCCTCGTAAGACTCAAAGGAATCACGGGTTCTGCCTAAATATTCTTCATAAATCGCCATAATAAGTTCCTCGTTTTACTTAATCACTACTGCTAAGAATTTAAGAGGCTTGTCGCCTATTGCTTTAAAGGAGTGAGGTTTGGAAGAATCATAGTAAACGCTGTCACCCTTAGAAAGCTCGTAGGAAATATCCTCAATATACAGCTTCATTGTGCCTGAAAGAATGTAGTCAAACTCCTGACCCTCGTGAGAATGCATAACGGGAACCTTGTTAGTAGGCTCGGTTGTAACAATCATAGGCTCTGCGTTTTTGTTACGGAATGTGTAGGCAAGGTGCATATAGTTATAGGACTGATTACGCTTAACAACAATACCCTGATCCTTTTTGGTAACAACGCAGGTAGAAAGCTTGGGAGAGTCACCGCTCATAATATCGACGACTTCCACACCAAGGACATTGGCAGCATTATATAAAAAGCTGAAAGAATAGTCAAGCTGACCTTCTTCGTATTTGCGATACTCTTCGACGCTCATATCAAGCTTTTCAGCCATTTCTTCTGCAGATACACCACAGATATCTCTGAGTTCTTCAAGTCGTGTGCCGATTTCTTTTAACTGTTCGGTCATAGCGGTTATCTCCTTATACTAAAATTTTGAGCTTAATTTATGAGGATTAACCCTCGTAATTGTAGCCAAGCTCAAGAGCTTTTCTGTTAGACTCAATAAGGTGCTGCTTGGAAGCAGGAACAACCTTAGCCAAAGCACGCTCGATATTCTCAAAGGGAATAACATTAGTGTGCTTAATAACATAGCCTAAAAGAATCATATTTGCAAGACCTGTAAGGCCTTCGTCGGATGCAAGCTTAGTTGCGGGAATGTAATAAGCTTCTACGTCTGTTCTCTGAACCTTTCTGCCGATAAGTGCAGAGTCAACGAAAATCTTGCCGCCCTTAACTGTGGCATCCTCGTATTTGTCGAGAGAAGGAAGGTTCATAACCAAAAGTGTATCGGGATTTGAAACAATGGGAGAACCTACGGGTGTGTCGGAAAGGATAACAGAGCAGTTAGCAGTACCGCCACGCATTTCAGGGCCGTAAGAAGGAAGCCAGCTTACCTCTCTGCCCTCTAAAAGACCTTCGTAAGCTAAGAATTTACCTGTAAAAAGGATACCCTGACCGCCGAAGCCTGCAATAAGCATATTAGTTGTCATTACTTTTCTGCCTCCTCTGCGTATTTATCCTTGTATACACCCAAGGGATAGTAAGGAATCATATTCTCCTCAAGCCACTTTAAAGCATCGGGAGGTGTAAGACCCCAGTTTGTAGGACAAGTAGAAAGAACCTCAATAAGAGAGAAGCCCTTGCCCTCAGTCTGATATGTAAACGCCTTTTTAATAGCCTTTTTAGCTGCCTTTACGTTCTTAACGTTGTTAACTGCAACACGCTCAAGGTATGCAGCGCCGTCAACGTTTGAAAGAAGTTCGCAAACCTTTAAGGGGAAACCAACGTGGTTTGTATCTCTGCCGTAGGGAGAGGTCTGAGTAACCTGACCGGGAAGAGTTGTAGGAGCCATCTGGCCGCCTGTCATACCGTAGATAGCGTTATTTACGAAGATGATTGTGATGTTCTCGCCTCTTGCTGCAGAGTGAACTGTTTCAGCAGTACCGATAGCAGCAAGGTCACCGTCGCCCTGATATGTGAAAACGATGTTTTCGGGGTTTGCACGCTTAACACCTGTAGCAACTGCAGGAGCACGGCCGTGAGCAGCCTGAACCATATCAACGTCAAAATAATCGTAGGACATAACTGAGCAACCAACGGATGCAATACCTACTGTTTTGCCCTGAACGCCGAGCTCGTCAAGAACCTCAGCAACAAGGCGGTGAATAATACCGTGAGTACAGCCGGGGCAATAGTGAAGTGTAGCGTCAGTTAATGCCTTAGGCTTTTCGAATACAACTGCCATTATTTGTTACCTCCTACTGCTTCTCCAATCTTAGCCAGAACCTCTTCGGGAGTCATAATCATACCGCCTGTACGGTTGCAGAGGTAAACAGGCTTTGTGCACTCTGTGTAGAGCTTAACGTCTTCAATAAGCTGACCCATAGAAAGCTCAACGCTGATGAAGGAGTTAACCTTATCTGCAATAGCTCTGATTTCCTTCTTGGGGAAAGGCCAGAGAGTGATGGGTCTGAACATACCAACCTTGATGCCCTTAGCTCTTGCCGCATCAATAGCGTTCTTTGCAATTCTTGCAGAGATACCGTAAGCAACGATACAAACTTCTGCATCGTCCATAAGATACTCCTCGTACATTGCTTCGTTCTCTTCGATGCAAGCGTAACGCTCGAAACGCTCGAAGTTCTTCTGCTCTAAAAGCTCAGGCTTTAAGAAAAGGGAGTTAACGATGTTGTGCTCTCTTTCGCAATTGGTGCCTGTAACAGCCCAAGGCTTGTCGTAAGTCTTAACCTCGCCCATATCAAGGGAAACAGGCTCCATCATCTGGCCCATTGTGCCGTCTGCAAGAAGCATAACTGTCATTCTGTACTTGTCTGCCATATCAAAGCCCTGGAAAGTAAGGTTAACCATTTCCTGAACAGAGTTAGGAGCAAGAACGATCATATGATAGTCACCGTGAGATGTACCGCGGGTTGCCTGGAAGTAGTCTGCCTGAGAAGGCTGAATACCGCCAAGACCGGGGCCGCCACGCTGAACGTTAACAACAAATGCGGGAAGGTCGCAGCCTGCAAGGTAAGAAAGGCCCTCGCCCTTAAGAGAGATACCGGGGCTTGAGGATGATGTCATAGCTCTTTTACCTGCACTTGCAACGCCGATAACCATATTAATTGCAGAAATTTCGCTTTCTGCCTGTAAGAATGTACCGCCAACCTTAGGCATACGTTTGCTCATATAAGCAGCGATTTCCGTCTGGGGTGTAATGGGATAACCGAGATAATGACGGCAGCCTGCCATAATAGCAGCCTCAGCCATAGCCTCGTTACCTTTCATTAAAACTTTATCTGCCATATCTGATATACCTCCTTATTTCTCAACTGTGATTACACAGTCGGGACACATTGTAGCACAGAAAGCACAGCCGATGCATTTTTCCTGATCTGTAACCTGTGCGGGATGGTAGCCTTTTGCGTTAAGCTCATTTGAGAGAGCCACAATGCCCTTGGGACATACACCTACGCAAAGAGAACAACCTTTACATTTGTCTTTGTTAAAAGTAACCTTTGCCATTTTATTTCCTCCTTGGAATGAGTTATGTATATATCATAAAACATTCTCACTCATTTGTCAAAATTACCAGAAATTTCGCTGTTGCAAAACTAAAGGCATTAAGTTTTCTATTTTATCTTTAAGCTCGTTATACAAAGGCTCATGAACCGCCGTAAGCTTTACGGGCAGGTTAAGCTTTGCCGATGCCTCATTGGCGTAGTCTATGGAGCTTAAAACTGCCTCGGCGGTGGTTTCGCGGCCTAAGTTTGAATTATTAACAATAGCGGTAAAAGGAATACCAGCCGCGGCTTCGATTTCCTCTTTAATCTCTTTTAAAGAGTCAACGTCGCTGGTTAAGGGGCGGTACTTATTTATAACCAAGTACATCTCGTAGTCCTCGGCCATAATTCCCTCACGGAATCTGCCTAACGCATAAGCACCACGGTCATCACCGCCAACGTCGCATACTGCATAAGTATCCTTATTATCAATTATGGAGTAAGCCTCACCGGGCATTGCGGGAAAATCCACATTGGAGTTTGCAAACTCTGAGGATATAACCCTTATGCCGGCTTTATTTAACTCTTCTTCGCTGTCTTTGGTGCGGTAGTAGGGATTAACGATATCAAGGTCGGCAATCTCAACCGCCTTACCTGTTTCTTTAAGCTTTAAGGCATAGTTTACGGCAATGTTGGTTTTGCCTGAGCCGTAATGGCCTGCGAAAAGTGTAATTCTTTTAGGTTTTACTATCATACGTTCACAACCCAGCCGAACTTATCCTCTACTGTGCCGTTCTGGATGCCTGTAACTGTGTCGTAAAGCTTCTGGCTTAAAGCACCTGTTGTGCCGTCGCCAATCTGCATTACGTCGTCCTTATAGCGGAGTGTACCAACAGGAGAGATAACAGCAGCTGTACCTGAGCCGAAGCACTCCTCTAACTTACCGCTCTTCTGAGCTTCAATAAGCTCATCAACGGAAATCTTTCTTTCCTCTACCTCAAGACCCCAGTCTTTGCAAAGAGTGATTACGGAGTTTCTTGTGATACCGGGTAAGATTGAACCTGAAAGTGCAGGAGTAACAACCTTGCCGTCGATTTTGAAGAAGATGTTCATAGCGCCAACTTCTTCGATGTATTTACGCTCAACACCGTCGAGCCAGAGAACCTGGCTGTAACCGCCGTCGTGAGCTTTAACCTGAGCAGCCAAGGATGCAGCATAGTTACCGCCTGTTTTAGCAAAGCCGATACCGCCCTTAACAGCTCTTACATAGTCGTCCTCAATCCAGATGCCAACAGGAGCAAGACCGCTTTCGTAGTAAGCACCTGAGGGAGAAAGGATGATGATGAACATATATGTTTTGGAAGGTGCAACACCGAGGAAATCGTCAGTTGCAATAATGAAAGGACGGATGTAAAGAGATGTGGAGGGAGCTGTGGGAATCCAGTCTTCGTCTACCTTTACAACAGCCTTAACAGCCTCAACGAAATCTTCAACAGGAAGCTCGGGGATGCAAAGACGCTTGTTTGTGTCGTTTGTACGCTTACCGTTCATATCGGGGCGGAAAAGACGAGCCTTGCCATCATTACCGCGGTAAGCCTTTAAGCCCTCAAACATTTCCTGACCGTAATGGAAAACCATTGATGCAGGAGAAAGCTCAAGGTTGTGATAGGGCTCGATTCTGGGGTCGTGCCAGCCTTTGCCCTCTGTGTAATTCATAATAAACATGTGGTCGGTAAAGATTTTACCGAAACCGAGTTTGCTCTGATCAGGCTTCTCTTTAGGAGTCTGAGTTCTGGTAATTTTGATATCCAGCATTGTTAAAAATCTCCTTTGTCTATAATTTATAAATATTAAGCTGTTTCAATTTTATCTGCCTTAGACAGATTATATTTTTTAACTGCGTCTTCACGCATTTTATACTTAAGAATTTTGCCGGCGGCATTCATTGGGAAGCCCTCAACAAAATCAATATACTTGGGCACCTTGTGCTTTGCCATATGGTCAAGTACATATTTTTTAAGCTCTGCTTCCGTAAGGCTCTCGCCCTCTTTAAGAATAACACAAGCCATGATTTCCTCGCCGTACTGCTCATCGGGAACACCGATAACCTGAACATCGCTTACCGACGGATGAGTGTAGATAAACTCCTCAATCTCTTTGGGGTAGATATTCTCGCCGCCGCGGATAATCATATCCTTGAGTCTGCCTGTAATACGGTAGTTACCGTCAGGTGTTTTACAGGCAAGGTCGCCTGTATGAAGCCAACCCTCAGAATCAATGGCGTTAGCAGTTGCCTGAGGCATTTTGTAGTAGCCCTTCATAATGTTGTAGCCGCGTGCCACAAACTCACCTGTTTCTCCAACGGGCATTTCATCGCCTGTTTCCGGGTCAACAATTTTACACTCAATCTGAGGCAAGGCTCTGCCTACTGTTCCCACTCGAACGTCAAGGGGGTCGTCGGTGGAGCTCATTGTACATCCGGGGGATGCTTCTGTCTGACCGTAAACAATGGTTATTTCAGACATATTCATTTTATTTACTACGTCCTCCATTACAGATATGGGGCAAGGTGAGCCTGCCATAATACCTGTACGAACGTAAGAAAAGTCGGTTTTCTCGAAGTCCTCGTGCTCAAGTAAAGCAATGAACATTGTAGGAACACCGTGGAAACAGGTGATTCTCTCATTATTGATACAAGCAAGGGAGTTCTTTGCCGAGAAGTATGGTATGGGCGAAAGCTGTGCACCGTGGGTCATGGCGGCAGTCATAGAAAGCACCATACCGAAACAATGGAACATAGGCACCTGAATCATCATTCTGTCAGCGGTGGAAAGGTCCATTCTGTCGCCGATACACTTACCGTTGTTAACGATATTGTAGTGAGTAAGCATTACACCCTTGGGGAATCCTGTGGTTCCCGAGGTGTACTGCATATTACAAACGTCGTTGGGGTCGATTAAAGAAGCTCTGCGCTTAACCTCTTCCTGAGGAACCTTGGAAGCAAGTCCCAAGGACTGCTCCCATGTAAGACAGCCGGGCATTGAAAAGCCCACTGTAATAATATTTCTGAGGAATGGAAGGCGTCTTGCGTGCAAGGGCTCGCCGGGCTTGGTGTTTTTAAGTTCGGGGCAAAGCTCTTGCATAATACCGGCATAATCGGCATCGAGGCAATTTTCAATCATTACCAAGGTATGAGTATCAGACTGACGGAAAAGGTACTCTGCCTCGTGGATTTTGTAAGCTGTGTTAACAGTAACCAATACTGCACCGATTTTTGTAGTTGCCCAGAAAGTAACAAACCACTGGGGAACATTTGTAGCCCACACGGCAACCTTGTCGCCTGCTTTTACACCTAAAGCAATAAGAGTGCGTGCAAACTCGTCAACATCATCTCTGAACTGAGAATATGTACGGGTGTAGTCAAGAGTTGTGTATTTAAAGGCATACTGGTCAGGGAAAAGGTCGGCCATTTTATCTAAAACCTCAGGGAAGGTTTTGGTAATAAGGGTTTCTTTTTTCCAAACGTATTTGCCTGTTTTCGTGTTGTTGTCATAGAGAGTATCAGAGGTAGTTTTAGCAGTTTCGAAACGGCTCATAAAGTTTATAAAATGAGGGAACACAATACCTGCGTCGCCGATTTCCTCTATCCACTCACTTCGCCACTCAAAGGAAACAAAGCCCTCATAGTTAATTGAGCGAAGAGAAAGCATCATTCTTTCAATGGGCATATCGCCCTCGCCCATAAGGCGGTATTCGAAACCGTTATCAGTGGTGGCTGAGTCCTTAATATGAACGTGCTTAACGTAAGCACCTAAGTTTGTTAAAGTGGTTTCAGGGCTTTCACCTGCTCTGTAAGGATGGTTAAAATCCCATAAAGCTGAGATATTATCGCATGCAAAGCGATTCAAAAGGTCTGCAAGACGTTTAGTGTCGGCGTAAACGCCTACAGTCTCTACCAGAACGGTAACCTCGGTTTCCTCGGCAAAGTCTTTAACGGAAGCCAGAACCTCTGCACAAACGTCGTCAACGTCTGCTCCGCCCTCTGCACCTGCTCTGAGCCTTACGAAAGGTGCCCCCAACTTTTTAGCAAGTGAGATATGCTCGATAATCTCGGTTACGTTATCGTCAATATTATTTTTATTTGAAATATCGCAAAGAACGTTTATACATGGAATCGAAAGACCTAAGTTAGCCATATTTCTGGCAGTTTTAGATATATTCTCATGCTTCAAAGGGCCGTTAACCCCCTGAAAAGCCTGATTAGAAACGTCGTGGATTTCAATACCTGCAAAGCCTAAGTCCTTTGCCATAGTATAAAAATCTTCCCAAGTAAAGCCGTTCCAACCGTTGGTGGAAAAAGATAACTTCATACTTAATCCTCCTCGTATACAATTTTATTGAGGGCGTTAAGGTAAGCCTTGATGCTTGCACCCATAATATCGGTAGAAATACCTCTGCCTGAGTAAAGCACGCCGTCAAAACGAAGCTTAATAAGAGCCTCGCCCATTGCCTCTCTGCCTTCTGTAACAGCCTGAATCTGGAAATCGTCAAGCTCATAGTGGCAGCCTACAATCTGCTCTAAAGCTAAAAGTGCGGCATCAATGGGGCCATCACCTGTAGAAAGTCCGCAAAGCTCTTCTCCCTTTTTCTCAACAACAATGTGAGCAGTAGGAGCGATTACATTACTGCAGTTTACTGCGTAGCTTACAAGCTTATATGTGGGAGGCACCTGCAAAGCTTCAGAAGCCACAATTGCCTCAAGCTCTTTTGCACCTACCTCTTTTTTAGCGGCAGTTAATAAGAAAGCCTCGTAAACTTTAGCGGTATCATCATCTGAAAGGGTGTAGCCAAGCTCTTTAACTGCCTTGCTGATTTCAGAAATATCGCTGTCCTTGCTGATTGCAATGTCAGCACTTTCGCCGATTTTATTATCAAAGGGAGTATTATCGCTTCTGCGTGTTTTAGCAATTGTTTTAATCTGGGCAGCTGTGCGTGAAAGCTCTGTAACGTTAAGTCCAACGCAAATGCCCATCTGCTCGCCTCTTAAGCGGATAAGGTGAACAAAGCTTTCGGTAGAGTTAAGCTTTGTTTTGGAAACTGAAGTTTTAATATACTCAGCACCGCACTTAAAAGATGACACCGCACAGGCGTTTGCCATACCAAGCTCGTTGTAGGCGGCAACGCCAAGCTGTACGTCCTTAAGCTTGGGGCAAGCCTCATAAAGGCTCTGAATTAAGGCTTCAAGCTCAGAAGGAAGTGAAGCAGAGGCAGTATCGCAAATCGTAACAGCCTTTGCACCTGCCTCTAAGGCAGCGTTAACTGCTTCGCACAAAAATTCTTTCTCACTTCTTGTGGCATCCTCTGCCTCAAATTCAACAAAGTCGCAGATACCTGCAGCATAAGATACCAGCTCTTTAATCTTTTCAATCATTGCCTTAGGTTTAAAGTGGCTGATGTACTCCATTCTTACGTTTGAGGTAGGAAGCGAAATAATAAGACGCTTTGCCTTAGCACCGCTTACAGCCGCCCAAGTTTTGTCGATTTGCTCTTTGGTTGTGCCTGCAACAACTGCAAGCTGAGAATTTTTAAGGAGAGAAGATAGAGTTTTTAGCAGGAGAGTATCTGTTGCGGTATTTTCGATAGCCGGCATTTCAATAACATCTGTGTTAAGCTTATCAAGAAGCTTTGCAATCTCGATTTTTTCTTTGAAACTTAAGGTTGCACCCTTGTGAGTTGCACCCTCTCTTAAAGTTACGTCAGAAATTCTTACCTGTTTCATTTTTCTTATCTCCTTACTAAATGAAAAATAAAAAAATAAACGCCCTGAAGCCATACTTATGCTTCAGGGACGATAAATAACCGCGGTACCACCCGTATTGCCGCCTTTTTAAAAAAGGCAACCACTTAAAAGCCGTTAACGTCGGCAAGCCGTGAATACCTACTAAGTCTTTGCCTTTGGGTAAACCTGCTCGGGAGCGAGGGGTTAATTTTGGATTTGCCTGATTTCAGCACACACAGGCTCTCTGAGAAACCCTATAAAAAAACCGTTCTCCGTCATTGCATTTATACTTATATATAATAAAAGAAATTAGATTTATTTTACCGCATTTACCCGATATTTGTCAAGTAATTTTTATACTTTAAACCATATTTACCTATAATCTCCAATTTGCCCTACTACCGCCATTACTTTTTAACAACCATTATTAATTTTGACATAAAAAAGCCCCTGTGTATTCTCACAAGGGCTGAAATAAGCTTATCTGTGCATAACACCGCGGGCAGATTTTCTGTGCTCGGGGTTGATTTCGCCTGCTTTTGTAAGGGCAATTTTGGTCATCATGGGACCAACAAGCTCGTAAATCATTACCGAGAATAAGGTGAGGTTTCTGATAATCTCAACCTCATGACTGCCGTGAAACTCAGAAGAAGCCGCAACAACTGACATCATACCCAAAGCAACACCTGCCTGAGGGAACAGGGTTATACCAAGATATTTTACAATTGTAGGCTCGCACTTGGTAGCCTTTGCACTGAAATAAGAGCCAAAATGCTTACCAAGGCAACGAAGCACAATGTAGGCAACGCCAACCACTACCACAGACCACTGAGTAAAGATTGAAAGCTCAAGCTCTGCACCTGAAATTACA